>JANMCC010000300.1:0-3104 GCA_031360885.1 Burkholderiales bacterium | reverse complement strand
TTCATCGCCGCCTGGGCGCTGGAGAGCGGCCGGGTCACGCCGAGCACCGTCATCCAGACCGCGCCCGGCAAGATGACGCTCACCGGCTCGACCATCACCGACTCGCACCCGCACGGCAACCTGACCGTGACCGAGGTGATCCAGAAGTCGAGCAACGTCGGCGCGGTGCGCATGGCGATGACCTTCACGCCGCGCGAGATGTGGGAGCTGTTCAGCGCGGTCGGCTTCGGGCAGAAGCCGCAGCTCGGCTTTCCCGGCGTGGTCACGGGGCGCCTCCGGCCCTACAAGACCTGGCGGCCGATCGAGCAGGCGACCATGAGCTACGGCTACGGCCTCTCGGCGTCGCTGTTCCAGATCGCCCATGCCTATACCGTGTTCGCGCACGACGGCGAGCTGATCCCGGTGACGATGACGCGGCCGCTCGGCCAGGCGCCGGGCCTCCCGATCTCGGGCGTGCGCGTGATCTCGCCCAAGACCGCAGCGACGGTGCGCGACATGCTGCACCTGGTGACGCTGCCCGGCGGCACCGCGCCGAAGGCGCAGGTCATGGGCTATTCGGTCGGCGGCAAGAGCGGCACCGCCTACAAGCAGGAAGGGGCCGGCTACGCGGAGAAGAAGTACCGCGCCTGGTTCGTCGGCATGGCGCCGATCTCGCACCCGCGGATCATCGTCGCGGTGATGGTCGACGAGCCCACGGCCGGCAAGTGGTACGGCGGCGACGTTGCCGCGCCGGTGTTCAGCGAGGTCGTGCAGCAGACGCTGCGCATGATGGGCGTGCAGCCCGACCTCGACGTCAAGCCGCAGATCGTCTCGCGCGACGTGCCGGTCGAAACGGAGAGCTTCTAGTGAGCGCTGGCCTGGCGACGCTCGATTCGCGCGACGCGGCGAACGCCTGGCTGCTGCTGCGCCAGGTTCGCCGCCTGGTCGGCGACAGCCGCAAGGTCGCGCCCGGCGACGCCTTCGTCGCCTGGCCCGGCCACGCGACCGACGCGCGCCGCCACGTGCCCGATGCGCTGCTCGCCGGCGCCGTGGCCTGCCTGGTCGAGGCCGATGGCGCCGACGCCTTCGGCTTCGACGGCGAGCCCCGCGTCGCCGCGGTGCGCGGCCTGAAGGCGGCCGTCGGCGAGATCGCCAGCCGCTTCCTCGGCGCGCCGAGCGAGCGGCTCGACGTCGTCGCCGTCACCGGCACCAACGGCAAGACCTCGACGGCGTGGTGGGTGGCGCAGGCGCTGGGCGCGATCGGCCGGCGCTCGGCGGTGATCGGCACGCTCGGCATCGGCGAGCCGCCGGCGCTCGAGTCGACCGGCCTGACGACCCCCGACCCGATCACGCTGCAGACCGCGCTCGCCGACTTCGCGGCGCGCGGCTTTTCGAGCTGCGCGATCGAGGCGTCCTCGATCGGCATCGCCGAGCATCGCCTCGCCGGCACCCGGGTGGCGGTGGCGGTGTTCACCAACTTCACCCAGGACCACCTCGACTACCACGGCGACATGGTCGCCTACTGGCAGGCCAAGGCGCAGCTCTTCGCCTGGCCGGGCCTGAAGTCGGCGGTCGTCAATCTCGACGACGCGCAAGGCGTCGAGCTGGCGGCCACGCTCGCCAAGTCGCCGATCGACACCTGGACCGTCTCGACCCGCGGCGAGGCGCGCCTGCGCGCCACCGACATCCGCTACGGCCGGGACGGCCTCGCCTTCGATGTCTGCGAAGGGGCAGACCGGGCGCGGATCGCGACGCCGCTGATCGGCGACTACAACGTCTCCAACCTGCTGTCGACGATCGGCGTGCTGCGCGCCCTCGGCATCGGCCTGCACGACGCCGCCGCCGCTTGCGCCGGCCTCACGCCGGTGCCGGGCCGGATGCAGCGCGTCGCCAGCGGCGCCGAGGCCGCGGGCTTGCCGCAGGTCGTGGTCGACTACGCGCACACGCCCGACGCGCTGGAGAAGGCG
This sequence comes from Burkholderiales bacterium, assembly GCA_031360885.1. Classification (GTDB taxonomy): domain Bacteria; phylum Pseudomonadota; class Gammaproteobacteria; order Burkholderiales; family Burkholderiaceae_C; genus Schlegelella_A. Next base: position 1,158 of record JANMCC010000300.1, on the reverse strand, counting down.
CTCGCCGCGCTCCGGCCGCTCGCCGCCGAGCACGGCGGCAAGCTCTGGTGCGTGTTCGGCTGCGGCGGCAACCGAGACGCCGGCAAGCGCCCACTGATGGGCGCGATCGCGATGAAGCTCGCCGAGCACGTGGTCGTCACCAGCGACAACCCGCGGCTCGAGTCGGCCGATTTCATCCTCTCGCAGATCCTGGCCGGCACGATCGGCCACGACGAGGTGGACGTCATCGAGAACCGCGCCGAGGCGATCCGCCACGCCGTGAGCTCGGCCGCGCCGGCCGACGTGGTGCTGATCGCCGGCAAGGGCCACGAGGACTACCAGGACATCGCCGGCGTCAAGCACCCGTTCGTCGATGCGGTGCATGCCGCAAACGCGCTCGCGGCCCGCCGCGCCGCCGCGGAGCCCGTGGCGGCAGGGCCGATGGCCACGCTGGGCGACGCCGCCGCGAGCCTGCCCGGAGCGCGCCTGATCGGCGATGCGGCGCTCGCCTTCGAGCGCGTTCACAGCGACACCCGCACGCTGCGCCGCGGCGACCTGTTCGTCGCCCTGCGCGGCGAGCGTTTCGACGCGCACGAGTTCCTGGCCCAGGCGAAGGCGGCCGGCGCGGTCGCCGCGCTCGCCGAGCGCGGCCTGGGCGTTGCGGGCCTGCCCGGCCTCGAGGTCGCCGATTCGCGCCTCGCCCTCGGCGAGCTCGCGGCCGCTTGGCGGCGCCGCTTCGCGCTGCCGCTGGTGGCGGTGACCGGCAGCAACGGCAAGACGACGGTGACGCAGATGATCGCCGCGATCTTCCGTGCCTGGCAAGGCGACGCGGCGTTCGCGACCGAGGGCAACTTCAACAACGACATCGGCCTGCCGCTGACCCTGCTGCGCCTGCGCGACGGCCACCGCGCCGCCGTGGTCGAGCTCGGCATGAACCATCCCGGCGAGATCGCCCGGCTGGCGGCGATCGCCCGGCCGACGGTCACGCTGGTCAACAACGCGCAGCGCGAGCATCTCGAGTTCATGGCCAGCGTCGACGCGGTGGCGCGGGAGAACGGCAGCGCGATCGCCGCGCTCGAAGACAGCGGCACGGCGGTCTTCCCGGCCGACGACGAGCACACGCCGACCTGGCATGCGCTGGCCGGCGCGCGCCGCCGCCTCACCTTCGGCGAGAGCGAG
>JANMCC010000029.1:0-2606 GCA_031360885.1 Burkholderiales bacterium | reverse complement strand
GAGTCGAGCGGCAAGACCACGCTCACCCTGCAGGTCATCGCCGAGATGCAGAAGCTCGGCGGCACCTGCGCCTTCATCGACGCCGAGCACGCGCTCGACGTGCAATACGCGCAAAAGCTCGGCGTCAACCTGCAGGAGCTGCTGATCTCCCAGCCCGACACCGGCGAGCAGGCGCTCGAGATCGTCGACGCGCTGGTCCGCTCCTCATCGGTCGACCTGGTCGTCATCGACTCGGTCGCCGCGCTCACGCCCAAGGCCGAGATCGAAGGCGAAATGGGCGATTCGCTGCCCGGCCTGCAGGCCCGCCTCATGAGCCAGGCGCTGCGCAAGCTCACCGGCGTGATCAAGAAGACCAACACCATGGTCATCTTCATCAACCAGATCCGCATGAAGATCGGCGTGATGTTCGGCTCGCCCGAAACCACCACCGGCGGCAACGCCCTCAAGTTCTACGCCTCGGTCCGCCTCGACATCCGGCGCATCGGCTCGATCAAGAAGGGCGAGGAGGTCATCGGCAACGAGACCAAGGTCAAGGTCGTGAAGAACAAGGTCTCGCCGCCGTTCAAGACGGCAGAGTTCGACATCCTCTACGGCGAAGGCATCAGCCGCGAAGGCGAGATCATCGACATGGGCGTCGAGGCCAAGATCCTCGAGAAGAGCGGCTCCTGGTACGCCTACAACGGCGAGAAGATCGGCCAGGGCAAGGACAACGCGCGCGAGTTCCTGCGCGAGAACCCCGAGCTGGCGGTCGAGATCGAGAACAAGGTGCGGCTCGAGATGGGCATCCCCCTGCTGCCGGGCGCGGAGATGGAAGCGCCGGCCAAGCTCAAGGTCGTCGTCAAGGACGCCGCGGTCGGCTGACGGCGGCATGGGGCGCCCGCGAGCCCGGCTGTCGCTGAAGGGTCGCGCACTGCAGCTGCTGGCGCAGCGCGACCAGAGCCGGGTCGAGCTGCGCGGCAAGCTGTTGCGCCACGCCGCCGCCGAAGCGCGGGCGGCGGCCTCGGCGGTGGTGTCCGAGGGCGATGCGAACGACCCGGCCGGCAGCGACGAGGGCGAGCCGCGCCATGCCGAAATCGACGCCCTGCTCGACTGGCTCGAAGCAAACCGCTTCCTTTCCGCCGAGCGCTTCGTCGAGTCGCGGGTGCACGCCCGCGAAGCCCGCTTCGGCAATCGTCGCATCCGCGCCGAGCTGGCGCAGCACGGCGTCGCGGTCTCGGAGGAAGTAGCCGAGGCCCTGGCCGCGAGCGAGCTGCAGCGCGCCGCCGCGGTGCGCGAGCGGCGTTTCCAGGAGCCGCCGCGCGACGCCGCCGAGCGTGCGGCGCAGGCCCGCTTTCTCGCCGGGCGCGGCTTCTCGCCCGAAGTGATCCAGCGCGTCCTGCGCCGCTGAGCGAGACCTGCCGGAGGCGTTTGCCCCCGGGGTCGCGTGCTACATTCAGCGCCGATTTGTCGGGGCCTTCCGGGCGTCTGCCTGCCCCCGCGCGAGACCTGCGAGCACCCGACCCCGATGAAGATCCATGAATACCAGGGCAAGGAAATCCTTGCCCGCTTCGGCATCCCGGTGCCGCGCGGCTATCCGGCGTTCAGCGTCCGCGAGGCGACCGAAGCGGCGCAGAAGCTCGGCGGCTCGGTCTGGGTCGTGAAGGCGCAGATCCACGCCGGCGGCCGCGGCAAGGGCGGCGGCGTCAAGGTCGCCAAGACGCCGGCCGACGTGGCCACGCTTGCCGGCCAGATCCTGGGCATGCAGCTCAAGACCAAGCAGACCGGCCCCGAGGGCCAGAAGGTGCGCCGCCTCCTGGTCGAGGAAGGCGCCGACATCAAGAAGGAGTACTACATCGCGGTCCTCACCGACCGGGCGACGCAGAAGGTCGCGCTGATGGGCTCCAGCGAAGGCGGCATGGACATCGAGCAGGTCGCCCACGACACGCCGGAGAAGATCCTCAAGATCTTCATCGACCCGACCCTGGGTTTCGCCGACGCCGAGGCGGCCAAGCTCGCCGCCGGCATCGGCATTCCCGCGGCGACCGTGCCGCAAGCGGTCGACGTGCTGAAGAAGCTCTACGCCTGCTACATGGAAACCGACGCGTCGCTGACCGAGATCAACCCGCTGATCCTCGAGGGCGGCAAGAACGGCGGCCCGGAGACGATCAAGGCGCTCGACGCCAAGTTCAACTTCGATTCGAACGCGATCTTCCGCCACCCCGAGATTGCCGCCTACCGCGACCTCGACGAGGAAGACCCGGCCGAGATCGAGGCGAGCAAGTTCGACCTCGCCTACATCCAGCTCGACGGCAACATCGGCTGCCTGGTCAACGGCGCGGGCCTGGCGATGGCCACCATGGACACGATCAAGCTGTTCGGCGGCGAGCCGGCCAACTTCCTCGACGTCGGCGGCGGCGCCTCCGCCGAGAAGGTGACCGAAGCCTTCAAGATCATGCTCGGCAACAAGAAGGTGAAGGCGATCCTGGTCAACATCTTCGGCGGCATCATGCGCTGCGACACCATCGCCGAAGGCGTGATCGCCGCCTGCAAGGCGACCAACCTGACCGTGCCGCTGGTCGTGCGGATGAAGGGCACGAACGAGGAGCTCGGCAAGAAGCTGCTGGCCG
>JANMCC010000237.1:0-16804 GCA_031360885.1 Burkholderiales bacterium | reverse complement strand
AACATGAAGCTGGAGTTCAAGCGCAACGTCGAGCGCTACCAGTTCATGAAGTGGGGCATGCAGGCGTTCGACACCTTCGGCGTCGTGCCGCCCGGCTTCGGCATCGTCCACCAGGTCAACCTCGAGTACCTGGCGCGGGGCGTCTTCAAGACCGCGGCGAAGAAGGGCGAGTTGCCGGTCTACTACCCCGATTCGCTGGTCGGCACCGACAGCCACACGACCATGATCAACGGCATCGGCGTCGTCGGCTGGGGCGTGGGCGGCATCGAGGCCGAGGCGGCGATGCTCGGCCAGCCGGTCTACTTCCTGACGCCCGACGTCGTCGGCTTCGAGTTCACCGGAAAGCTGCGCGAAGGGCTCACCGCCACCGACCTCGTGCTCGCCGTGACCGAGATCCTGCGCAAGGCCAAGGTGGTCGGCAAGTTCGTCGAGTTCTTCGGCGAAGGCGTGGCCGGCCTCTCGGTTCCCGACCGCGCCACCATGGCCAACATGGCGCCGGAGTACGGCGCGACCATGGGCTTCTTCCCGGTCGACGACAAGACGATCGAGTACTTCGAGGGCACCGGCCGCACCAAGGTGGAGATCGAGGCCTTCCAGGCCTACTTCAAGGCGCAGGGCCTGTACGGCGTGCCGCGCGCCGGCGCCATCGACTACTCGCAGGTCGTGAGCCTCGACCTCGGTACCGTCACGCCGAGCCTGGCCGGCCCGAAGCGGCCGCAGGACCGGATCGATCTCGGCAACGTCAAGAAGCAGTTCACCTCGCTCTTCTCCAAGCCGCCGACCGAGAACGGCTTCAACCAGCCCGCCGCGCAGATGCTGACGCGCCACCTGGTGCGCGCCCAGGACGCGCGCAACGGCGAGGGCGAAGGCGCGAAGATTCCGACCACGCCCTCGGTCAATCCGGGCGCGCCGCGCTTCGTCGAGGAGATGGCCGCCAACAAGCCGACCCTGGCGGCGGCGCTGTCCGAGGCCGAGCCGGCGATTCGCGCGCACAACGACATGACCGTCGGCAACGGCGACGTGCTGATCGCGGCGATCACCTCGTGCACCAACACCTCGAACCCGAGCGTGCTGCTCGCCGCCGGCCTGCTGGCGAAGAAGGCGGTCGAGGCGGGCCTGAAGGTCAAGCCGCACATCAAGACCTCGCTCGCGCCGGGCTCGCGCATCGTCACCGAGTACCTCACCAAGGCGGGCCTGCTGCCCTACCTCGAGAAGCTCGGCTTCAACGTCGCCGCCTACGGCTGCACCACCTGCATCGGCAACGCCGGCGACCTGACGCCCGAGCTGAACGAGGCGATCACGAAGAACGACCTGGTCTGCGCCGCGGTGCTCTCGGGCAACCGCAACTTCGAGGCGCGCATCCACCCGAACCTGAAGGCCAACTTCCTCGCCAGCCCGCCGCTGGTCGTCGCCTACGCGATCGCCGGCACGGTGCTCAAGGACCTGATGACCGAGCCGGTCGGCAAGGGCAAAGGCGGCAAGGACATCTACCTCGGCGACATCTGGCCGACCAGCGAGGAGATCGCGGCGCTGATGAAGCACGCGATGAACGGCAAGGCGTTCAAGGCGAACTACGACAAGGTCGCGTCCGAGCCGGGTCCCCTCTGGGAGAAGATCAGGGGCGTGCAGGGCCAGGTCTACAGCTGGCCCGACTCGACCTACATCGCCAGGCCGCCGTTCTTCGACGGCTTCGAGATGCAGCCGCACCACGCCGAGATCGGCGTCAAGGGGGCGCGGGCGATGGCCCTGTTCGGCGACTCGATCACCACCGACCACATCTCGCCGGCCGGGGCGATCAAGGAGGCGTCGCCCGCGGGCCAGTGGCTGAAGGACAACGGCGTCGTCAAGGCCGACTTCAACTCCTACGGCTCGCGCCGCGGCAACCACGACGTGATGATGCGCGGCACCTTCGCCAACGTGCGGATCAAGAACCTGATGATCCCGGCCGACGCGAGCGGCTCGCGCGAGGAAGGCGGCGTCACGCTCTTCCAGCCTTCCGGCGAGAAGATGTTCATCTACGACGCGGCGATGAAGTACATGGCCGAGGGCACGCCGACGATCGTCTTCGGCGGCGAGGAATACGGCACCGGCTCGAGCCGCGACTGGGCGGCCAAGGGCACGCAGCTCCTCGGCATCAAGGCGGTGGTGGCGAAGAGCTTCGAGCGCATCCATCGCTCCAACCTGGTCGGCATGGGCGTGCTGCCGCTGCAGTTCAAGCCGGGCGACTCGTGGGAGTCGCTCGGCATCCGGGGCGACGAGAGCTTCGACGTCGTCATCGTCGCCGACCTCAGGCCGCAGCAGGACGCGACCCTGGTGATCCATGCGGCCGACGGCACCAGCCGCTCGGTGCTGCTCACGCTGCGCATCGACACGCCGATCGAGGTCGACTACTACCGTCACGGCGGCATCCTGCCGTTCGTCCTGCGGCAACTCCTGGCCGCCTGAGGCCGGCGTCTCCTACCAGCGAACGCGCGGGCCGTCGCAGGCCGGGTCGTACCCGGTCCCGGCATCTCGCACGGTGCCGTCGGGCCGCACGCTCACCTGGTAGATGACGCAGTCGGCGCGGTAGTAGCGGTAGTTCCAGATCGTCAGGTTCTCCTGACGCACGCCGAATGTCCAGGTCGGCGGGCCGAACCTGGCCAGCACTTCCTGGCTGCTCATGCCGGGCTGGATGGTCATGAAGTCGGCTTCGGTCGGCATGCGGCCGAGCGAGCCCGGGGTGGCGCAGGCGGCGAGCACGAAAGCGGCGGCGCCGGCGCTCGCGAAGCGAAGCCCGCGTACGGCAGGGATGTTCATCGAGAGGCTCCGGATCGGTGCGCGTGGTCGCGCCTTTCGGCCATTCTGAGCGCAGCGGCCGAGCCGCGCACTGCCTCTCCCTAGAATCGACTCGCGATGTCAGCCATTGCCCTCCCCGCCTTCGTCGACCGCCTCGAGCACGGCATCCACGTCATCGACACGGGCTTTCAGCGCGACCGTTTCGACGCGTCCTACCTGATCGTGGAGAAGGGTCGGGCGGCGTTCGTCGACACCGGAACCAATCACGCCCTGCCGCGGCTGCTCGCGGCGCTGGCCGCCGCCGGCCTCGCGCCGGAGGCGGTCGACATGGTGATCGCGACCCACGTGCACCTCGACCACGCCGGCGGCGCCGGCCTGCTGATGCAGCATCTGCCGCAGGCCCGCCTCGTCGTCCATCCGCGCGGGGCCCGCCACCTCGTCGACCCGACGCGCCTGTTCCAGAGCGCGACCGCGGTCTACGGGCCCGAGGAAATGGAGCGCTCCTACGGCACGCTGGTTCCGGTCCCCGCCGACCGCGTGGTCCAGACCGCCGACAGCATGACGCTCGCGCTCGCCGGCCGGCCGCTGCTGTTCCTCGACACGCCCGGCCACGCGATGCACCACCACTGCATCTGGGACGAGCGGAGCCGGGGCTTCTTCACCGGCGACACCTTCGGCCTCTCGTACCGCGAGTTCGACACCGCCCGCGGCGCCTGGATCATGCCGACGACGACGCCGGTGCAGTTCCAGCCCGAGGCGCTGCGCCGGTCGATCGCGCGCATGCTGGCGTTCTCGCCGCAGCAGATCCTGCTCACGCACTACGGCTCGGTCGGCGATGTGCCACGGCTGGCCGGGCTGCTCCTGACGCAGCTCGACGAGATGGTCGCCCTCGCCCGCTCGCTGGCCGAGGCGCCCGACCGGCACGAGGCGCTCAAGCGCGGGCTCGAGGCGATCCACCTGAAGAGCCTGCGCGCCCACGGCGTGACGCTCGCCGACGAGCGCATCCGCGAGCTGCTCGCGCTCGACTTCGAACTCAACGCCCAAGGCATCGCCATCTGGCTCGACAGGACCCTTTCATGAACCGCACCCGCTTCGATTTCTCCGACCAGACGGTGGTCGTCACCGGTGCCGCCAACGGCATCGGCGCCGCCTGCGCGCGCCTCTTCGCCGCCAGCGGTGCGAAGCTCGCCTTGTGGGACGTCGATGCCCCGGCCGCCGGGGCCCTCGCCGCCGAGCTCGGCCCGCAGGCGCGGGCGATGCGCTGCGATGTCGCCAGCCGCGCCGAGGTCGAAGCGGCGACCGCGGCCACGATCGCCGCCTTCGGCCGGATCGACGTGCTCGTCAACAACGCCGGCATCTTTCGCGCCGCCGAGTTTCTCGACATTTCCGAAGCCGACTGGGACGCCGTCATCGGCGTCAACCTCAAGGGCGCGTTCCTCGTCGGCCAGGCAGTGGCGCGCGAGATGACGAAGACCGGCGGTGGCGCGATCGTCAACATGAGCTCGGTCAACGGCGTGATGGCGATCCCGACGATCGCCAGCTACAACGCGAGCAAGGGCGGCATCGACCAGCTCACCCGGGCGATGGCGCTGGGCCTCGTCGACCACGGCATCCGCGTCAACGCGGTCGCGCCCGGCACGATCGCGACCGAGCTGGCGAGGAAGGCGGTGCTCGGCAGCGCCGAAGCGCTGGAGCGTATCATGGGTCGCACGCCGCTGCGTCGCCTCGGCGAGCCGGCCTAGATCGCCAGCGTCTGCGCCTTCCTCGCCAGCGACGCGGCGAGCTACATGACCGGCGAGATCGTCTATGTCGACGGCGGCCGGCTCGCCCTCAACTACACCATGCCGCCGCGCGCGGCCTGAACCGCCTCAGGCCGCAACGGCAGCCGCCCGGGGCGGCAGATGCTCCTCGCGGATCGGCAGGTTGATCAGCGCCGCGCCGGCGGCGAGCACGATGTCGGCGTACCACATCCAGTCGTAGCTGCCGGTCGCCTGGAACGCCTTCCCGCCGAGCCAGGCACCGAGGAAGCCGCCGAGCTGGTGCGAGAGCATGACGAAGCCGAACAGCGTGGCCATGTGCGCCGTGCCGAAGAACTTGGCCACCAGGCCGGCCGTCGGCGGCACGGTCGAGAGGTAGGTGAGGCCGATGAAGGCGGCGAACACCAGCACGACCGCTTCGGTCTTGGGCGCGAACAGGAACACCAGCACCGCCAGCCCGCGCGCCGCGTAGAGCAGCGAGAGCAGCGACTTCATCCGCCAGCGGCCCACCGCCCAGCCCATGGCCAGGCTGCCGACGATGTTGAACAGGCCGACGATGCCGAGCGCCCAGGCGCCGACCGAAGGCGGCAGCTGGCAGGCGGCGACGACGCCGGGAAGATGGGTGGCGATGAAGGCGACGTGGAAGCCGCAGACGAAGAAGCCCGCGGAGAGCAGCCGGTAGCTCGGGTCGCGCATCGCCCGGCCGATCGCCGCCCGCGTCGTCTCGCGCTTGGCCGTGGCCGCCGGCTGCCCGGCCGGTGCCGGCGCTGAGGCGGCCGGCGGGCGGCCGCGCAGGATCCAGGCCGCGGGCAGCGCGAGCAGCACGATCGCCGCCATGCTCTGCACCGAGATCGCCCAGCCGAAGCCGGCGGTGATCGCCCCGGCGATCGGCACGAACACGAACTGGCCGAACGAGCCGCCGGCGTTGACGATGCCGCTGGCCATGCCGCGCTTTTCCGGCGGCGTGAGGCGCGCGGTCGAGGCGAGCAGCACCGACGGCCCGGCGAAGCCGGCGCCGCCGGCGGCCAGCACGCCGATCGCCAAAATCAGGCCGAGCGTCGTCGTCATCAGGGGCACCAGCGCCGTGCCGATGCAGACCAGCAACAGGCCCATGAGGAGCACACGGCCCGCGCCGTAGCGGTCGGCGAGGATGCCGGCCGCGGGCTGCGTCAGGCCCCACCAGAGCTGGCCGACGCCGAAGGCGAGGCTGATGCTCGCCAGGCCGAGGCCGGTGGTCGAGTTGATGACGCTCAGGAACAGGCCGAGAGACTGTCTGGCCCCCATCGTCACCGCGAAGATGCCGCCCGCGGCGAGCAGTACCAGCCAGAGCGCGATCCGACGCTTGGGCGCGTCGGCGACCGCCGCGGATTCAGCCATGGGCAGGCTCCTCGATGTCGTTGATCTTCGCCAGGCAGTCGTCGAGCAAGGCATGCAGGGCGACGACTCGCGCCTCGCCCAGCCTGGCGTTGAGCGCGAGCTGCGCCCGCTTCCATTCGCGCTGCGCCTCGGCATGCTTGGCCTTGCCGGCCGCGGTGGCGGTCACCCAGCGCGAGCGCCCGTCGGCGCCGGGTCCGACCTCGATCCAGCCGTTGGCGACCATCGGCTGCAGGTTGCGGGTGAGCGTGGAGGCGTCCATTTCCATCGCGTCGGCGATGTCGCCGGGCCGGGCCGGGCCGAGTCGGGTCACGCAGGACAGGAGCGAGTACTGCGTCGTCTTCAGGCCGGCAGCGCCGACGATCCGGTCGTAGTGCTGGCTGACCCGGCGTGTGAGCTGGCGCAGCTTGAGGTTGGTGCAGCCGCGCGGTGTCGCCTCTGCAAGGGCTGTCGTCGTCTGTGCTTTGGCCATGCAATGATTGTAGCTGCAATTTTTGCACCTGCAACTGTCGGAGAAAGCGCACGGGCCAGGAACATGACGGCAAGCTGTACGCTCACGGCCCCACCACCTGCTTCCTCCTCGATCCGCCATGAGATTCCTCCACACCATGCTTCGCGTCGGCGACCTGCAACGGTCGATCGACTTCTATACCAAGATCATGGGCATGAAGCTGCTGCGCACGACCGAGCGGCCGGAGCAGAAGTACTCGCTGGCCTTCGTCGGCTACGGTGCCAATCCCGAGCAGGCCGAGCTCGAGCTCACCTACAACCACGGCGTCGGCGAATACGAGCTGGGCACCGCCTATGGCCACATCGCGATCGGCGTCGCCGATGCGAAGGCGACCTGCGAGAAGATCCGCGCGGGCGGCGGTGCCGTCACCCGCGAAGCCGGACCGGTCAAGGGCGGGACGACGGTGATCGCCTTCGTCACCGATCCGGACGGCTACAAGATCGAGCTGATCGAGCGCTGAGGTCTCGTCCAGCCGGAGGCCAATCCGACCCTCCTCGTAGCCGCCGGCTACTTGCTGCGCTAGGACGCGCTCTGTCTCGACCTTCGTCGGAGAATCCGGCATGCACTCGAAAACGCCCCTGCTCGCCGCCGAGCATCCCCTGCGCCGCGTCCTCGCCGACGAAGTGCACGCCCGACCCCCGGAGTCGGTCGAGACGCCTTCACGCGCGAGCACCGTCGCCGTGCTCGTCGACGCCGAGGATCGCAAACGCGAGCTCCAGCATCTCGCACGTCTCTGCGCGCTGTGGGGCGCCACGCCCCCGGCAGAAGAGGACAGCCACTTCAGCAGTCGCCTCGGCGAGCTGAAGCTGCGGTGGGAGCGGCATGGCGAGTTCTCGAGCTACACCTTCTTTCTGGCCGGTACGGCAAGCGAGGCACGCTTCGCGACGGCGGCAGAAGCGCTGCCGGCAGGATGGCTGCACGAGATCCCCGGTCGAACCCTGGCTGCGGCCCATGCCGAACTCGTCGAAGCACCGCTTGGCGGCGTCGACAACGCATTGCTCGCGCGGCACTTCGGGGGCAACCTCGTGGTCGGCAGCGACGTCGGCGAAGGGGCGGCAGCGGCATTCACCGACTTTCGCGTCTCGGCCGACGGCTTCCTGCGCTTTCTCCTGGTCGACACCGCTTGCACGCCGCGCCAGGCCGGGCGGATGCTCCAACGCCTTTTCGAAATCGAAACCTACCGCATGATGGCCCTGCTGGCGTTACCGGTCGCGCGAAAGCAGTCGGCGCGCCTCGCCTCCATCGAAACGGCGCTCGCGTCGGTCACCGCCGAGATCGCGGCCGCGCGCGGCGACGACGAGACCCTGCTGCACGAAGTGACGCGGCTCGCCGCCGAGGTGGAGAACGGGCTCGGCGAAAGCCAGTTCCGCTTCAACGCCTGCCGCGCCTACGGAGAGTTGGTCGCGACGCGAATCGGCGAGCTTCGCGAGCGGCGCCTCCCGGGCATCCAGCCGATCGGCGAGTTCATGGCGCGACGCTTCTCGCCCGCGCTGGCCACCTGCGCAACCGCAGCGCAACGCCTGCAAGGCAGCTCGGAGCGGGTCGCCCGCGCGAGCGCCCTGCTGTCGACACGGGTCGACATCGCGCGCGAGCGACAGAACCAGTTCCTGCTCGCCTCCATGGACCGGCGCGCAAAGATGCAGCTGCGGCTGCAGCAGACCGTCGAAGGTCTTTCAGTCGCGGCCATCGTCTACTACGCCGCCGGCCTGGTCGCCTATCTCGCGAAGGGCTTGCTGCACTACGGCGTTGAGCTCGATCCCGAACTCGTCGTGGCCGTCAGCATCCCTCTGCTCGCTGCCGCGGTTGTGGCAAGCACGCGTGCCGCCCGCAAGAGGATCTATCGCGACGACGTCGAGGGCGGAGCCGATTGACTGTCCGGGCGTTCCGGCTCCTGCGCCCTCGGGCGCGGCAGGGCGCTCGCCCCTACCGCCAGTCGCCGGATCCGCGGCCAGTCTTGTGCCGCGAAAGCGTCGGCCGGCGTCAGCCACGAGCCGCCGACAACCTTCACGTTCGGCAACGCCAGCCAACCCGGCGCGCTGTCGATGCCGATGCCGCCGGTCGGACAGAACACGATGTCGGCGAAGGGGCTGGCCCAGGCCTTCAGCATCGCCGGCCCGCCCGCGGCCGAAGCGGGAAAGAACTTGAGAAAGCGAAAGCCGTCGTCGGCCGCCTGCATCACTTCGCTGGCGGTGGCGACGCCGGGCAACAGCGGCAAGCCCGCCGCGCGGCAGGCCGCGGCAACCCCGGCGCTGTAGCCCGGGCTGACGCCGAAGCGCGCACCGGCGGCCTGTGCCGATCGCACGTCGGCGGCGTTGCGCAGCGTGCCGGCGCCGACGATCGCCTCCGGGACGCCCCGGGCGATCGCCTCGATCGCCGCCAGCGCCGCCGCCGTGCGCAGCGTGACCTCGAGGACACGGACCCCGCCTTCCACCAGCGCCCGCGCCATCGGCACCGCATGCTCGACGCGTTCGATCACGATCACCGGGATCACCGGGCCGAATCCGGCGAGGTCGATCGGTTCGAGCGGCCCGGTCGAGTCGGCTACAGCCATGTGCAGGCACCCTCCTCGGCCGAGAGCACGTTGCGGCGCATGCCGGCGAACAGCTCGCGGCCGATGCCGTGGCCGTTGGCGAACGCGGCCTCCGGCGTGAGCGCGGCAACTTCGCGCGCCTGCCACTCGGCCGCGTCGACCAGCGCCTCCAGGCAACCGTTCACCGCGTCGACGCGCATCAGGTCGCCGTCGCGCACCTTGCCCAGCGCGCCGCCTGCCAGCACTTCGGGGCTGACGTGGATGGCCGCGGGAATCTGGCCCGAGGCACCGCTCATCCGCCCGTCGGTGACGAGGGCGACGCGAAAGCCCTGCTTCTGCAGCGCGCCCAGCGGCGGCGTCAGCTTGTGTAGCTCGGGCATGCCGTTGGCGCGCGGCCCCTGGAAGCGGACGACGACGACGACGTCACGGTCGAGCTCGTGCCGCGCGAAGGCGGCGAGCATCTCTTCCTGCGAATCGAACACCGCGGCGGGCGCCTCGACCGTCCACCGGTCGGCGGGGACCGAGGAAACCTTGATGCAGGCGCGACCGCAATTGCCCTCGAGCAATTTCAGGCCGCCCTCCTCGCTGAACGGCTGCGCGGCGGGGCGCAGGATGGTGTCGTCGCCGCTCGCCGCCGGCAGGGCCGACCAGGCGAGCCGGGCCCCCTGGCGCTGCGGCACTTTCGTGTAATCGGCCAGGCCGCCGGCCGCGACCGTGAGCACGTCGCCGTGCAGGCAGCCCGCGTCGAGCAGCTCGCGGATCACGAAGCCCGGCCCGCCCGCAGCCTGGAACTGGTTCACGTCGGCACTGCCGTTCGGGTAGACGCGCGCCACCAGCGGCGTGAGGTGCGAGAGCGTGGAGAAGTCGGTCCAGTCGATGACGATGCCGGCCGAGCGCGCCACCGCCACCCAATGGATCAGGTGGTTGGTCGAGCCGCCGGTGGCGAGCAGCGCGACCATCGCGTTGACGATCGTTCGCGCGTCGACCAGCCGGCCGATCGGCGTGACGCGCGCCTCGCCGCCGGCCGCGGCGGCGGCCCAGCCGGCGTTCGCCAGGACCAGGCGCACCGCCTCCGCCGTGAGCTCCTCGCGCAGCTCGGCATGCGGGTGGATGAAGGCTGCGCCGGGCACGTGCAGGCCCATCGCCTCGAGCAGCATCTGGTTGCTGTTGGCGGTGCCGTAGAAGGTGCAGGTGCCGGGGCCGTGGTACGAGGCAGACTCGGCGGCGTAGAGCGCGTCGCGGCCGACCTTGCCGAGCGCGTACTGCTCGCGCACCTTGGTCTTCTCGCTGTTGGCGAGGCCGGTCGACATCGGCCCGCCGGGCACGAACACGCATGGCAGGTGGCCGAAGTGGAGCGCGCCGATCAAGAGGCCCGGCACGATCTTGTCGCAGATGCCGAGCAGCAGCGCGGCGTCGAAGACGTCGTGCGAGAGCGCGATCGCCGTGCCCATGGCGATCGTGTCGCGCGAGACCAGGCTCAGCTCCATGCCCTCGCGGCCCTGGGTCACGCCGTCGCACATCGCCGGCACGCCGCCGGCCACCTGCGCGGTCGCGCCGAGCCGGTGCGCGGCCGCGCGGATCTGCGCCGGAAAGAGCTCGTAGGGCTGATGCGCCGAGAGCATGTCGTTGTAGGCGGTGACGACGCCGATGTTCGGCGCGCGCTCGGCGACGATCCTGAGCTTGTCGGCGACCGGCAGCGCGGCGGTCGCATGGGCGAGGTTGGCGCAGCCCATGCGGTCGGGGCCGCGCGGCCGGGCGAGGGCCGCGGCGATCCGGGCCAGGTAGTCGCGCCGGCTGGCGGCGCTGCGCTCGCGAATGCGCTCGGTGACCTCGACGATGCCCTGCTTCATCGGGATCTTCGCGCCGAGGTCCATGCTTGCTCAGCGCAGGGTCAAATCGACCCGGTTCGCCATCTCCGGCGTCACCGTGCCGGCCGGCATCTCGATCAGCTCGACCTGCATCTTGCCGCCGCTCAGGCCGTTGGCCGTGAGCGCATGGTGGATCGCGCCGGTGCGTGCCTTGGCCAGTTCGGAGTCGCGCGCCTTGTTCTCGCCGGTGAGGAAGCGGGCGCTCAGCCGGACCGAGCTGGCGCTGGAGCGCGCCGCGTCGGCGAAGCGGGCCAGGCCCTCGTTCGCGCCGGCGGGCAGCTTGTCGGACCCGGCCGCGAAAACCACCTCCTTCGGCAGCGCGTCTGTCGACGAAGCGGCGGCTCCGGGCGTTGAACCGGCAGAGGCGGGCGCCGCGGGCGCGGTCGGCGCGGTGGCCACCGGGGCGTCCGGCGGCGCTTTCCGCCCAGCGAGCACGATTCCTGCAATGGCGACCACGATCAACACAGCCACGGCGACGATGACGACGGTGCGTGAAGAATTGCTCTGCGGCGGCTTCTTTTGTTCGCTCATGACTTTCCCGAGTTCTCCGATCGGCTTTGCAGCGGCCGATTCTAGTTGGCGATGAACACGCACCACCCCCTCCTGCCCGGCG
This sequence comes from Burkholderiales bacterium, assembly GCA_031360885.1. Taxonomy (GTDB): domain Bacteria; phylum Pseudomonadota; class Gammaproteobacteria; order Burkholderiales; family Burkholderiaceae_C; genus Schlegelella_A. The sequence goes on along the minus strand of JANMCC010000237.1, from coordinate 5,376 downwards.
GCCGCGATCCCGAACGCCTGCTGCGTGAAGCCGTCGACGCCTGGGACGGCGAGGACGCCTGGATCTTCGGCTACGCCTCGCTGATCTGGCGACCCGAGTTCGACTCGGTCGAGGACCGGCCGGCCACCGTCTACGGCTGGCACCGCTCGCTGGCGATGCGCTCGCGCGTCAATCGCGGCACGCCCGAATGCCCCGGGCTGGTCTTCGCGCTGGTGCAGGGCGGCTCGTGCCGCGGTCGCGCCTACCGGGTGGAACGCGCCCAGGTCGAAGCCGAGCTCGAGCGGCTCTGGGCGCGCGAGATGCCGAACGGCATCTACGACCCGAAGTGGCTGCCCTGCCGCACGCCGCAGGGGGTGGTCCGCGCCCTCGCCTTCACCCTCGACCGGCGCAGCCCCAGCCACACCGGGCGGGTGGACGACGAGCAGATGGTGGAGATCCTGCGCACCGCCAACGGCCGCTTCGGCAGCACCCTCGCCTACCTGGTGGAGACGGCGACGTCGCTGCGCAACTGCGGCATCCGCGACCGCGACATCGAGCGCCTGGTCGACCTGGCGCGGCGCAACGCGCTCACGGCCTGACGCCGTCGGCCGCGAGCAGCGCCGGCGGCGCGGCGCGGCGCGCCGACTCGAGGTCGTCTTCGGTGTCGATGTCGACCAGGATGCCCGGATCGTCGAGCTCGAGACCGAACGCCGGATAGCGTGCGATGAGCCGGCGCGCGCCTTCGTCGCCGCTCAGCGCCACCAGCTCCGAATAGAGCTCGGGGGCGAAGCCGACCGGATGGCCACGCTTGCCGCGGTGCTGGGCGTAGACGACGGCATGGAGGTCGAGCAGCCGGGCGACGGCGACCAGGGTCGAAGGCTGGACCAGCGGCATGTCGCCGGGCAGGATCAGCCAGCCCGCGGCGTGCGGCCGGGCGCTGACGCCGGCGCTGATCGAGTAGCCCATGCCGAGCCCGGGCGAGCCCGCGTCGCCGACCTCGGGCACGACGACCACGTCGCGGGCGGCGACGCTTTGCCGCGCCAGGTCGGCGAACGGCTCGGTGGTGACGACGACGACGTGCAGATTGCTGGCGATCGCCTGGCCGAGCGTGGTCGCGAGCACGCTTCGCTCGCCGCTGAAGCGGGCCGCCAGCTTGTGCGAGTCGGCGATGAAGCGGGTGCCGCCGCCGGCCGCTAGAACGATCACCGTCCGGGTGGTTGCCATGGTCCGAGGATGGGAGAGGGCCGCCGAATGAGGAAGTGGTAGGTCTACGTAAGGCCTTCCCCGTAAGCACAAATCCGCTGAACCGCCGGGCAAGTCGCGCGCCTGCGCCGGCCCGCGCCCCTTCCTATACTCGGCAGGTGACCGACATTGCCGCCCTGCGCAAGAGCTACGAGCTGGCCGAACTCGACGAATCGGCCTCGGACGCCGACCCGCTGCGGCAGTTCGCCGGCTGGCTGGAGCAGGCCATCGCCGGCAAGCTGCCCGAGCCGAACGCGATGACCCTGGCGACGGTGGGCGCCGACGGCCGGCCCTCGACCCGGATCGTCCTGGTCAAGGGCTACGACGAGCGCGGCGTCGTCTGGTTCACCAACTACGAGAGCAGGAAGGGCCGCGAGCTCGCCGCCCATCCCGCCGCGGCCCTGCAGTTCCACTGGGTCGAGCTCGAGCGCGTGGTCCGGATCGAGGGCACGGTCGAGAAGGTCTCGGCCCAGGAGTCGGACGCGTACTACGCGACCCGGCCGCTCGACTCGCGGATCGGCGCCTGGGCCTCGCCGCAGAGCCAGGTGATCCCGTCGCGCGCGACCCTGGTCGCCAATGCAGCGCGCTACGGCGCGCAGTTCATGCTGCGGCCGCCGCGCCCGTCGCACTGGGGCGGCTACCGCCTGCAGCCCGAAAGCTGGGAGTTCTGGCAGGGCCGCAAGTCGCGCCTGCACGACCGCCTGCGCTATCGCCGCGAAGGCGGCGCCTGGCTGCGCGAGCGGCTCGCGCCCTGAGGACCTTTCGGCCTCTCAGGGTTCGCCCTCCCAATAGTCCAGGTCCTCGGCGGCACGCGCCATCCGGGAAAAGCCCTGGCCGCCGAGGCCGGTCATCGCCAGGTACTTGCCCGAGTCGGGATACTCGACGATTTCCGGCCGCCCCCGGGTGCTGATCGAGAGGTACTTCAGCGGCGCGTCCGAGGTGTTGATGATCTGGTGCGGATAGTCGGGGCCGGCCGGCAGGAAGGCGACGTCGCCGGCCTTGATCTCGAGCAGCTCGCCGGCGACGCGCAGCGTGCCACGCCCTTCGAGCACGACGAAGGCCTCCTCCTCGGCGTGATGCAGGTGATAGGGGCAGCCGCGCATCCCGGGGGCGAGGACGTCGATGCCCATGCCGAGGGCGACCGCCGCCGTGCCGGCGCCGAGCCGGGCGCACTCGGTGTCGTACAGCGGCGGGCGCAGCTCGCGATGCTTCGGGGTCTCGTCGAAGTTGCGGATCAGTCGTTGTCGCAGTGCTGCGGCGCGTTCGCTCATGGGTCGGCTCCGGGAAGGGACCGGCCCATGATGCCGCGCGGCCGCGAATTCCGGCAAGGCCGGCCCGGCCTTGGGCACAATCGCGGGCCGTCGCAGCCCCCGCAGCCCTCCACCCGCCAGAGAACGTGAACAGCCTTTTCGTCATGCTCGGTATCGAGTCGTGGAAACCCGTTCTCGCGGCGCTCCTGCTGCCGCCGGTCCCGTTCCTCCTGCTGACGCTGATCGGCGCCCGGCTGCTGTTGCCGCGACGTGGCCTCGGCTGGCTGTTGATCTTCATCAGCGTCGTCCTGCTCTGGCTCTCGGCGAGCAGCGGCGCCGCCCGCGGCCTCGGCCAGCTCTTCCTGCAGCCGCCCGCGGCCATGAGCTTCGACCGGGTGCGCGAGCTCCGCGCCGACGTCGCCGCGCGCAAGCAGATCGCGATCGTCATCCTCGGCGCCGGGGTCGAGCCGTTCGCGCCGGAGTACGGCGTCAGCAGCCTGCAATACCCCTCGCTCGAACGGCTGCGCTACGGCCTCTGGCTGGCGCGCGAGACCGGCGCGCCGGTCGCCTTCAGCGGCGGCGTCGGCTGGGGCCAGCCCGACGCGGCGCCGGAAGCGAAGGTCGCGGCCAAGATCGCCGCCGAGGAGTTCAACCGGCCGATCAAGTGGCAGGAGGAAGACTCGCGCGACACGCGCGAGAACGCGGCGCGCACGCTCGCCCTGCTCAAGCCGGCGGGCATCGACCACATCGTGCTCGTCACGCACGGCTACCACATGCCGCGGGCGCTGCGCGCGTTCACCGAGGCCGCCGGCCCGGCCGGCATCAAGGTCGAGGCCGCACCCATGGGCCTGGCGCGCCGGCTCGAGTCGCCGGCGCTCGAGTGGCTGCCGAGCTCGCGCGGCTTCAGCCAGATGCGCCAGACCCTGCGCGAGCTGGCCGGCAAGCTGGCCGGGGCTTGATCGCTTCTTCGGCGCCGCTGCGTCCCGGGGTCGTGGGCTGGCACGGCAGCCTCGCGCTGCGCTACCACAGCGACGCCGGGCGCACCGTCGTCCACGATCGCCACGACGGGCCGCTTCGGGTCCTGAAGAGCTTTCATCCCGAGGGCGACGCCGTCTGCCACAGCGTGCTGGTGCATCCGCCGGGCGGCATCGTCGGCGGCGACACGCTCGCCATCGAGATCGCGCTCGCGCCCGGCGCCCATGCCCTGGTCACGACCCCCGGCGCGACCCGCTTCTATCGCAGCCTGGGCGCGCCGGCGACGCAATCGCTGACGGTCCGCGCCGAGGCCGGCTCCCGCCTCGAGTGGCTGCCGCTCGAGACGCTGGCCTACAGCGGCTGCATCGCCGAGAACCGGGCGCGGTTCGCGCTCGACGCCGGCGCCGAGATGATCGGCTGGGACCTCAGCGCGCTCGGCCTGCCGGCCTCCGACCAGCCCTTCGTCGCCGGCCGTTTCACCCAGTCGATCGAGCTGCCCGGGCGCTGGCTGGAGCGCGGCACGGTGCGCGGCGAGGCGCCCCGGCTGCTCGACTCGCCGCTCGGCTGGGCTGGGCATCGCGCCCTGGGGACGCTCTGGTTCGCCGCCGGCAGCGCGATCGCCGAGCCGCGCCGCGACGTCCTGCTCGACGCCGCCCGCGATATCTGCGACGCCCACCCGCTCAAGCCGACGGCCGGCGCCACCGCGGTCGATCCGGCGGTGATCGTGGTGCGCGTTCTGGCGCCACGGGTCGAGCCGGCGATGGCTCTGCTGGCCGCTGTCTGGCGCGCCTGGCGGCCGCTCGCGTGGCAGATCGAGGCCTCGCCGCCGCGCGTCTGGCGCACCTGAGCGCGAGGGCATGCGCCGGACGACGCGACGTATGATCCTTCGGCCCTCTGCTCTGGCACCGGACTTGCTGCACCGCTGCGGGGCGCACCGGGTTGGCGAGCCTGACCGAGAAGAACGACTGCGATGGACCTGACGCCGCGCGAAAAAGACAAGCTGCTGATCTTCACCGCCGCCTTGCTGGCCGAACGGCGCCGCGCCCGTGGCCTGAAGCTCAACCACCCCGAGGCCGTCGCCCTGATCAGCGCCGCGATCATGGAAGGCGCGCGCGACGGCAAGAGCGTCGCCTCGCTGATGAGCGAAGGCAAGACCGTGCTGGCGCGCGCCGACGTGATGGAGGGCGTCGCCGAGATGATTCCCGACATCCAGGTCGAGGCGACCTTCCCAGACGGCACCAAGCTGGTCACCGTGCACCAGCCGATCGCATGAGCGGCGGCGGATCTTCGCCGGCTTTCGCCCCGGGCGCGCTGCTCGTCGACGACGGCGAGCTCGAGCTCAACCCCGGTCGCGCGACCGCCTCGGTCGTGGTCGAGAACACCGGCGACCGGCCGATCCAGGTCGGCTCGCACTATCACTTCGCCGAAACCAACGCGGCGCTGCGCTTCGACCGCGCCGCGGCGCGCGGCATGCGCCTGAACATCGCTTCCGGAACCGCGGTTCGCTTCGAGCCGGGGCAGCAGCGAAGCGTCGAGCTCGTGGCTTTCGGCGGCGATCGCATCGTGCACGGATTTCGTGGCTTGGTCGGCGGACCGCTTTGAAACGTTCCCGAGTGCGGGAGGGACCGGGGCGGCGGGTCGCTCTGCTCCGCTCCATGTCCCCCGAGTCCGAGGCTGAAGCCTCGGCCTCTCCTCCTAATACTTCCGCTCCGCAGGGCGCCTCACCACCCCGATCCGCCACCGCCTCGCCGTTTCGGCAATCAAGAGCGATGCGCAGCCGACACGGCACGCCGCCCGCGGATCGGGGTGGTGGGGCGCTCTGCTTTGCGCAAGTATTAGGAGGAGATCCGCGGCGCAGCCGCGGATCGGGGGACATGGAGCAAAGCAGAGCGCCCCGCCGCCCCGATCGAACCGACGCCTGACCGACGTA
>JANMCC010000027.1:0-22332 GCA_031360885.1 Burkholderiales bacterium | reverse complement strand
CGCGAGGACCAGTCCCTGGCGGCTGGCGCGCTCGCGCACGAGCGTGGTGCAGTTGTCGAGCAGCATCGGCAGGTCGACCTGCGCCAGGTCGAGCTCCATCCGGCCGGCCTCGATCTTCGACAGGTCGAGGATGTCGTTGATCAGCGAGAGCAAGTGGTGGCCCGAGCTGTGGATGTCGAGCAGGTACTCGAGCTGCTTGTCGTTGACCTCGCCGAACATCCTCTCGCTCAGCACCTCGGAGAAGCCGATGATGGCGTTGAGCGGGGTGCGCAGCTCGTGCGACATGTTGGCGAGGAACTCCGACTTGTGCTTGTTCGCCATCTCGAGCTCGCGGCTCTTGGTCTGGATCTCGTCGAACAGGCGCGAGTTCTGGATCGCGATCACCGCCTGGTCGGCGAAGGTCTTGAGGAGGGCGAGCTCCTTGTCGCTGAACGGCTGCGGAGGATCGCGTGAAACCTGGATCGCGCCGACGCCACGACCTTCCCAGAGCATCGGCGCGAAGGCGATCGAGAAGTTGCCGGTGCTCGCGGCGACGCGCATCAGCGGCGCCGGCACGTTGGCGTCGGCGAGCACGTCGGCGAAGTGGACGACGCGCCGCTCCCGTATCGCCATCTCCGTCGTCGAGCCCTCGAGCGGACGTGGGAATTCGCCGGCGACCGAGCGGACGATCGGAATCGAGTCCGTGTTCTCGGCGCGAAAGGCGCCGCGCTGCAGCATTCCGGCGTCGTCGATCACGTAGATGCCCAGCCCGGTCGCCGCGAACAGCCGCTCGCAGCTGTCGAGGATCTTGTCGAACACCGGTTGGGTGTCGGCCACCGAGCTGCTGATGACCTGCAGCACCTCGGCGGTGGCGATCTGCTGTTCCAGCGCTTCCTTCGTCTCGTTGAACAGCCGGGTGTTCTGGATCGCGATCACGGCCTGGTCGGCGAAGGTCTGCAGAAGCGCAAGCTCCTTGTCGCTGAAGCCGCCGACGAGGCGCGAAACCCCGATCGCGCCGATGCCGCGCTCGTTCCACATCATCGGTGCGTAGGCCATCGCCTGGTAGCCGCCCGCCTGGGCGACACGCCGCACCGAAGACGTCAGTCTCGGGTCGTTCATCGCATCGGCATAGTGCGCGACGCGCCGCCCGCGGATCGCCTCCCCGGCCGGCGACTTCGCCAGGGGCGCAGGAAACGTGCCGGCCACGGTGTCCCGTTGTCGGCCGACGTACGCACCGAGCGTCACCTGGTCGGCGTCGTCGACCAGCAGCACCGCGGTTTCATCGCTGCCGAAAAGATGAGCGCAGCTGTTCAGGATCTTGTGGAACACCGGCTGCGTGTCGGCCACCGAGTTGCTGATCACCGCCAGCACGTCGGCCGATGCCTTCTGCTGCTGCAACGCTTCCTGCGTCTCGAGAAACAGCCGCGCGTTCTGGATCGCGATCACCGCTTGGTCGGCGAAGGTGCGCAGCAACCGCTGCTCCTTGTCGTCGAACGCGCGCAGCTCCGGGCGGCCGACCAGGATCGAGCCGATCGCCTTGCCTTCCCAGAGCATCGGCGCGACCGCCACCGAGTAGCTCGCCCCGTACTGCAGCGCGATCCGGCGCAGCCCTTCCGGAACGTCGGGGTCCCCCAGCACGTCGGCGAAGGTTACCAGCCGGCGCTCGCGAATCGCCATCTCGGTGGCGGTGCCGGCCAGCGGCACCGGGAAGAGGCGACGCACACGCTCGGGATCGGGGCCCCGGATCGCCCCCAGCGCCAGCCGCTCCTGCTCGTCGACAAGGAAGACGATGAGCTGGTCGCCGGCGAACAGGCGCTCGCAGGCGGCCAGGATCTTGTCGAACACCGGCGCCGTGTCGGCCACCGAGTTGCTGATCGCCTGCAGGACGTCGGAGGTGGCGATCTGCTGCTCGAGCGCCTCCCGGGTCTCGTTGAATAGCCGCGTGTTCTCGATCGCGATCGCGGCCTGCTGGGCGAAAGTCTGGACGAGGGCGATCTGGCTGGGGCTGAACCCTCGCGGCTCTGCGCGGTGCAGGAAGATCGCGCCGTAGGCCCCGCCCTCCTTCGTCAGCGGCACCGCGAGGATGGCGCGAAAGCCGAGACGCCGCTGGTTCGTCCGCGCCGCGATGTATTCGGTGTCGATGAGCGGCAGCACGTCGGCGCAGTGGATGGTCCTGCGCTCCAGCACGGCGCGACCGGTCATTGATGTGACCTGGATCGGCACCGGGTCGCCGCGCGTGCCCACGCTTTCGCCCGAGGGCGAGTAGCCGGCGCGCGAGCGAAGCATCTCGCCTTCCTTCAGGAATACCTGAGCTGCGGTTGCGTCGCACAGGTGCGCTGCGCGCTGGGCGACGGCGTCGAGGACCGGTTGTACGTCCGTCGGCGAGTTGCTGATGACCTTCAGCACCTCGGCGGTCGCGGTCTGCTGCTCGAGGGCCTCCTTGGTTTCGTTGAACAGGCGCGCGTTCTGGATCGCGATCACCGCCTGGTCGGCGAAGGTCCGGAGCAGGCCGATCTCCTTGTCGCTGAAGCCGACCGGCGGCTGGCGGATGACGTACAGGCTGCCGATCGACTCGCCCTCCCACACCATCGGCGCGATCACTTGCGAGTACGCACCGACGCCGATGCTTTCGGCGATGGCGCGCAATCCCTCGGGAACGCCGGGGTCGTTGAGGACGTCCTTGAAGTGGGTGATGCGCCGCTCGCCGCTCAGCGCCTCACCGGCGATGTCGCCGGCGACCGGAAAGAGCTTCTCCAGCCGTTCGCGGGCGTTGCCCTGATGCGCGCCGAGGTGCAGCAGCCCGTCCTTGGCGACGAGCAGCACGCCCTGCTCGCTGCTCGCGAACAGGCGCTGGCAGCTTTCCAGGATCTTCTCGAACACCGGCGCGGCGTCGGCCACCGAGCTGCTGATCACCTTCAGCACGTCCGCCGTCGCCGTCTGCTGCTGGAGCGCCTCCTTGGTCTCGTTGAACAGACGCACGTTCTCGATCGCGATCACCGCCTGGTCGGCGAAGGTCCGCGCGAGCGCGATCTCCTGGTCGTTGAAGGTGCCGGTGGTCTCGCGCAGGATCGTGAGCGAGCCGAGCGCCCGGCCGTCCTTCAGCAGCGGAACGAACAGGCACGAGCGGTAGCCGAGCGCGATCGCCAGGTCGTGCATGCGCGGGAACTGCTTGGCGCCCTCGATCGTGTCGGCGACGGCGACGACGCGCCCCTCGAGGATGCAGGTGCCGGCGCCGCTGCCGCGGTCGAGCGGCCAAGGCTTGAGAAAGCCGACGCCCTTGGGCCCCGGCGCCTCGGCGGCGAACGCGACGTCCTCGATCATGTCGCCGCGCGGCATCGCCAGGTGCACCGCCTTGCCGCCGAACAGGCGCCGGCAGCTCTGCACGATCGCATCGAACACCGGTTGCGTGTCGGTGATCGAGCCGCTGATGACGCGCAGGATCCCGGCAGTCGCCGTCTGCTGTTCGAGCGCCTCCCTGGTCTCGTTGAACAGGCGCACGTTCTCGATCGCGATCACCGCCTGGTTGGCGAAGGTCTGGAGCAGCTTGACGAGGCGATCGGGGAAGAGCCCCGGCTCCTGGCGGCACACGGCGAGCGAGCCGATGACCTCGCCGTCGCGCATCATCGGCACGGCGAGGTTGTTGCGGAAATTCGCCTGGATCGCGGCGTCCTTCAGCACGTACTCGGGGTCGGCGAGAACGTCGGCGATCTGGACCGGCCTGCGCTCCAGGATGGCGCGTGCGGTGATCGAGCCGCGGCTCAGCTGCATCGGGAAGGCGGCGCGCATCGCCTCGCCCGCCTCCGGCGAGACGCCGCGGTAGGCGACGAGGTGCACCCATTCGCCATCGAAGCGGGCGACGCCGCTGACCCGCGCCTCGCACAGTGTCATCGCCCGCTCGGCGATCGCCTCGAACACCGGCTGCACGTCGGTCGGCGAGCTCGAGATCACGCGCAGGATCTCGGCCGTGGCGGTCTGCTGCTCGAGCGTCTCGGACAGCTCGGCGGTGCGCTGCGCGACCTTGCGCTCGAGCCCGCTGTACGACTCCTTCAGGTCGCCCGCCATCTTGTTGAACTGCTCGGCAAGCCCCTCGAGCTCGTCGCCGGTGCGGACGTCGATGCGCCGGTCGAGCTCGCCGGCGCCGATCCGCGCCGCGCCTTCCTGCAGCTCGCGCAGCGGCCGAACCAGGGCCCTGGCCAAGAAAAAGCTCGCGACCATCGAGACCAGCAGGCCCGCGCCGAGCAGCAGGCCGGCGCGCAGGATCGACGCATGGAGCGGCGCGAACGCCTCGGCCTCGGGCGACTCGACGAAGACGGTCCAGCGCAGGGTCGGAATCGCCGCGTGCGCCGAAAGAACCGGCTCGCCGCCGATGCTGCGCGCCGGCGCCGCCGCCGCCGTGCCCGTCAGCGCCGCAACCTGCGGCAGCGCCTTCAGCTCGGTCTTCTTCAGCACCAGGCTGATGTCCGGATGCGCGACCAGCACGCCGCCGGCGTCGACCACGTAGGCCAGGCCCTTCTCGCCGATCCGGATCCGCGACACCACGTCCCAGACGAACTTCAGGTTCACTTCGACCGCGGTTACCCCGCCGCCGCTGCCGGCCGGCCGCGCGATCGTCATGTAGGGCTCGGTGTCCTTGCGGAAGTAGACCGGGCCGTAGTACGTCGCTCCGCCCTGGGCGACCTTGAACCGGGGCTCCTGCGAGAGGTCGGCGTTGCCGCGGATCACGTCCATCGCCAGCCGCGAGATGCGCAGCTGCTCGTGACCGCTCGGGTCGAGCCACGCCACCTCGGTGATCGCCGGGACGAGGCGGAACAGCTTCAGGTACTCGATGCGGCGCGGCTCGAGCGGATCGGCGCCCGGGTCGATCATCGGCAGCGCGGTCCAGCCGAGCTGGTGCTCGATGTCGAGGATGTACTGCTCGATGCGCGCGGCCGCCGCCTGCGCCTTCTCTTCCTGCAGCGCGATCAGGTTGCGCTCGTTCTCGCGCCAGGAGGAGTAGATGCTGATCGCCCCGCTGACGATCAGGAGACCGCCGACGAGGGCGATGATGAGCAGCGCGTACTTCGGGAACAGGCGCCAGCGCGGCGTCATTCCGGCACCGATCGGGCTCGGCCGGGGCGGGCCTTGAACGCACGGGAGTGGAGAGCGCGGATCACGGCCCCGATTGTGAGCCGCGCTTCGGCCCCGGGTGATACGGCGCCGAACTGACGCTCAGGCATCGCCTGCCGGCGTTGTTCGCGTTCCAGCAGAACGTCCGAGCCGGCGGCTTGTGCGCCTACGGCGTGACCTCGAAATACATCGACGGGCGCGTCGCCTGGTACGTCTCGGAGATCCTCGGCGGCGCCAAGCCCGGCGCGCTGCCGGTCGAACAGCCGACGGAGTACGAGCTGGCGATGCATCGGGGAACCGCCGCAGCACTCGGCCTGAGGATTCCGCGTGCCCTGTTGCTGCAGGCCGAATTGCTTGTCGACTGAGCCAGGCGGTTCAGCGGATCACCCGGTCCGCGAGCGCCAGGGCATTGGCCGGAATCGTCAGGCCCATCGCCTGTCCAAGGCGGAGGTCGATCACGAACTCGAACTTCGTCGGCTGCTCCATCGGCAGCTCGCCCGGGGCCGCGCCGTTGAGGATCTTCGCGACGTACTCGGCGACCCTGCGCAGGATGGCGGCGATTTCGGGGCCGTACGACAGCATCGCGCCGAAGGCGCTGTAGGGCGCGAGCATCGGCAGCCGCTGCTCGGCCGCAAAAGCGAGCCAGCGCGGGCGAAGGGCGACGTTGATCTGGGTGGCGCCGATCAGCAGCGCGTCGGGACGTTCGCGCCGCAACGTCGCGCTCGCGGTGTCGAAGTCGTCCGCGGCGTCGACATCGAGGGGCAGCCAGCGCACGCCGAGCGCGCGCGCCGCCGCCTCGTGTTCAGCGAACATCGCGGCCACGGCGGCAGGGCTCTCCCCCGCCGTCAGCGCACAGCCCTTGCAGCGGGCGAAGGCGATCAGCCGGGCCGACGGCACCACAAGCTTGAGCAGCTCGATCCGCTTCGGCGTCAGCTCCTCGGCCAGGTTCGACATTCCGGTCAGCTGGCCGCCGGGCCGAGCCAGGGTGGCGACGAGGCCGGCGCGAACCGGATCGGGAATCGCCCACGTGACGATCGGCAGGCTGCGGCTCGCCGTCATCACCGCCCGCGCCGCCGTGCCGCTGGCGACGACGACGAGGTCGACCTTCAGCCGGACCATCTCGGCGGCGAAGTCGGCGTAGCGCTCGTTCCGGCCTTCGGCGAATCGCTGTTCGATGACCAGGTTGCGCCCTTCGGTGAAGCCGAGCTCGCCCAGGCGCTGCACGAACGCGCTCCAGTTGCGCAGGTCGTCGGCGCTGTTGCTGGCGGTGAAACCGAGGTAGCCGACGCGATAGAGGCGGCCGGGCACCTGCGCGCGCGCGGGGAACACCGCGGCGAGAACGGCCGAAGCGAGGAGAAGTGTGCGTCGTTCGATCATTCGCGCACCTCGTCCGAGACAAGGCCGGCCGCCGACAGCCCCTAGCTGCGCACCCGCCGCAGCAGCCCGGCGGTCGAACCGTCCAGACCGGCGTCATCGAGCGCGCCCCCTTCGAGCAGGGGGAGCAGGCGGGCGCCGAGCGCCTTCCCGAGTTCTACACCCCACTGGTCGAAGCTGTCGATGCCCCAGACCGCACCTGCCGTGAAGACGCGGTGCTCGCAGAGCGCGAGCAGGGCGCCGAGCGAGCGCGGCGTCAGCGCGTCCAGAACGAAGGTCGTGCTCGGGCGGTTGCCGGGAAAGAAGCGATGCGGCTCGCTCGACGCCTGCCCCTGCATCAGGGCCTGGGACTGAGCCAAGCCGTTGGCGATGAGCATCCGGTGCTGCTGCGCCAGCAAGGCGGCGAGCGCCGGGTCGGCCCGGCCTGCGGCACGCACCAGGATGAACTCTACCGGCACGGTGTCGCTGCCCTGGTGCAGCATCTGGAAATAGGCGTGCTGGCCGTTCGTGCCCGGCTCGCCCCAGACCACCGGGCTGGTCGCGTACGGCAGCTCGCGGCCTTCGCGATCGACGCGCTTGCCGTTGCTCTCCATCTCGAGCTGCTGCAGATAGGCGGGCAGGCGCTTCAGGCCGTGGTGATACGGGGCGACGCAGCGGCTCGCGAAGCCATGGAAATTGCGGTACCAGACGTCGACGAGGCCGAGCAGCATCGGCAGGTTCTTCTCGACCGGCGCATTCGCGAAGTGCGCGTCCATCGCGTGCGCGCCGGCGAGCAGCTCGCGGAATCCGGCGCTGCCGATCGCGATCGCGATCGGCAGGCCGATCGCCGACCAGAGCGAATAGCGGCCGCCGACCCAGTCCCAGAAGCCGAAGGTCCGGGCGATGCCGAAGCGCGCCGCCGCTTCGATATTCGTGGTCGCGGCGACGAAATGGTCTTCGATCGGACCGCCACCGCCCGCCAGGAACCACGCCTTCGCGGTTTCCGCGTTGGCCATCGTCTCCTGGGTCGTGAAGGTCTTGCTGGCGACGACGAAGAGGGTCTCGGCCGGCAGCGCGCGGCCGAGGACCGAGGCGATGTCGTGGCCGTCGACGTTCGAGACGAAGTGGCATTCGAGCTTCGGATGCGCAAACCCGGCGAGCGCGGCCACCGCCATCTGCGGCCCGAGGTCGCTGCCGCCGATGCCGATGTTGACGACGTGGCGGAGCTTTCCGGCGTCGGCGCGCGCGCGGACCCTCTCCGCGAAGGCGAGCATCGCCTCGAGCACGGCGTGAACCTCGCCCGAATGCGGCGCCGTGCCCGGCGGCGCGCGCAGGGCGGTGTGCAGGACCGCACGGTCTTCGGTGACGTTGATCGCCTCGCCCGCCAGCATGGCGTCGCGCTGCGCCTCGACGCCGCACTCGCGCGCCAGGTCGACGAGGAAGTGCAGCGTCGCCGCGTCGAGCCGGTTCTTCGAGAGGTCGCAGAACAGCTCGGGCGCCTCGAAGGCGAAGCGCTCGAAGCGCGCCGGGTCGCGCGCGAACGCGTCGCGCAGGTCGAGGTCGCGGCCGTGCGCCTCGAAGTGGCCGCGCAGGGCCGCCCAGGCAGCGGTCGCGTCGCAGCGCGGAAAGGGCGTCATCGTCTTGCGGCGGTCGTCAGCGGGAGACCGCATTGTCGGCCGGCACGGGCGCCGCGTCATGCCCGGACAAGCCGGGCACCAGGGCCACGCCGTGCCCGGCGAGGCGAAGGCCCGCGAGCTCGCCGGGTTGCAAGGTTCGCGCCGCCTCCGCGGCGACGACGAAGATCGGCCCGAGCGCGGTCTCGAAGGTGTATTCGCGGGTGCTGCCGAGGTAAGCCGCCTTCTGCACGATCGCCGCGAGCTCGCCCTCGCCCGCGGCGACGATGCGCCAGGCCTCGGGCCGGACCGCGACCTTGAGCGCCTGTCCCGCCCCGGCCGCCGAGGGCGGCGCGACGCTCGCGACCAGCAGCGGCCCGAGCTGCACCCCCCCGTCGGCGCGCAGGATGGCGTCGAACAGCATCGCCTCGCCCATGAAGCCGGCGACGAACTCGCTTGCCGGGCGTTCGTAGAGCTCGTCGGGCGAACCGGTCTGGGCGATCTCGCCGCGGTCCATGACGATGATGCGGTCGCTCACCGCCAGCGCCTCGCCCTGGTCGTGGGTGACGTAGGCGACGGTCAGGCCGAGGCGCTGCTGCAGGGCGCGGATCTCCTCGCGCATCGAGCGGCGCAGGCGCGCGTCGAGGTTGGAGAGCGGCTCGTCGAACAGCAGCACGGCCGGCTCGAGCACCAGCGCGCGCGCAAGCGCGACGCGCTGCTGCTGGCCGCCGGAGAGCTCGCTCGGCAGCCGCGCGTCGTAGCCCTCGAGGCCGACGTTGGCCATCGCGCCGCGCGCTCGCTCGCGTGCCTCGGCCTTGGCGACGCCCGAGACCTGGAGGCCGTAGGCGACGTTGGCGAGCACGTCCATGTGCGGAAACAGGGCGTAGCTCTGGAACACCATGCTGACGTTGCGCTCGGCCGGCCCGAGCAGGGTGACGTCCCTGCCGCCGATCCAGATGCTGCCGGCGCTCGGCTGCTCGAGGCCGGCGATCATGCGGAGCAGCGTCGTCTTGCCGCAGCCGCTCGGGCCGAGCAGCGTGGTCAGCGTGCACTGCGCGATCTCGAAGCTGACGTCGCGCACCGCCAGCGGCGCCGAGGGGGAGTCGCCGTAGCGCTTGCTGACGCCGCGCAGCTCGATGCCGGAGGCGGTCGGTGCGGGAGTCGGGGTGCTCATGGCTCAGAGCGCGCCGGCGTGGCGGCGGCCGAGGCGGCGCTCGCCCACCCCCCACTGGATCGCCGCCACCGCGAGCGACATCAGCAGGATCAGCACGGTGCAGTAGGCCAGCGCGACGCCGTAGTCGCCGTTGCCGACGCGGCCGATGATGTAGGTCGTTGCCAGTTCGTTCTCCGCGGTCACGAGGAAGATCACGGCCGAGACGGTGGTCATCGAGCGCACGAAACTGTAGACCAGCGCCGCCACCAGCGCCGGCTTGAGGAGGGGCAGGACGATCCTGCGCAGGGTGGTCGCGGTGCGCGCATGCAGCATGGTCGAGGCCTCGTCGAGCGAGCGGTCGATCTGCTTGAACGCCGCCGCGCCGGCGCGCACGCCGACCGGCAGGCTGCGGAACACGAAGCAGAGGACGATGATGAGCGCGGTGCCGGTCAGCTCGAACGGCGGCACGTTGAAGGCCAGCACGTAGCTGACGCCGAGCACCGTGCCGGGAATCGCGAAGGCGAGCAGCGCGCCGAACTCGAAGGTCGCCTGGCCGCGGAACTGCGTTCGTGCGAGCAGCCACGAGATCAGCAGGCCGAGCAGCGCGCAGAGCGGCGCCGCGAGGGCGGCGAGCTTCAGCGTGGTGAAGAGCGAGTTCCAGGCGGTGCCCGCCCAGACCAGGCCGCCGCCGACCTTGGCGTCGGCCCATTGAATATCGAAGGCGGTGACGAAATGGCGCAGGGTCGGCGTGTAGTCGCGGCCCCAGGTGGCGACGAAGCCGCCGGCGAAGGCGAACAGGTAGACGACGATCGTGAACGCCAGCCACGGCAGCACGATCGCCAGCATCGCCCGCGAGAGGCCCGAGGGCAGGCGCATCGGCACGCCGGCGTCGCCCTTGCCGGAGACGGTGGTGTAGCTGGCCCGGCCGATCACCTTCTGCTGCAGCAGGAAGACGGCGAGCGCGAAGGCGGAGAGGATCAGCGCCAGCGAAGCCGCCCGGCCCTGGTCGAACTGGGCGCCGACGATGGCGAAGAACACCTCGGTCGAGAGCACGCTGTACTGGCCGCCGACCACGATCGGGTTGCCGAAGTCGGCGATGCTCTCAATGAAGCCGACGAGAAAGGCGTTCGCCAGGCCGGGCTTGAGCAGGGGCAGCGTCACCGTGCGAAACGTCGTCCAGCGGTCGGCGCGCAGCGTCTGCGCCGCTTCCTCGAGCGAAGGGCTGATGCCGGCGACGACGCCGCGCATGATCAGGCAGGCGATCGGCGTGAACGCGAACAGCTGCGCCAGCCAGAGGCCCGGGAGGCCGTAGAACCAGCGCGTCGGCGTCACGCCGAAGGCCGACTCGAGGATCTGGTTGACGATGCCGGCGCGGCCGAACAGCAGGATCAGGCCGAGGCCGACGACGAACGGCGGCGTGATGATCGGCAGCAGCGAGAGCAGGTTGACCGGCGACTTCAGGCGCTCCGGGCCGCGCTCGGCGACGAGCGCGAGCATCGTGCCGAGCACGGTCGTGCCCGCCGCCGTGAGCAAGGCGAGAAAGAGCGTGTTCCAGGCGACGCCGCAGCGCACGCCGCCGGCCAGGCAGCCCAGGCCCCAGGTGCGCTCGTGGCCCAGCCGCTCCGCCACCGCGGCGAGCGAGAAGCGCCCCGCATCGTCGAGAAACGCGCCGGCGAGCGCTACCGCCACCGGCAGGGCGACGAACAGCAGCAGCAGCGCGGCGCACAGCACCACCGAGCCGGCGACGAACGCGTCGCCGCGAAACTTGCCGCTGCCCGCGAGGCCGCAGCCGAGCAGCATCAGCAGGGCGAGCAGCGTCAGCGCGCCGCCGAGGCCGATGCCCTGCTGGCCGGCGGCGAGGGCGCCGAAGGCTGCGTTCATCCAGGCGAACGACCAGCCGGTGGCGCCGATCGAAAAGCCGCTGCCGAGAATGCCGACCAGGCCGATCGCCGCGCCCGTGCCGGCGAGCCAGCCGCGGCGCGGCCCGCGAACCGCCCCGGCCGCGGCGCAGAGCGCGAGTGCGACGAGCGCGGTCCACAGCCACGGCTTGCCCAGCCTCGCCGCCTCGCGCAGGCCGCTCGCCGAATCGTCGGCGCTGAACACGACACGCATCGAATCGACGAGGGTCTTGTCGCCGGCCAGGTACCACGGCAGGAGCACGAACGCCGCCAGGCCGAAGCCGGTCCAGGCGAGCAGCGCCGCTCGCATCCGGTCGCGGCCGAGGCCGAGGCCGGTACTCACAAGCGGTCGATGTAGCCGAAGCTGCCGCTCGTCCGCACCTCGGTTGCCGCCTCGCGCACCGCCTTCATCGCGGCGCGGTAGAGCGAGGTCGCCAGGCTGATCCGCTTCACGCCCACGCCGGCGAGGGCGGCGACGCTGAACGACTTGCCGGGAATGCCGGCCATGAAGTTGAGCGGCTTCTTCAGCGCCGCGCAGACCGAGCGGATCGATTCGAGGTCGGGCAGCGCCGGAGCGAACAGCACGTCGGCGCCGGCCGCCTCGTACGCCTGCAGCCTGGCGATGGTTGCGCCGAGGTCGGCGTGGCCGCGCAGGAAGTGCTCGCAGCGGGCGGTGAGGGTGAACGGGAACGGCAGCGCTCGCGCCGCCGCGGCGCCCGCAGCGATCCGCCGCACCGCGAGGTCGAGGTCGTAGAAGGGCTTCGCCTTGTCGCCGCTGAAGTCCTCGATGGAGCAGCCGACCAGGCCCGCCGCGGCGGCGAGCCGGACCGTTTCGGCGACGTATTCGGGCGCCTCGCCGAAGCCGTTTTCCATGTCGCCGGCGATCGGCAGGTCGGTCGCGGCGACGAGCTCCCTGGCATGCGCCATGGCGTCGTCGCGGCCGAGCTGGCCGTCCTTCCTGCCGCGCACCGCCGCCGCGGCGCCGCTCGAGGTGGCGAGCGCCTCGAAGCCGAGCTCGGCGAGCAGGCGCGCCGAGCCGGCGTCCCACGGGTTGGCGATGACGAAGGCGCCTTCGCGCTCGTGCAGGGCGCGAAAGCTCGCCGCCTTCGCGGCTTGGGACACGGGCGCGGCTTCGCTCATGGTGCGGTCCTTCGCCGATTCACTTCGGCAACGCGTTGACGTCCCTCTCCCAGCGCGCGATCAGACGCTTGCGCTCGGCGCTGGCGCCGTATTTCGCGTAGTCGTAGGAGATCAGCCTGATCTTCTTGAAGTCGGGCACGTTCGGGTCGACCGGCGTCGCCTTGTTCGAGGGGAGCTGGTACTGGTGCGCGGCGGCGCCGAACTGCTGCGCCTGCGGCGTGAGCGCCCATTCGTAGAACTTCTTCGCCGCCTCGAGGTTCTTCGCGCCCTTGAGGATGGACATCGAGCCGATCTCGGCGCCGGTGCCTTCCGAAGGCGTCACGGTCTCGACCGGGAAGCCCTGCATCTTCTCCCCCGGCCCGTCGTGCACGAAGCTGATCGAGACCGCGGTTTCGCCGCGCGCCACCGCCTTGATCGGCGCGGTGCCCGAGCGGGTGTAGGTCGAGATGTTGCGGTGCAGGCCCTTCAGGTACTCGAAGGCCTTGTCCTCGCCCATGAGCTGCACCAGCGTCGCGATCATCGTGTACGCGGTGCCGCTCGAGGCCGGGTTGGCGACCTGGATGTCGCCCTTGTACTCGGGCTTGAGCAGGTCGGCCCAGCTCCTGGGCACCGCCATCTTCTTCTTCGCGAGGAGCTCGGTGTTGTAGCCGAAGCCGAGGGGGCCGGAATAGATGCCGACGGTCTTCCAGCCCGACTGCTTCGCCTGCTGCTGCGCCCACTCGTGCAGCTGCGGCAGCGACGCCGACTTGTATTCGAGCGTCAGGTCCTGCTCCGCGGCCTGCAGGTGCGGGTCGCCGGTGCCGCCGAACCAGACGTCGGTCTTCGGGTTGGCGCGCTCGGCGATGAGCTGCGCCAGCGCCTCGCCCGAGCCCTTCAGCGACATGTTCACCTTGACCCCGGTGGTCTTCGCGTACACGGTCTGGATCAGGTTGCACCAGTCGGCCTGCACCGAGCAGATCACGTTCACCTGGCCCTGCTGCGCAGCGGCGCCGCCGGCCAGCAGGCAGCCTGCCATGAGCGCGGCCCATCCCTTGCTTCTCATCCGCAGTCTCCTCGTCGCGCTCTGGCGTGGCCTTCCTGGCCACTGGCGCTCGACGAAGCATCGTATCCTTTCCCTCCATGTCATTCGATCTCGTCGTCGTCGGCGGTACCGGTGATCTGGCCTGGCGCAAGCTCATGCCCGCCCTGTTCCAGGCCTTTCGCCATGGCAAGCTGCCGGAGGGCGGCCGCATCCTCGCCGTCTCGCGCCAGGCGATGAGCGACGACGACTATCGAGCCTGGCTGAAGGAGCGCTTCCAGGAGGTCGAAGGCGCCAAACGGCCGACCGACGAGGAATTCGCCCGCTTCGCCGGCCTGCTGCACTACATGCGCCTCGATCTCTCCAGGCCCGACGGCTACGGCGAGCTGAAGGCCTGGCTCGCGGGCAGCCTGGGCCGGCAGGCGCCGGCCGACGTGCTGGTGATGTACTTGGCGACCAGCCCCGACCTCTTCCCGACGATCTGCGCCCAGCTCGGCGCGGCCGGGCTGAACGGCGACCAGGTGCGGGTGGTGCTCGAGAAGCCGCTCGGCCGCGACCTGGCGAGCGCGCGAGAGATCAACCGGGTGGTGCGCTCGGTGTTCCGCGAGGACCAGGCGTTTCGCATCGACCACTACCTCGGCAAGCCCGCGGTGCAGAACCTGATGGCGCTGCGCTTCGGCAACGCCCTGTTCGAGCCGCTCTGGCGGCGCGAATCGATCGCCAACATCCAGATCACGCTCGCCGAAGCCATCGGCGTCGGCACGCGCGGCGATTTCTACAGCGGCACCGGCGCGCTGCGCGACATGATCCAGAACCACGCGCTGCAGCTCCTGACGATGATCGCGATGGAGCCGCCCTCGCGCAATCTCGCCGATGCGATCCGCGACGAGAAGCTGAAGGTGCTGCGCTCGCTCAAGCCCTTCAGCCCCGAGAGCGTCGGCCGCGACGTGATCCGCGGCCAGTACCGCGCCGGCAGCATCGAGGGCAAGCCGGTGCCAGGCTTCCTCGAGGAAGACAAGGTTCCGGCGGGCAGCAAGACCGAGACCTTCGTCGCCATCCGCACCGAGGTGCAGAACTGGCGCTGGGCCGGCGTGCCGTTCTACCTGCGCACCGGCAAGCGCCTGGCCGCGCGCGACGCGCAGATCGTTGTCAACTTCCGGCCGACGCCGCACACCATCTTTCCGGGCGTCAGCCGGGCGAACAAGCTGGTGATCAAGCTGCAGCCGGAAGACGGCCTCGAGCTGCACCTGCTCGCAGCCAAGGGCGCGGGCCAGGCCGAGGCGCTGGTGCCTGTCTCGCTCGACCTCGACTTCGACAAGGCGTTCGCCGAGAACCGGGTCGGCGCGTACGAGCGGCTGCTGATGGACGTGATCGCCGGCCGTCTCAACCTGTTCGTGCGCAGCGACGAGCAGGAAGAGGCCTGGGCCTGGGTCGAGCCGATCCTCGCCGCCTGGCGTCAGGACGATGCCGGCCCGCGCCCGTACAACGCCGGCACCTGGGGACCGGCCGCAGCCAGCGCGCTGGTGGCGCGCGACGGCTACACCTGGTCGGAAGAGGAATAGCTAGGAATCGAGCCCGCGGATCGGCTTCTCGTCGGGGCCGGTCGGCGGGATCTCGACCACCTTGTCGGCGGTCTCTTCTTCCTTGTAGCTCCCCGGCTGCTTCTCGCTCGCCTTCTTTTCCGATTCGTTGAGCGCTTCGCGTTGCGCCGACGGGCTGGGATGGGTACTCATCGTTGTCTCCTTGGGAACGCGCGCCAAGGCGCACCCTCGCAGTAAACGCCCGCCGGGGGTGCGCGCCAAGCCGCCAAGGGCGCGCCTTGCTGTGGGAAATGACTGGCAGACGAAACCCGGACCTTGGCCGACACTCCGGCACACGGGCCCCGCCCGGAGACGACATGACCCCCCCTGCAGCGCCCCGCCACTTCTCGATGATCCGCGGCTTTCACCTGGCCGACGCATTCACGCTCGGCAATGCGGCGTGCGGCGTCGCCGGGGTGCTGATGGCGATGCGCTACCTCGCGAGCCACGAGGTCGGCGACCTGCTTCTCGCCGCCGCCTTCGCCCCGGCCGCCTTCATCTTCGACGTGCTCGACGGCAGGATCGCCCGCTGGCGCCACACCTCGTCGGCGCTCGGCCGCGAGCTCGACTCGCTCGCCGACGTGATCTCGTTCGGCGTCGCTCCCGCGGCGCTCGCCTACGCCGCCGGCCTGGCGGGACTGTGGGACGCGGTGATCCTGGTCTATTTCGTCTGCTGCGGCGTCTCCCGCCTGGCGCGCTACAACGTCACCGCCGAGAGCCTTTCGGCGGGCAGCGACAAGGTCGCCTACTTCGAAGGCACTCCCATCCCGACCAGCGTGCTCCTGACCGCGGTGATCGCGTACGCGGCCTGGCAGGGCCGCATCGGCCCGGCGCTCTACGGCGGCGTCTGGGCCCTGCCCGGCGGAGAGCTGCACCCGCTGGCGCTGCTGTTCGCGCTGTCGGGCACCTTGATGGTCAGCAAGACGCTGCGGATTCCCAAGCTCTGAGCATCAGGGCTGCAGCTTCCAGGTTCCGTTCTCGATCTTCACCATCACCTGGCTGCGCGCATCGACGCCGTTGTGGTCGCTCGGGCTCATGTTGTAGACGCCCTCCGAACCGACGAAGTCCTTGAGGTTCTCGATCGCGTCGCGCAGCGCCGTGCGGAACTCGGGCGTGCCGGGCCTGGCCTTCTTCATCGCCTCGCGCGCCGCCTGCTGGATGATCAGCAGCGCGTCCCATGCGGTGGCCGCGAACAGCGAGCGCGAGCCCGGCCCGTTCGCCTTCTCGAAGCGGTTGACGAAGTCGACCGCGGGCTTTCTCGTCGGGTTCGATTCGGGCAGCTGCTCTGCCACGAGCACCGGCGCCACCGTCATGAAACTGCCTTCGAGGCTCTTGCCGCCGACGCGCAGGAAGTCGTTGTTGGCCACGCCCTGCGTCTGGTAGACGAGGCCCTTGTAGCCGCGGGTCGCGAGCTCGATCTGCGGCAGCGCACCGGGCGTGCCGGCGGCGAAGATGTAGACGGCGTCGGGATTGGCGGCAACGACCTTCAGCACCTGCGCGGTGACGCTCGCATCGGTCGGGTTGTAGCGCTCGCTGGCGATGATCCGGAAGCCGCGCGCCGGCGCCGCCGCCTCCAGCGCCTTGAGGAAGCCCTCGCCGTAGCTGGTGGCGATGCCGATGGTCGCGATCGACTTGCCCTTGGCGTTCTTCTGCATGTGGTCGAGCACCAGGCCGATCGAGATCGGCTCGGTGGGCGAGAGCTTGAACGCCCACTTGCGCGGCCCGTCCTGCGGCAGCACGATCGCGCCGCCGCCGGCGAGCGAGACCACCGGCACCTGCAGCGCGCCGGCCGTCTCCACCACCGCGAGCGAGGTCGGCGTGACCGAGGAGCCGATGATCAGGTCGACCTTGTCCTCGCTGATCAGGCGCTGGGTGTTCTTCGTGGCCACCGTGGTGTCGGTGGTGTCGTTGAGGATCGTGAAGCGGACCTTCTCGCCCGCCATCTCGGCCGGCCACATCTTCAGCGCCTGCTCCGCCGGGATGCCGAGCGATGCGCCAGGGCCGGTGGTGGAGAGGGTGACGCCGATGTGGATCTCGGCCAGCGCCGCCGGCGCGACGAGCGCGAGCGCCAGGGCAGCGAGCGCATGGCGCGGGCGCAGGACAGCGACGGGGGACGACATCGGCAGCTCCTAGAAAACGAATGAGCGATCGTCGCCGCCGGCCCCGTCGCTGTCTTCGGGAGAGTCCCGGGGGCCCGGGTTTACATGCAGGGTCTATCCTCGACCGGAGCCACCCCTCCCGGACTGCCCGCCATGTTCGTTCGCAATTGCTGGTACGTGATCGCCTGGGATCACGAGGTGCCTGCCGATTCCCTGTTCACCCGCACCGTGCTCGGCGAGGCGATCCTGCTCTTTCGCACCGCGAGCGGCGAGATCACCGCCCTGCGCGATCGCTGCTGCCATCGCCTGGCGCCGCTCTCCAAGGGCAGGAAGGAAGGTGACTGCGTGCGCTGCGGCTACCACGGCCTGCTGTTCGACGCGACCGGCCGCTGCATCGAGATCCCGGGCTCCGAGACCGTGCCGGCGAAGGCCCGGGTACAGCGCTACCCGGTGACGGTGAAGAACAAGTGGGTGTTCGTCTGGATGGGCGATCCCGCGCAGGCCGACCTGGCCCTGCTGCCCGACAACTTCTCCTGCGACGACCCGGGCTGGGACTACCTGCCCGGCTACCTGCACTACTCGACGCCGCAGCAGCTCATCTGCGACAACCTGCTCGACTTCTCGCACCTGAGCTACGTGCACGAGAAGACGCTCGGCGGCACGACCGCGATCGCCCAGGCGCGGGCCGAGATCGAGAACGTGCCGCGCGGCATCCGGGTCACGCGCAAGGTGCACGACGTGCCGCCGCCGCCCTACTACAAGGCGGTGCGGCAGCTCCCGGGCAACCTCGACCGCTGGTTCATCTACGACTTCGTGCTGCCGGGCACGCTCCTCATGCATTCGGGCGGCCGGCCGGTCGGGGATGCCGAAGGCGACATGAGCCGCGCGGTGCGCCTGCACAGCTGCCAGACGGTGACACCGGAAACCGCGACGACGACGCACTACTTCTTCCAGCAGGGGCGCCGCGTCGAGGAAGGCGACCACTCGATCGCCGAGGCGCTCTACCGGTCGCTGCTGGTCGCGTTCGAGGAGGACAGGGCGATGATCACGGCGCAGAGCCAGGCGATCGATGCCGACCCCGAAGCGCCGATGATGTTGCTGGCGATGGACGCCGCGGTCGTGCGCTTCAGGAAGCTCGTCGCCGAGGCGATCGCCGCCGAGGGCGGCGAGAACGCGGCGCCGGCGGCGTCGGTTCAGCCGGCGGTGCGGGACGAGCGCGCGGCGCGCTCGATCGCCTGACTGGCGAGCAGCTCGGTCGCGACCGAGCGCTCGAGCGGCGAACGCGAGAGACCCGAGACGTCGTAGTGCATGTTCTCGTACAGGTCCGCTGCCGCCGGGTGGGCGCCGAGGATCGCCGCCAGCGCCTGATCGGGCAGCGGCACCGCGAGCGCCGCCTGGAGCTGGCGCACCAGCGCCCGGTACTGGTCGGCGCCGATGACGACGCCGCGCGCTTCCACCCGCTCGAGCAGGCGGGCGAGGGCGATCACGGTTTCGAGACGGGTCTGGAGGGGTTCGAGTTGCGGGGAAGCCATGGCAGCGATCCGAAGAGGCCCTGCACAGGCAAGGCCATGACCGTCAACTGAGGCTGCCCGCCCGGGTTTTCAACCCGGCCCCTACATCTCCGGGGGCGCCTGGGCGGGAGGAAGAGGGCGAAAAGGGGCATGATATTCAGCGCGCGCCACGCGCATTTCCGCGTCAGCGAAGTCTTACCGGCCCGGGACGGCTTTTCCCACAGAACCGAACCACCGCGCGGGTTAACTTCCTGGCGTGGCGCAGCTGCCCCGGGCCCGCGCCGGCTTCCGTCATTTCAACCCGAGCGAAAGAACATCATGCAGACGACCACGACCGATACGCCGAACCAGACGGGCTACCCGAGCGAGGAAGAACTTTCGGTCACGGCCGAGCTCGAGTCCAACCGGGTGCTGCAGAAGATCCGCGACAAGACCGACGCCGTCGTCGAGAGCTTCCAGCCGAAGATCGCCGCCGTTTCCGACTACGCGCGCAACGAGCCGACCAAGGCATTGCTGATCGCCGCCGCTTCCGGCGCCGGCCTGATGGCGCTGCTGGCGCTGCTCGTGCGCAGCTCGCGGCCGCGGCCCACGAGCACCGGCCAGCGCACGATGGCGGCGATCCGCGACGCCGCGATCGACCTCGCCGACCGCGCCCACAGCGTCGCCAGCCAGGCGATCGGCAGCGCCCACAAGCGCGCCGCCAGCGCCGCCGGCGCG
Organism: Burkholderiales bacterium; assembly: GCA_031360885.1. Lineage (GTDB taxonomy): Bacteria > Pseudomonadota > Gammaproteobacteria > Burkholderiales > Burkholderiaceae_C > Schlegelella_A. The sequence continues at coordinate 3,165 of JANMCC010000027.1, read as the reverse complement.
GTCGAGCAGCAGACGAGCGCCGCCCAGGAGCGGATCGACGCGGTCAAGGAGCGCGCCAACGACGTCGCCGACAGCGTGGCCGAGACCTGGGCCAGCCTGCGCGAGCAGGCCGCGCCGGTGGTTGACCGGCTGAAGCCGCAGTTCGACGCCCTCGCCAGCTATGCCAAGGAAGACCCGACCCGGGCCGTCGTGGGCGTCGCCACCGCCGGCGCGGTCCTGATCGGCCTGCTGGCCCTGCTGCGCCGCTGAACCCGGCTTCGGCTCGAGCGTTCAGGCCGCGCCTCGGCGCGGCCTGACGCTTTTCGGCGCCCGGCCCGCGGCTCCGGCGCGAACAGTCGACCCTTTGCGGCCGGGCGGGGGACGAACGGTTCGCCCGTGTTGCGCCACGCCGCAACCCTTTACAGACGCCTTACAGGTCTTGCGCCGCCCCACTGGCACAGTTTCCGGCTAGTGCCAAGAGGCTCGGGAGGCCAGCGTGAACAAGAAGATCTGGGCGGCGATGGTCACCAGCGCCTTCGTGGTGGCGTGCGGCGGCGGCAGCAGCGGCAGCAGTGGCGGCAGCGGCAACGACCCCTCCGGCTATGCGGCCGGGCCGGGTCCCCAGGGCGGCGCCGCCCTGTACAGCGACTTTCGCACCGGCAAGAAGCTGGTGCTGCACCAGCGCGGGATCATCGCCGTCAGCCCGGCGACGCTGCGCGACCGGCTGGCGACGATGGAGACGACGCTGACCGCCTACGACGGCGTGTTCCTGCGCCTGCCGGCCACCGGTGACCGGCTGACCCAGGCGCTGGCGGTCAAGCCGAGCGAGATCGCGACCGACCTGGAGCCGCTCTACGCGCTGCGGCCGGCGCGCCTCAAGTACAACTTCGCGGTCATGCCGATCCAGCACGACCTGGACGTGTTCGACGACTGGTCGGTGCCGCTCGCCAACATCGGCGCGCTCGCCAAGGTGGCGCGCGACGCCGGCCTGGTGGGCATCGTCATCGACAACGAGAGCCTGGCGGGCTTTCGCGGCAACTATCCCTACGACCTCAAGTTCCCGAACCGCACGATCGAGGACTATCGCGCCCAGACCCAGCTGATCGGCAGGAAGATCATGCAGGCGATCGTCGCCGACTTCCCCGACGCGGCGGTCGTCGTCCTGCGCGGCCCCGCCGGCGCCGACCCCGCCTCGCCCGCCAGCCTGGTGAACCGCGAGGTCGACTCGGCGCAGCTCATCGGCCCGTTCTTCGCCGGCTTCGTCGAAGGCCGGGGCGCGCGTTCGCTGCTCGTCGACGGCGGCACCGACTACGGCCTGCGCACCGCCGAGCAGTTCAACGCCGCGCTGGCCTGGCGCAAGACCGGCCTGCCGTCGCCGGCGACCAACAGCGCCTTCATCTCCGACGCGCTGCGCGCCGCCTGGCCGACGGCGGTCAACGTCGCGTTCGGCGTGCGCGAGCTCGACGGCGCGCGCGGCAACCTGCTGCCGAACTTCCCGATGCCGTTCGCCAACACCCTGGTGCAGTCGCTGCGCGCGACCGACACCTTCGTCTGGGCCTCGTTCGACCTCACCGACATGACCAAGGCGGCGGCGACCGAGCCGTTCGTGACAGCCGCGGTGCAGGCGCGGGCGGCGGCGGCGACGCCGACCGGCTCGCTCAGCTCGACCGCCCCGGGCAGCGGCACCGGCCTGCTGGCGCAGTACTACTCGCAGATCGACGAATCGGAACTGGCGCAGACCGTGGTCGACACCGTGATCGACAACATCTGGAGCGGCACCGGGCCGATCAACACCGTCCTCGAAGGCCAGAACGACAACTTCTCGGTCGTCTGGTCGGGCTACATCGAGGCGCCGGTCACCGGCACGTACACGATCTTCGGCACCACCGACGACGGGATGCAGATCCTCATCGGCGGCGTGGCGGTGGTCGACGCCTTCTTCTTCCAGGCGCCGACCGAGCACTCGGGAACGATCGACCTGGTGGCCGGCCGGCGCTACCCGATCAAGATCCGCTACTTCGAAGGCGGCGGCCTGACCGAGGCGCACGTCTCGTGGCAGCCGCCCGGTGACATCAAGGCGCTGCTGCCGACCGAGCGGATGTACCCGTACTGAGGATCGGCGGGCCGCCGGCCGGCGGCTTTGGCGCTATAAGGTTTCCATGCGCGGCCCGTCGCCGGGCCGACGGAGACCCGCATGTACGTTCGCAACGCCTGGTACGTCGCCTGCACGGCCGAGGAGATTGGCCCCGGCACGCTGCTCGGCCGCACGATCTGCGGCGAGCGCGTGGTGCTGTTTCGCGCCGAGGGCGGCGCCGCTTCGGCGCTCGAGGACTTCTGCCCGCACCGCGGCGCGCCGCTCTCGCTCGGCGCGCTGCGCGACGACGGCCGCATCGTCTGCGGCTACCACGGCCTGGTGATGGGCGGCGACGGCAAGTGCGTGAGCATGCCAGGCCAGCGCGTGCGGCCGACGATCCGTTCCTATCCGCTGCTCGAGCGCTACGGCTTCGTCTGGATCTGGCCGGGCGACAAGGCCAAGGCCGACCCGGCCAGGCTGCATCCCCTGCCCTGGGCCGAGAGTCCCGAGTGGGCCTTCGCCGGCGGCCTGTACCATGTGAACTGCGATTACCGGCTGATGATCGACAACCTGATGGACCTGACGCACGAGACCTACGTGCACGCCAGCAGCATCGGCCAGCCCGAGATCGAGGAGGCCGCGCCGGCGACGCGGGTCGAGGACGACTCGGCGATCACCAGCCGCTTCATGCACGACATTCCGGCGCCGCCGTTCTGGCGCGCGGCGCTGCGCGGCAACCACCTCGCCGACGACGTGCCGGTCGACCGCTGGCAGATCTGCCGCTTCACGCCGCCGAGCCATGTGATGATCGAAGTGGGCGTGGCCCATGCCGGCCACGGCGGCTACGAGGCGCCGGCGGCGCACAAGGTCTCGAGCATCGTCGTCGACTTCATCACTCCGGAAACCGACGCCTCGATCTGGTACTTCTGGGGCATGGCGCGCAACTTCAACGTCGAGGACAAGGCGCTCACCGAGACCATCCGCAGCGGCCAGGCGGCGATCTTCGGCGAGGACGTCGCCATCCTCGAGTCGCAGCAGACGAACCTCACCGAGCAGCCGAACCGGCACCTGATGCGCCTGAACATCGACATGGGCGGCTTCGAGTCGCGCCG
>JANMCC010000181.1:0-8453 GCA_031360885.1 Burkholderiales bacterium | reverse complement strand
GCGCTGCAACGGCACCGGCCACATCCGCGACACCGAGTCCAGCGCGCTGCAGATCCTGCGCATGGTCCAGGAAGAGTCGATGAAGGACAACACCGCCGCCGTGCACGTGCAGGTGCCGGTGGAAGTGACCTCGTTCCTGCTCAACGAGAAGCGCACCGAGATCACCAAGATCGAGCTGAAGCAGCGCGTCACGGTGCTGCTGGTGCCGAACAAGGCGCTCGAGACGCCGAACTACCGCCTCGAGCGGCTGCGCCACGACGACCCGCGCCTCGAGAACCTGCAAGCCAGCTACACAATGATCGACGAGCCTGAAGAGGAAGTCGGCATCACGCGGCGCGAGAAGGGCAAGCCCAAGCAGGAGCCGGTCATCAAGGGAAACCTGCACGAGACGCCGGCGCCGGAGGAAGCGCCGAAGCCTCAGCCCAAGCCCGTGGCGGCGCCCGCCCCGGCGGCGGCGCTGCCGGTGCCGGCGCCTGCCGTGGAGCCTGCGGGACGCGGTTTCTTCTCCTGGGTGAAGAGCATTTTCTCGGGCGGCGAGCCCGAGCCGGTGGCCGCGCGGCCGCTGGCCCTGCCCGCGCCTGCGGGCGGCGAAGCGCCCAAGCGCGAGCGCGACGGCCGAGGCGACCGCGGAGATCGTGGTGGCGAGCGCGGCGATCGCGGCGGTGACCGCGGTGGCCGGGGCGGCCGCGGCGGTCGGCGCGGCGAGCGTTCTGCCGACCGGCCGGAAGGCGCCGGCGGCGAAAGCCAGGGCCGCGGACGCCGCGGCGAGCGCGGTGGCGAAGCCGGCCCGCGGCCGGAATCTGCCGAAGGCGCACGGGCCGAGGGCCGTGAGCCGCGCGAGGCCCGCGAGCCGCGTGAAGGCCGTGAGCCGCGCGAGCCGCGCTCCGGCCGCGGTGATCGCGGCGGCGACCGGGGTGATCGTGGCGGCGAACGCGGCGGGCAGCGTGGCGAGCCGCGCCAGGAAGGACGCGAAGGCGGCAACCGCGGCGGTCGGGGCGACCGCGGCGACCGGCCGGCGCCGGTGAACGGCGAGAGCAACGAGGCGGCGCTGTCCGCTGAAGGCATGGCGCCTTCGGCGTTCGTCGACACCACGCCGGGCGACGCCGCACCGAGCACGCAGAGCGGGGAAGGCGCCGAGGGCGATCGCCAGGGCGCACGGCGCCGCAACCGCCGCGGCGGTCGGGGTCGCGACCGCGACGAAGCGGGCGGCGGCGACAACCGCGAAGCGCAACCGGCGCAGGACGGCGAAGCCGGCCCGGCACGGAGCGCTTCAGCCGAAGGCGGCTTCGAAGCCAACGGCGCCGAAGCGCCGATCGAGGCGGGCGAAGCGAGAAGCGACGAGGGCGGCGTGCCCGGCGAAGCGCGTGGCGAGGGCTCGGGCAACCGGCGCCGTCGTGGCGGCCGCGGCCGGGATCGCGGCCCGCGCGAGGGTGCGAGCGCCGAGGGCGAGGCGGGCAGCGATGGCGCGCCGCGCGAGGCCTCGCGCGAGCAGCCGGCGTCATCGCACGACGGCGATCGCGGCGAACCGCTGCGCATGCAGGAGCTCAGCCAGGCCGAGCCGGAGTTCGAGCTGGCGACGCCCGCTCCGGCCTCGATGCCGCTGTTCGAGAACCGCGACGACGAGCCGCGCGGGCATTCGAGCCGGATGACGCAGGTCGCCGAGCCGCAGGCTTACGCACGGCAGGAAGCCGAGCCGCCGGCGTACGCGCCGCCGGTCCGTGAAGCGCAGGCGGTGGTGCCGCTGGCGGCCGCTGTCGTGACGCCGGTCGAACCCGTTGCGGCCCCGGCCGACTACGTGCTGCCGATCGACTCGCTGGTCGCGGTGGCCGACAACGCCGGCCTGCAGTGGGTGAACTCCGACGCCGGGAAGATCCGCGCCGCGCAGGAGGCGATGGCTGCAGCGCCGGCGCCGATCCACGTGCCGCGCGAGATCCGCAAGGTCGAGCTGGCCGACGACGGGCCGCTGGTGCTGGTGGAGACCAAGAAGGACCTCTCGCAGGTTCGCCTGCCGTTCGAAAACCAGCCGCCCAACGCCTGAGCGTCGACCGGGGCGGCAAGCGCCTCGTCCGGCCCGGTGCCCCGCAAGGGAGCGCCGGGCCGATTTCGTTTCAGGGCAGGCGTTCGAGCGCGCGCTGGTAGGCGGGCGAATGCATCAGCTCGTCCCAGGCGACCGGCACCGTCTGCGGCAGCAGGTCGAGGCGGCGCAGCTCGCTCGGCGGATCGGGCTGCCAGTGGCCGCTCGCTTCGGCTTCGAGCAGGCCTTCGAGCAGTGCGTCGACCGCGCTGCCACCGTCTAGCGACTGGTTGCAGAGCAGCACCATGTCGCAGCCGGCGCCGAGCGCGAGCGTCGCCGCGTCGGCGTAGCTCAGCTCGGCGCCGCCAACGCGGCGCGCGCCGGCCATGCTGAGGTCGTCGCTGAAGATCGCGCCTTCGAAGTCGAGCTGCAGGCGCAGGATGTCCTTTAGCCAGCGCGGCGAGAAGCCCGCCGGGTTCGCGTCGACCTTGGGGTAGACCACGTGCGCCGGCATCACGCTCGAGAGCGAGCCTGCGAGCCACTCGTACGGCCGCGCGTCGTCGGCCAGGATCGCGGCGAGCGAGCGACGGTCGACCGGGATCTCGGTGTGGCTGTCGGCCTTGACGAAGCCGTGCCCCGGGAAGTGCTTGCCGCAGTTGCGCATGCCGGCTTCGAGCAGGCCGTGCATCAGGCTCTTGGCGAGCGTCGTCACGACCCGCGGGTCGCGATGGAAGGCCCGGTCGCCGATCACGCCGCTGCCGCCGTGGTCGAGGTCGAGCACCGGGGTGAAGCTGAGGTCGACGCCGCAGGCGCGAAGCTCGCTCGCGAGCACGTGGCCGGCGGCGGTGGCAGCCTCGAGGGCGCGCATCGCGCCACTGCCGGGGCCCGAGCGGCCGTCGTCCATCCACATCTCGCCGAGCACGCGCATCGGCGGCAGCTGGGTGAAGCCGTCGCTGCGAAAGCGCTGCACCCGGCCGCCCTCGTGGTCGACGCAGACGATCAGGTCGGGCCGGAGCGCCTTGATCTCGGCGACGAGCTCGGTCAGCTGCTTGCGGTCGCGCCAGTTGCGCGAGAACAGGATCACGCCGCCGGTGAGCGGGTGCTCGAGGCGGCGGCGGTCGTCGCCATCGAGGGTCAGCCCGGCGACGTCGAGCACCACGGGGGCATGGGTGGCTTCGTTCATTTCTCGCTCCGCGTTTCAACGACCACGAAGCTCGCCGCATAGTCGGCTTCGTCGGTCACGGTGACATGGGCGCTCAGGCCGCGCGCCGCGAACCATTCGGCCAGCACGCCGTTGAGATGGATCTCGGGCTTGCCGCTCGGCAGGTTGAGGATCTCGCAGCCGCGCCAGCTCATCGGCATGCGCAGGCCCAGGCCGATCGCCTTGGAGAACGCCTCCTTGGCGGAGAAGCGCGTCGCCAGAAAGCGTACGCCGCGGTCCTCGAGCTTGCCGCGGCGGTAGCGGAAGACCTCGAGCTCGCGTGGCCCGAGCACGCGCTCGGCGAAGCGGTCGCCGCGCCGCCCCAGCGTCGCCGTGATGCGGCGGATGTCGCAGATGTCGGTGCCGATGCCGTAGACCATCTACAGAGTCGGCGGCTCAACGCGGCACCGAGCGGGCCAGCGCGGCGACGTAGGCGCGCACCGCGGCGGCCATCCCGAGCTCGAGCGCATCGGCGACGAACGCATGGCCGAGCGAGACCTCGAGCACGCCCGGCACCGCCGTGACGAAGTCGCCGAGGTTGACGAGGTTGAGGTCGTGGCCGGCGTTGACGCCGAGGCCCTCGCCTTGCGCCGCACGCGCGGCCGCGGCAAAGGCGGCGAGCGACGCCGCCTGCCCGGCCGTGCCGTGGGCGCGCGCATACGGCTCGGTGTAGAGCTCCACCCGGTCGGCGCCGACGGCGCGCGCCGCGGCCATCGCCGCCGGGTCGGCGTCCATGAACAGGCTGACGCGCACGCCGAGCGTGCGCAGCTCGTCGATCAGCGGCTTCAGGCGCTCGCCGTCGCGGGCCAGGTCCCAGCCGTGGTCGGAGGTCGCCTGCTCGGCGCTGTCGGGCACGAAGGTGCATTGCTGCGGCCGCGTCTCGCGCACGATGTCCATCAGGTTGTGGAAGGGGTTGCCCTCGATGTTGAACTCGGCCTGCGGCCAGTCCTTCAGCATCGCCGCGAGATCGAACACGTCGTGGCGACGGATGTGCCGCTCGTCGGGCCGCGGGTGGACGGTGATGCCGTGGGCCCCCGCCTCGAGGGCGATGCGCGACAGGCCGACCACGCTCGGAATCGGCAGCGGCCGCTGGTTGCGAAGCAGCGCGATCTTGTTGACGTTGACCGACAGCGCCGTGGCGTTGCCGCGGGCGTCGAGGCCGGTCGTCACCAGGGGGTTCATCGGGAGGATCAGGTCGAGGCCGGCATCAGGGCTTGTGCCTCGAGCATGACGCGGCGCGTGCGCAGGCTGTCGGTGCCGAGATGATAAGCAAGCTGGGCGCGCAGCAGGGGCCGCAGCTCCGCGAGCGCGCGCGCGGCGACGCGTTGCAGCGCCGCGATGTCGCCGCCGGCGAGCGCCGCCTGCACCATGGCGAGCGTGGCGCCGCTGGCGGTGGCATCGGTCGCGCCGGGCGCGGCGACGACGCCCGCGTCGGCGAGAACGCGGTAACGCTCCTCGGCCAGCACCGGCCGGCCGGTCGCAGTCTCGGTGCCGAGGTCGGGCAGCAGGCCGATCTCGCGGAGAAGCACGATCTCGAAGGCGCGCAGCGCCGATTGCCCGCGCGTCTCGCCGGCGTCGCCGAGTGCGGCGACAGTGGCGGCGTAGGCGTCGAACAGGGCCGGATGCGGGTCGTGCCGGGCCAGCAGCTTCATCAGCAGCTCGTTGACGTAGAAGCCGCTGAAGAGCGCGGCGCCGGTGAGCATCGCCGGGCCGCCGGTCCAGTCGGCGCCGCGCAGGTTGGAGACCTCGGCGCCCTCCTCGCCCGAGGCATGGCGGCCGAGGGTGACCGCGATGCGCTGGAACGGCAGAAGCACGCCGCGAAGCTGCGAGAACGGCCGCTTGGCGCCTTTCGCGGCGACGGCGATCCGTCCCTGCTCGCGGGTGAAGAGATCGAGGATCAGGCTCGATTCGCTCCAGTCGTAGCTGTGCAGCACGAAGGCCGCCAGCGGCAGCGCGCGCGAGACCCGGCTGGCCATCTACGTACCGGCGGCGCCCCGCACCGGTTCAGTCATAGCCGTAGGAGCGCAGGTGCGCCTCGTCGTCGGCCCAGCCGCCGCGCACCTTGACCCAGAGCTCGAGGAAGACCTTGGCGTCGAGCAGGTGCTCGAGCTCGTGCCGCGCCTCGGTACCGATGCGCTTCAGCCGCTCGCCGCCGCTGCCGATGATCATCGCCTTGTGCGGGTCGCGCTCGACGACGATGGTGGCGGCGATCCGGCGCAGGTTGCCCTCCTCCTCGAACTTGTCGATGACGACGGTGGAGGTGTAGGGCAGCTCGTCGCCGGTGAGGCGGAACAGCTTCTCGCGCACGATCTCGGCGGCGAGGAAGCGGTCGCTGCGGTCGGTGAGCGCATCGGCATCGTGCAGCCACTGCTGCTCGGGCAGGTAGGGAGCGACGATGCCGAGCAGCCGCGCCGCGTCGGCCGGCCGGGTGGCCGAAAGCGGCACGAACTCGGCGAAAGCATGCTTCGCCTGCATCGATTGCAGCCACGGCGCCAGGTCGGCGCGGCGGGTGATGGTGTCGAGCTTGTTGGCGATCAGGAAGGCGGGCTTGTCCGCCGGCAGCAGGGCCAGCACGGTCTCGTCTTCCTTGTTGAAGCGCCCGGCCTCGACCACAAGCAGCACCACGTCCACGTCGGACAGCGTGCTGGTGACGGCGCGGTTGAGCGAGCGGTTCATCGCCGCGTCGTGCTTCGTCTGGAAGCCCGGCGTGTCGACGAACACGAACTGCGACTCGCCCTCGGTGCGGATGCCGGTGATGCGATGCCGCGTGGTCTGCGCCTTGTTCGAGGTGATGCTGATCTTCTGCCCGACCAGGGCGTTGAGCAGCGTCGACTTGCCGACGTTCGGCCGGCCGACGATCGCCACGAGCCCGCAGCGCCGGGCGGGGCCGGCGTCGGTCGAAGACGCCGGGCCTTCGCTCATTCAGGACCTCAAGGGGCTTCCTGGCTCGTCGCTCGCGTTCAAGGCGTCGAGCATGCGGCGCGCGGCTTCCTGCTCGGCGGCGCGGCGCGACTTGCCTTCGCCGAGCTCGCGCAGGCTCAGCGCCGGCACCGCGCACTCGACCTCGAAGGTCTGGGCATGCGCCTGGCCGCGAGTGGCGACGATGCGGTAGGTGGGCACCGGCAGGCGCCGCGCCTGCAGCCACTCCTGGAGTTCGGTCTTGGCGTCCTTGGTCCAGCTCGAGACGTCGGTCGTCTCGATGATCTCGGCGAACAGGCTCTGCACCAGGGCGCGGGCGGCGAGGAAGCCGCCGTCCTGGAATGTGGCGCCGATCAGGGCCTCGAGCGCATCGGCGAGGATCGAGGCACGCAGCGCACCACCGCCCCGCGCCTCGCCCTCGCCCAGGCGCAGCAGCTCCGGGAGACCGAGCTGCAGGGCCGCGCGGTGCAGGCTGTCCTCGCGAACCAGGTGGGCGCGAACGCGGGTCAGGTCGCCTTCGTCGGAATCGCCGAGGCGGTCGAACAGAAGGCTGGAGACGGCGAGGCTCAGGACCGCGTCGCCCAGGAATTCGAGGCGCTCGTTGTGATCGGTGCCGAAGCTGCGGTGGGTCAGCGCCCGTTGCAGGAGGCCGGGGTCGGCGAAGCGGTGGCCGATGCGCTGCTGGAGGACGAGGAGGCGGGAATCCATGCGTTAGAGAGACGATCGAGGCCGCACTAGTTCGACGAACGGCCCTCGAACTTGAGCAAAAGGAACACCGGCTTCATCAGCTCGATCTCCTTGTCGTACGCGAAGCTGATGACGACCTTGTCGTTTTCCTTGGTGACGCTCAGGTCCTTGCCGGAAATCGAGGTTATCGAATATTCGATGTCCTTTTGCCGCTCGAAGGCATTCCTGATCTCCGGCACGGTCGTGCCTTCGGTGGTGATCTTGTTGATTGCGCGCTTGATCGTGAAGTATTCGTTGAGGGCCGGCAGAACGCGCATGCCGATGAGCGCGAAGAAGCCGACGATGATCGCCCAGAAGAGCAGGCCGAACAGCGTGAAACCGCGTTGACCGCGATCGCTGCGAACTCTCGGCATCATCCGGACTCCTTGACCTATCGGAACGACCCGATCCGCTTCAGGTCGCCGAAATTCATCCATACGAAGAACGCCTTGCCGACGATGTTCTCGTCGGGCACGAAGCCCCAGTAGCGCGAGTCCTGGGAGTTGTCCCGGTTGTCACCCATCATGTAGTAGTTGCCGGGAGGCACTTTGCAGGTCACGCCTTCTGCACTGTAGCTGCAGTTTTCATGGAACGGAAACTGGCGGCTTTCGCTGGTCCCGAAAAAAGGCGACTGTTGAGGATTAATGAGGATGTGATGTTGCACCGGACCCAGCTGTTCGGTGAACTCCTTCTCGTAACGACGCGTGTCGTCGTCGTAGAACTCGCCGGCCGCGGTGAGCTCGGCGAACTTGCCGTTGACGTACAGCTTCTGGCTGCGAAACGAGATCTCGTCGCCGGGAACGCCTACCACGCGCTTGATGTAGTCGGTGCTCGGGTCCTGCGGGTAGCGGAACACCATCACGTCGCCGCGCTGCGGGTCGTTGAGGGCGACGATTTTCTTGTTGATCACCGGCAGGCGGACGCCGTAGTGGAATTTGTTGACCAGGATCAGGTCGCCGACGAGCAGGGTCGGCTTCATCGATCCGGACGGAATCTTGAACGGCTCGAACAGGAACGAGCGCAGCAGGAACACGGCCAGGATCACCGGGAACAGGCCCGCGGTCCAGTCGAGCCACCACGGCTGCATCATCAGCGCCTGGCGCGTCTCGGCGCTGTTGTCGTCGACCCGGGTGATGCCCTGGGCGGAGAGCTGCTCGCGCCGGGCGGCGTCCTGCTTTTCGAACTCGGCCACCGCCTGGCGCCGCCTGGGTGCGAAGTGGAAGCGCTCGGCCAGCCAGTAGCCGAAGGTGACGACGCTCAGGACGAACAGGAGGAGCGAAAAATTCCCCGACCACTTGTTGAAGTACCAGCCGGCGGCGAACACCGCCAGGCAGGAATACAGCAATCCGGTGAATACACCCATCAGTCGTCCACTTGGAGAATGGCCAGGAAGGCTTCCTGCGGCACCTCGACGGAGCCGATCTGCTTCATGCGCTTCTTGCCGGCCTTCTGTTTTTCGAGAAGCTTCTTCTTGCGGGTGATGTCACCGCCGTAGCACTTCGCGATGACGTTCTTGCGCAGGGCCTTGATTGTCTCACGCGCGATGATGTTGGCTCCGATCGCCGCCTGCACCGCAACGTCGTACATCTGCCG
>JANMCC010000168.1:0-8006 GCA_031360885.1 Burkholderiales bacterium | reverse complement strand
GCGGCAGCAGCCGCTGCAGCGCCTGCTCGCGGAGCTGACGGTGTTCGAGGGCGGCTTCAGCCTCTCGGCGGCGAGCGCCGTCGGCAGCGCCGGCGCGCAGCCGGTGGTGCTGATGCTCGACGAGCTCGTCGGCCACTCGCTACTCGCGGCGCAGCGCAGCGAGGGCGAAGACCAGGCGAGCGCCGCGACCCGCTTCGCCCTCGACGAATCGATCCGCGCCTTCGCCGCCGCCACCCTGGCCGCCCCGGTGGCCGCGGCGGTTCGCGCCCGGCACCGGCGCTGGCTCGCCGACTGGGGTCGGGCCCTGCCGGCGACGCCGCCGCTGGCCGCGCTGCGCGCCGAGCTTCGCAACCTCGCCGCCGCCCTGCATTCGGCGCTCGCCGCCGGCGCCGCCGAAGAAGGCGTGGCGGCGATGGTCGCCCTGCGCCGCGGCCTGCCCGACTCCGCCCTGCCGGCCTCGCTGCTGCCGGTGTTCGAGACGGCGCTCGCCCTCACCGCGGACCCGGCGCTCGCCAGCCGCGGCCACACCCTGCTCGGCCGGCTGCTCCTCGGCGCCGGCGGCGCGGCGGCGGCGCGGCACCACGCCGACCGCGGCCTGCTGCTCGCCCGGGCGCTGCCCGCGGCCACGCCCGAGCGCGACGAGCTTCTCGCGCGTGCGCTGCAGACGGCGGCCTCGGTCGCCTGGCGGACCTTGCGCGACGCCGCCGTGGCCGAAGCCCTGCTCGACGAGTCCGAGCCGCTCGCGGCGCGCAGCGGCGACCTCGGCGCGCAGGCCAGCGCTGATGCGCTGCGCGCCTTCATCGCCAACATCGCCCACCGCGACCTGGCCCGCGCCGAGGCGCTGCACGCCCAGGCGATGCGCCGCTGGGAGCAGGCTGGCGATGCCCTGTCGGCGAACAACGGCCGCTACAACCTGGCGGTATGCGCGCTGCGCGCCCGGCGTTTCGACGAGGTGCTGCTGCGCCTCGCCGAGGTCGCGCGCGAAGCCGAGCGGCAGCACGACTGGCGGCTGCTCTCGCAGGCGCGCAACGTCGCCGGCGAGGCCGAGACCGGGCGGCGCGACTGGGCGGCGGCGGCGGCGGCGTACCGCGACAGCCTCGAGCTGGCGTGGAACGCGCTGGCCCGGCCTTCGTTCGCCTACGCGCTCTGGAACCTGCCCTATCCGCTGGCGCGGCAGCGCCGGCCGGAGCAGGCCGCCCGCCTGGCCGGCGCGGCCGAAGCCTACTGGCAGGCGCACATCGGCGCGCTCGACGCCGGCGACCGGCGCGACATGCGGCGCCTGCGCCGACTCGTCGGCGCGCAGCTCGGCGCGGCGCGCACCGAGCGGCTCTGGCGCGAAGGAGCGGCGCTCGCCGTGCCCGAGGTCGTGGCTCTGGCGCTCGCGGCCGCTGGCGAAGCCACGGCCTAGGGCGAAGCGGCGCCGGATCGGGCCGGCGCGAAGCTAACGCAGGAAGGCGCAACGCCTAACGATTGACTGACGGTCGGCTTCCACAGTGCGCTCATCGCAGCCCACGGGAGACCGTCATGAAGTTCGAAGTCGTCGAGATCGACCGGGCCCCCGACCCGCGCCGCCGTCGCCTCATGCTCGGGCTGCCCACCGGCCTGATGCTCGCCTCGCCGCTCGCCCTGATCGCCTGCGGCGGCGGCGGTGACGACCCGGGTGCCGGCAGTGGCGCCGCCGATCCGGACCAGGCCCAGGCCAACGCGATCGCGGCCAAGCTGCCGGCGGTGAACCGCTCGGTGCAGGCGGCTAGGGTGGTGCTGCCCGCGGCCACCGCCGCCGCCCTGACGAGCACCCGGCTGGTCTCGGCGAACAACGTCTCGCAGGTCGGCGACAACGGCAACGCCGGGCTGGTGGTCATCGAAGGCGCGCCGCAGATGAGCTACGTCTTCGACGCCAGCGGCCACCTGCTGCTGATGAGCGTGATCGAGGCCGGCGTGCGCACGACGGTCGATTCGCGCGGCACCGCCGAAGCGCTGCTGCAGCTCACGACGGAGGCCTACAACCAGGGCCCGGCGATCCAGATCGCGCTGCGCCGCGTGCTCGCCGACACGCGCTTCGACAGCGTGGTCGAGCCGCTGCGCCTCGCGGTCGAGGCGGCCGCCGGCCGCAACGGCATCGACGGCGACGACACGGCGCTGATGGATGCGCTGAAGACGGCGACGCTGGCGCTGCGCGGGGCGAGCGCGGTGCCGTCCGCGGCGGCGCGGGCGAAGGCGCAGGCCGTCACCATCAACCCCGACGGCACCGAAAGCGGCATCACGGTCTATCCGACCGCCGACTTCAACACCGTGCAGTTCCAGAACCAGTTCCGGCGGCGCACCCGCGTCTTCATCTCGCGCACCGGCAATTTCGACGCGGCCGGCACGTTCACCCCGGTGACGCCGCCGGTGTCGCTGTTCCAGCCGCCGCTGCCGCCCGGCTTCGCCCTCGACGCGACGGCGCAGCTCAGCTTCGACAGCCTGGTCACCTCGATCGGCGACTACGTCACCCAGTTCTATGCCGACCTCGGCTGGCTCGGGGACTACGAATCGGGCGCCGCGGCCTGGCAGCCGGTCACCAGCGCTCCGGTGCAGCTCCTGTTCGAGCCGGACAGCGCCGCGGTCACCGTCTACACCGCCCGGGTGATCGGTATCGGCGCCAACGATGTCGGCGCCCTGACCGACGCCGAGAACGTGGCACTCGAGGACATCCTCTTCCAGACCATGGTCGAGGACATCATCAAGCCGTTCGTGCGCACCTTGATCCTGCCGATGGTCAGCGAGCGGATCTCGGGCACGTTCAAGGCCGAGTTCGAGCAGGTGAGCTGGGCGCTGGTCCTCAACGGCATCTCCGACATCTCGAGCCTGGCCGTCGCCGGCACCTACTTCCCGAACACCGTTGCCGCCCTGAAGCAGGGCGACGCCAAGACCGCGTTCTATGGCTTCCTGACCGAGTTCTTCTCGAGCAACACCTTCCAGGGCCTGCTCGAGCTGGGCCTGAAGGCCTACACGCAGGCGGCCGGCAAGAACCTGACGGCGCAGCTTCTCGACAGCAAGGGAAACGTCATCGGCGTCAACCTGGTGGCCGGCGACCTCGGCCAGTTCGACCTCGGCAAGCTGAAGGACGCGCTCGGCAAGCTCGCCCGCATCATCCAGATCATCAAGCTCGGCACGCTGGTCGGCGACTACGGCGCGATCATCAAGGACTGGTCGAACTCGCGGCAGCTCACGCAGTTCACCATGAACATCTCGAAGGCGAAGGTCTCGCTTTCGCCGAGCCCGCTCACGGTCAGCGCCACCGCGGGTGTCGCCGGCCAGGGCCAGGTGACGGCCAAGGTCGAGTCGCTCGATGCGAACGTGCCGCCGGAGAGCGTGTTCCTCAAGTGGACATGCACCGGCAAGTACGGCGACCTGTTCCGCGTGGGTGGCGAAGGCGTGAACAACTTCGAGACGCAGCTCACCGCGCCCAGCCACAACTACATCCCGACCGGTGTCGACGCCGATCCGGCCGATCCGGACACGATCACGGTCACCGCCTTCTACCTCAACATCAACACCAGCCAGCGCATCGAGATGGGCTCGGCGAAGGTTGCGGTCGACTTCAAGTCCGAGTTCACCCTGTCGATCAGCCCGAAGGGCGCGGTGGACCTGCCGACAGACATCGACATGCCGCTCGACGGCTTCTTCAACGAGAAGCTGCCGCCCACCGCCACGGTCGCCTGGACCTGGACCCACGGGGGGGCCGGCAGCCTGGTCGAGGCGCCGACCGACGGCAATACCGCGCACAAGGTCGTCACGCTGAAGACCGGCGCGAGCGACGGCACCGCGACCGTGACGGTGGCGGCGATCGTCACGGTGCCGGCGAGCGACTCGGCGGGCGCCCGCACCGTCAGGGTCAAACCGGTGACCGCCACCTTCAAGGTCAAGAAGGGCACCCGCACCCTGACCTTCGAGTGCGGCGGCGGCATCTTCGCCTGCGGCCCGACCTGCGGCGTCACCGACTACACCGCCTACATCGTGCCGAAGATCCAGGGTGCGCTCAGCTACAGCGCGACGATGAGCGGCTTCGCCTACGCGGGCTGCAACCGCACCGTGACCTGGACGGCGACCCGGGGCGACGGTGGCGACTGCAACTTCCCGATCACCGACCACCCGTTCTCCACCGGCTCGGCCGCGCGGAACTGGGCGGTGTGGATCGGCTTCGGCGGTCCGATCGTCGGCGGCAACAAGTGCGTTGCCACCATCACCTTGCCCGCGTGAGCGCCGCCGTTCCCCCGATTCTTTCGCCAAGAGGAGTTGCCCGTTGATGAAGATCGAACCCCTGGACCAGGCGATTTTCCCCGATCCGCTGCGGCGTCGCCTCCTGCTCGGCGTGCCGGGCGGGCCGATGCTTGGGTCGCCGCTGGCGCTGATCGGCTGCGGCGGCGGCAGCTCCTCCGGCAGCGAGGCCGAAGGCAGCGGCGTCGACCTGCACGACGCCGGCCGTGCCTTCGTCGGCGACGGCAGCCTGAGCAACGTCACGGTCGGCGTCAGCCTGCCGGCTGGCGTGAGCGTACCGGGCGGCGCGCTAGCGGCGCACACCGTGATCGGCGGCTTCGGCGTGTTCGGCGCGCCGATGTTCGACGCCGATCTCGGCCGGCAATGGGTCGTGGGAGTCGGCGCCAGCCCGGCCGCGGCGACCTTCGCCAACACGACCGCCACGGCGCTCGCGGCCGACCTCTCGCGAGTGGCGAGCGACGCGCCGCGCATCGTCGCCACCGTCACCCTGGCGCCCTGAGCCATGCGCGAGCACCCCTACCCCGCGAGCCAAGGCAGCAGCGCCCCGGTCGCCATCGTCCTCGCCCTGGCGCTGGCGGCGACCGTTGGTGTCACGGCGCAGAACTGGGACGCCAGGGCGGCGACCAAGCCGCGGCCCGCCGGGGCCGCGGCCGGCTTGGAGCCGGCGGACACGCGCGACGGCGCGTCGCTGGTACGCCTGCTCGTCGACTGGGCGCGCGGCCGCACGCCCGATTGCGCCGCTGCCCCCTCTTCGCCCTGAGGCGCGGCGCGCGGGCGGGATCACAATCCGGCGGTGCGAGCCCGTCGCTCGCGATCCGGGGCGTCCGATGACCACAGCCACCGACCTCGCCGACTGCAGCGCGCTCGAGCTGCTGGCCCTGTACCGCAGCGGCGCGGCGTCGCCGCTCGAGGCGACCCGGGCCGCGCTCGAGCGCATCGAGCGGCTCGACCCGGTCCTCAACGCGTTCTGCTTTCGCGCCCCCGAAGACGCGCTCCTGGCCGCGGCGCGGGAAAGCGAAGCGCGCTGGCGCCGCGGCGCGCCGGCGGGCGACCTCGACGGCGTTCCGGTCTCGGTCAAGGACCTGATTCTCGCCAGGGGCTGGCCGACGCTGCGCGGATCGCGCACCGTCGATCCGAAGCAGGCCTGGGACGTCGACGCGCCGGCTTCGGCGCGGCTGCGCGAGGCCGGCGCGCTGATCCTGGGCAAGACGACGACGCCGGAGTTCGGCTGCAAGGGCGAGACCAACTCGCCGCTCACCGGCATCACCCGAAACCCGTGGAATTCGCAGAAGACCTCGGGCGGCTCCTCGGGCGGCACCGCCGCCGCGGTCGCCTCGGGCATGGGCCCGCTCTCGGTCGGCACCGACGGCGCCGGCAGCGTGCGCATCCCGGCGGGCTTCTGCGGCAACTTCGGCCTGAAGCCGAGCTTCGGCCGCGTGCCGGCGTATCCGCTCTCGCCCATGGGCTCGGTGGCGCACCTCGGGCCGCACAGCATGAGCGTCGCCGACGCAGCGCTGATGATGAACGTGCTGAAGCGCCCCGACGCCCGCGACTGGACCTCGCTGCCGTACGACGACTGCGACTACCTGCAGGGCCTCGACGATGGCGTCCGCGGCCTGCGCATCGCCTTCTCGCCGACGCTCGGCTATGCCAAGAACGTGCATCCCGACATCGCTGCCGCGGTCGCTGCCGCGGTGCGCGAGCTGGAGGGGCTCGGTGCGCACGTCGAGGCGACCGACCCGGGTTTCGCCGATCCGCTCGAGATCTCGACCGGCCTCTGGTTCGCCGGCGTCGCGGCGATCTTCAGCGGGCTCGCGGCAGAGCAGCAGAAGCTCGTGGATCCGGACTTTCGCGCCCAGGCCGAGCTCGGCGCCCGCTACAGCGTGCTCGACCTGCACCGGCTGACGATGCGCCGGATCGAGCTCGGCTCCCACCTGCGCCAGTTCATGCAGCGCTTCGACCTGATCGCCACGCCGACGCTCGCCGTACCCGCGTTCGACGCCCGCCCGGCCGGACACACGCCGATGGACCCCGCGGCGATGCTCGGCTGGACGCCTTTCAGCTATCCGTTCAACCTGAGCCAGCAGCCGGCCTGCACCATTCCGTGCGGGCTGACGAAGGACGGCCTGCCGATCGGCTTGCAACTGGTCGGGCCGATGTTCGGCGACGCCCTCGTGCTGCGCGCCGCGCGCGCCTACGAGACGGTGCGGCCGATCGCGCGGCCGCCGTTGCGGCTCGCCACCGCATGAGCAGCACGCGCCCCTGCCTCGCGTTCGCCTCTGCCCATCTCACCGACGAGCGCCTCTACGCGCCGCAGCTCTCGGCGCTCGGCGATGCGTTCGACTGCCGCGTCTTCGTCTTCCGCGACGACGACACGCTGGCCGGCATGGCGGGAAAGCTCCTCGCCGGCACGCCGCCCCGATTCAGCCTGATCGGCCTTTCGCTCGGCGGCTACGTCGCCTTCGAAGTGGTTCGCCAGCAGCCCGGACGGCTCGAACGGCTGGCGCTGCTCGACACGCGGGCGAGCGCCGACGCCGAGTCGCAGCGGGCCGGCCGCCAGGCCGACATCGAAAAGGTTCGCGCCGGCGGCATCGAGGCGCTCATCCCCGAGCTGCCCGGGCGCTGGCTGCTGCCGGCCCACACCGCTCGCGCCGACCTGGTGGCGCTGATGGCCGACATGGCGAAGAGCGTCGGCGCGCGCGGCCAGCTCAATCAGCAGCGGGCGATGCTCGCCCGCCCCGACTCGCACGCCGACCTCAAGCGGCTGCGCCTGCCCGCGCTGGTGCTCTGCGGCGAGCAGGACGCGGTGACGCCGATCGCCGGCCACGAGGCGATGGCCGCGTGCCTGGCCGGGTCGCGGCTCGAGATCGTTCCCGAGTGCGGCCACCTCTCGACGCTCGAGCAGCCCGAGGCGGTGAGCCGCGTGCTCGCGGACTGGCTGGCGTCGACCGGCTGACGCTGCCGGCCGTCGAGACCGATCACTCGATCGCCTTGACCATGTCCTCGACCACCTTCTTGGCGTCGCCGAAGACCATCATCGTCTTGTCCATGTAGAACAGCTCGTTGTCGAGGCCCGCGTAGCCCGCGGCCATCGAGCGCTTGTTGACGATCACCGTCTTGGCCTTGTAGGCCTCGAGGATCGGCATGCCGTAGATCGCGCTGCCCTTGGTGTGCGCGGCAGGGTTCACGACGTCGTTGGCGCCGAGGATCACGGCGACGTCGACCTGGCCGAACTCGCCGTTGATGTCTTCCATCTCGAACACCTGGTCGTACGGCACCTCGGCCTCGGCGAGCAGCACGTTCATGTGGCCCGGCATGCGGCCGGCCACCGGATGGATCGCGTACTTCACGCTCACGCCCTTGGCGGTGAGCTTGGCGGCGAGCTCCTTGACGGCGTGCTGGGCGCGCGCCACCGCCAGGCCGTAGCCCGGCACGATCACCACCGTCTCGGCATTGCCGAGCACGAACGCCGCGTCGTCGGCGCTGCCGCTCTTGACCGGCCGCTGCTCGGTCGCGGCGCCGGCCACCGGCCCGCCTTCGCCGCCGAAGCCGCCGAGGATGACGTTGAAGAACGAGCGGTTCATCGCCTTGCACATGATGTAGCTCAGGATCGCGCCCGAGCTGCCCACCAGCGAGCCGGCGATGATCAGCATCGCGTTGTTCAGCGAGAAGCCGATGCCGGCCGCGGCCCAGCCCGAGTAGCTGTTGAGCATCGACACCACCACCGGCATGTCGGCGCCGCCGAT
>JANMCC010000159.1:0-9265 GCA_031360885.1 Burkholderiales bacterium | reverse complement strand
CCTGAAGCGCGGCAGCAGCCACATGCTGATCGCAAGCGTGGCGAAGGCGACGCTCAGGGCGACGATCACCGGCGTCGGCCTGAGGCCGAAGACGCTGGCGACCGCCAGCGTCACGACCAGGGCGACACCGAGCGCGGCGCGGGCGGCGATGAAGGCACGGTAGATCCGCTCGAACGTGGTCGCGGTGCCGCCGCGCTGCCGCCGCGCGGCGCGCGAGGTATCCGGCGCCTCGCTCTGCCACGCCGAGCCGAGCTGCGATTCGTCGGCCATGGCCGAGTTGTCGGTGGTCGGGCCGAACGCGCCGAACCAGGACTCGTCGCCCATCGGCGACGGCCGGGTGGGTCGCGGCAGGTCCGGAGCGCTCATCAGCGGTCGGGGTGCGCCTGCTCGTAGGCGGCGCGGTGCGGCTCGCCGCAGAACACGCCGCCGCGGCCGGGCAGCGCTTCGTCGCGCGGCAGGTGAACGCCGCATTGCGCGCAGGCGAGCATCGGCTGCACCTCGGTCGCCGGGCCGGGCGGCGGCGGCGCGGCAGGCGGGCCCTTGCGCGTGCCCTTGCGCAGCAGCCACAGGAGCAGGACGACGGCGATCAGAAAGATGAGGATCTTCATCAGGTCAGCGGTGGGGCACGATGCAGCAGGACCTCGAGGACGAAGCGCGAGCCGACATAGGCGAGCAACAGCAGCGCCGCCCCGGCATAGAGCCAGCCCGCCGCCTTCGGCCCGCGCCAGCCGAACGCGCGCCGCCCCGCCAGGAGGCCGGCGAAGACGAGCCAGCTGAGGATCGAGAACACCGTCTTGTGCTCCCAGCGCCACGGGCTCGCGAACACCGCGCCGAGAACGATCACCGCCGAGAGGACGACGAAGCCGGCGGCGACGAAGGTGAAGGTCAGCCGTTCCAGGCGCAGCAGCGGCAGCCCCTCGGCGGGCGCGGCGCCGGCCAAGGGAGCGCGCCGCATCTGCCGCTCGGCGCGGTTCAGCAGCAGCGCGTGCAGCACGGCCACGCCGAACAGCCCATAGGAGGCGATGCCGAGCAGCCAGTGCAGCGGCGCCCAGATCGAAGCCGCTTGCGGATGGACCCGGCCCGGATAGATCCAGGCGAGGACGACGACGACGATGCCGCAGGCCGCGAGCGCCCGCCGCGCCCCGGGCAGCGGCAACAGGCGGCTCTCGAGCTGATAGACGGCCAGCACGAGCCAGAGCGTCAGCGAGAGCGCCGGAGCGAAGCCGAAGCGCGCCCCGGGAATGCCCGAGCCGAGGCCGGCGATGTCGATCACGAGGGCAAGGCCGTGCGCGATCCAGCCGACCAGCAGCGCGCTGCGCAACGCCGACGAGAAACGCTCGCTCCGCATGGCTGCGGCGACATAGCAGGCGAGGGCCACGACGCTCGGCAAAGCCAGTGCCAGCGCACCCGGCGCGAGGCCGGCCGGGTCGGCACCGAACGATAGAATCATCGTCCAAGTGTACTTTCGCACCTCGGTTCGGCCGCGTGCGCGCCTGATGGCTTCTGCCCTGACCGATCGTCTCAGCCGTCTCGTCAAGACGATGCGCGGCCAGGCCCGCATCACCGAAGACAACGTCCAGGACATGCTGCGCGAAGTGCGCATGGCCCTGCTCGAGGCCGACGTTGCGCTGCCCGTGGTGCGCGACTTCATCGCCCGCGTCAAGGCGAGTGCGCTCGGCGCCGAGGTGGTGGGATCGCTCTCGCCGGGGCAGGCGTTCGTCGGTGTCGTCAATCGCGAGCTGGCGGCGACCATGGGCGAAGGCGTGGCCGATCTCGACCTCGCGACGCAGCCGCCCGCGGTGATCCTGATGGCCGGTCTGCAAGGGGCCGGCAAGACGACCACCACCGCAAAGCTGGCCCGGCACCTGATCGAAAAGCGCAAGAAGAAGGTGCTGACGGTCTCGGTCGACGTCTACCGTCCGGCGGCGATCGAGCAGCTCAAGACGGTGACCAGGCAGGCCGGCGCCGAGTGGTTCCCGTCGACCGCCACCGATTCCCCGCTCGCCATCGCCGCCGCGGCGATCGACTACGCGAAGCGGCACTACTTCGACGTCCTCATCGTCGACACCGCAGGCCGCCTGGCGGTCGACGAGAAGCTGATGGCCGAGATCCGCGAGCTGCACGCCGCGCTGAATCCGGTCGAGACTTTGTTCGTGGTCGACGCGATGCAGGGCCAGGACGCGGTCAACACCGCCAAGGCGTTCAAGGAAGCGCTGCCGCTCACCGGCATCGTCCTGACCAAGATGGACGGCGACTCGCGCGGCGGCGCGGCGCTCTCGGTCCGCGCCATCACCGGCGCGCCGATCAAGTTCGCCGGGACCAGCGAGAAGATCGACGGCCTCGAGGTGTTCGACGCCGGCCGCCACGCCGGCCGCGTGCTCGGCATGGGCGACATCGTCGGCCTGGTCGAGGAAGTGACCAAAGGCGTCGACGTCGCCGCGGCGCAGAAGCTCGCCGACAAGGTCAAGGCAGGCGACAGCTTCGATCTGAACGACTTCCTGTCGCAGATTTCACAGATGAAGAAGATGGGGGGCCTCGGCGGCCTCGTCGACAAGTTACCCTCGCAATTCACCGGCGGTCGTGCTGCCAACCTCGGCCCGGCCGACATGGAGCGCGCCGAGCGCGACGTTCGCCGCATGGAAGGCATCATCTGCTCGATGACGCCCCAGGAGCGAAGGAAGCCCGAGCTGCTCAAGGCGACGCGCAAGCGCCGCATCGCGGGCGGCGCCGGGGTTCAGGTTCAGGAGGTCAACCGCCTGCTCAACCAGTTCGAGCAGATGCGCGACGTCATGAAGAAGATGAAGGGCGGCGGCATGATGAAGATGATGAAGCGGATGGGCGGCATGAAGAACTTCGGAGGCATGCGCTGACCGCGCCTGCCCCGGCACCGACTCCGCCACGCTGAAGACGACCCGATGGACCCGTATCTCATCTCGGTGATCGCCCTCGCCTGCGCCCTGCCGCTCGTCTGGTGGCTGGCGCGGCGCACCGGGCCGACCGAGCGCCAGGAGCAGCCGGCCGAGCGCATGGACACGCTCGCCGCCTGGCCACCCGAGCCGACCCGGGTGCTGCGCTCGTCGGAGCGGCTCGCCTTCAGCACCCTCAAGCTCGCCCTGCCCGGCTACATGATCCTGGCGCAGGTGCCGATCGCCCGCTTTCTCAACGTCCCGAAGCGCAACTCGTATGCCGAGTGGATGCGCCGACTCGGCAGCCAGTGCGTCGACTTCGTCGTCTGCGATGTCACCTCGCAGGTGATCGCGGTGGTCGAGGTGCGGCCGCCGGTCGAGCAGATCGGCGAGAAGCTGAGGGCCCGGCTCGACCGGGTCGAGCGCGTGCTGACCGCGGCCAACATCCCGGTGCACGTCTGGAACGAGGAGCGCCTGCCGACGATCGAGGCGGCGCGCGACAAGCTGCTGCCGCGGGCGCCTGCCGTGCCGGCCGACATGGCGAGAAAGCCGCTGGTCGACCTGCAACCGCTGACCACCGGCGCCGCCGTCGTGATGGGCGGCGCGGGCGCGGTGGTGGCCGAAGCCCGGCCCGAGGTCGTCGTGCCGGCGATCAATCCGTTCGCCGACACCGATCGCGACTGGACCCAGGGCGAGGTGATCGAGGTCGGCGAGCCGACCGGCTCGACCTGGTTCGACGAGCTCGAGGAATCGGTCCAGCCGGTGCTGCCACCGGCCGAGAAGCGCTGACCAGGGCCTGTCAGGGCCCTAGCTGAGCAGGGCCTGCGCGAATTCGCGCGCGCGAAAGGTCTGCAGGTCGGCGAGCTTCTCGCCGACACCGATGAAATACACCGGCAGCGGCGCCGCGCGCGAGCGCGACCAGAGGGCGATCGCCGCCAGCACGCCGCCCTTGGCGGTGCCGTCGAGCTTGGTGATGATCAGGCCGGTGAGCTGCAGCGCGGCGTCGAAGGCCTGCACCTGGGCCAGCGCGTTCTGCCCGGTGTTGCCGTCGATCACGAGCAGCACCTCGTGCGGCGCGCCGGGCTCGGCCTTGGCGATCGTGCGCCGGATCTTCTTCAGCTCTTCCATCAGGTGCGCCTGCGTCGCCAGGCGGCCGGCGGTGTCGGCGATGACGACGTCGCAGCCGCGGGCGCGGCCGGCGACGACCGCATCGAAGGTCACGCCGGCCGGATCGCCGCCTTCCTGGCTGACGATCTCGATCCGGTTGCCGGCGGGCAGGCGAGTCGCTGCCGGCGAGCCGTCGCGCGCCGGCTCGGCGCGCTCGGCCCAGGCGAGGAGCTGTTCGCGCGCGGCGGCGCGAAAGGTGTCGGCGGCGGCGAGCAGCACCTTCTGGTCGGCGTCGACGAGATGGCGCGCCAGCTTGCCGACGCTCGTGGTCTTGCCCGCGCCGTTGACGCCGACCACCATGATCACGGTCGGCACATGCTCGCCGATCACGAGCGGCCGCTCGAGCGGCGCGAGCAGGTCGGCGACGCAGTCGGTGAGCAGGCCGCGCACCACCGCGGGATCCTCGAGGTGGGCGCGCTTGATCCGCCGCTGCAGGTCGTCGAGCAGGTGGCGCGTAGCGGCGACGCCGGAGTCGGCCTGGAGCAGCGCCGCCTCCAGGTCTTCGTACATCGCGTCGTCGATGCTCGCGCCGACGAGCGCCTGGGCGATGTTCGAGCCGGTCTTGCGCAGGCCGGTCCGAAGCTTGGCCAGCCAGTCGCTGCGGTCTTCCCGCTCGGCCTGGGTCGGTCCGGGAACGGGCATGAAGGCGGGCGGCGCGACCTCCGCGATCTCTGTCGGCGGAGCCGCCGTCGTCGCCGCGGGAAGCGCTTCGATCGGAGGCACGGTGGGCGGCGGAGCAACGGACGGAGCGTCGACCGGCTTCTTGCCGAAGAAGAGCTCGCCGACGTCGGCATTCAGCCACTCGAGCGCGGTGCGCGGGCGCGTCGACGGGGCGGCCGGCGCTTGCTCTCCCGCCTCCGGGCCCGATACGGCTTCGGCTGCGCCGGCCGGCGTCTGCGCGGCGGGCGGCTTCTTTCTGAAGAAACTGAACATGGGAGAAGCGGCAGGCCGGAAAGGTCGAGGTGCCGCTGCGGCGACACGGGAGGGCGGTTGGGGGGCGACTGCCGGGCCCGAAACCGGTCGTTATACTCGTGGGCTCAGGCGCTTTAGCTCAGTCGGTTAGAGCGACGGAATCATAATCCGCAGGTCCGGGGTTCGAGTCCCTGAAGCGCCACCACCCCCCATGCTCCGCCGCGTTTTCGCCCTCTCCGCCGCGTGCCTCCTGGCCTTGCCGGCAGGCGCGCAGACGCAGCGCAGCTTCCCGCAGAACGCGCTGCGCGGCGCCCTGGTCTTCGGCGAGGCGCCCGACGTCGCACTCAACGGCCTGCCCGCCCGCCTGGCGCCCGGATCGCGGATTCGCGACGCGCGCAACATGATGGTCGTGCCCTCGGCGGTCTACGGCGGCAAGTTCCTTGTCCACTACACGGTCGATACCTACGGCCTGCTCAAGGACGTCTGGATCCTCACGCCCGAAGAGGCAGCCCGCAAGCCGTGGCCGACCAAGCCGGAAGAAGCCGCCGCCTGGGGCTTCGATCCGATCGCCCAGGTCTGGGTCCGGCCTTGAGCAAGACCGCGGATCGCCAGCCGAAGGTCTTCATCAAGACCTTCGGCTGCCAGATGAATGTCTACGACTCGGACAAGATGGCCGACGTGCTGCACGCCGCCTCCGGCTACGAGCCGACCGACGACGTCGAAGAGGCCGACCTGATCCTGTTCAACACCTGCTCGGTGCGCGAGAAGGCCGAGGAGAAGGTGTTCAGCGACCTCGGCCGGGTGAAGCATCTGAAGGCCCGGGGCGCGCTGATCGGCGTGGGCGGCTGCGTCGCCAGCCAGGAGGGCGCGGCGATCGTCAAGCGCGCGCCATACGTCGACCTGGTGTTCGGCCCGCAGACCCTGCACCGCCTGCCGGCGATGCTGGCGCGGCAGAAGAGCGAGCAGCGGCCGCAGGTCGACATCAGCTTTCCCGAGATCGAGAAGTTCGACCACCTGCCGCCGGCGCGGGTCGAGGGCCCGACTGCCTTCGTCTCGATCATGGAAGGCTGCTCCAAGTACTGCTCCTACTGCGTCGTTCCGTACACCCGGGGCGAGGAAGTGTCGCGGCCGTTCGACGACGTGCTCGCCGAGATCGCCGGCCTCGCCGACCAGGGCGTGCGCGAGGTCACGCTGCTCGGCCAGAACGTCAACGCCTATCGCGGCGCGATGGGCGCGACGAGCGAGATTGCCGATTTCGCGACCCTGCTCGAGGTCGTCGCCGAAATCCCCGGGATCGAGCGGATCCGCTACACGACCAGCCATCCGAAGGAATTCACGCAGAGCCTGGTCGATGCCTACGGCCGTATCGGCAAGCTCGTGAACCACGTGCACCTGCCGGTGCAGCACGGCAGCGACCGGATCCTCGCGGCGATGAAGCGGGGCTACACCGCACTCGAGTTCAAGAGCACGGTCAGGAAGCTGCGCGCGGTCCGGCCGGAGATCGCGATCTCGAGCGACTTCATCGTCGGCTTCCCGGGCGAGACCGCCGCCGACTTCGAGCGGACGATGGCGCTGGTCGAAGACGTGGGCTTCGACCACAGTTTCAGCTTCCTCTACAGCCCCCGCCCCGGCACGCCGGCGGCGCAGCTCGCCGACGAGACCGGAGCCCAGGAAAAGCTGGCGCGCCTGCAACGCCTGCAGGCGCGGATCGAGGCGCAGGGCAACGCGATCAGCGCCTCGCGGCTCGGCACGACCCAGCGCATCCTGGTCGAGGGCCGTTCGCGCAAGGACGGCGACGAGCAGATGGGCCGGACCGAGTGCAACCGGGTGGTCAACTTCGCCGCCGCCGACGGCCTTGCCGGCCGCCTGATCGATGTCCGCATCACCGAGGTACGCGGGCACTCGCTGCGTGGCGAGCCTGTCGCCGCCTGACCGGTCGTCACCGGCCGATGGCTCAGCTCCGGTTGCGAAAGCCGACCCACCACAACGCGCCAGCGCAGGCGACGACCATCGCTGCGTAGGTCATCATCTTGCCGTCGTGCTCGAAGATCACGAGGCCGAGCAGCAGCACCCCGGCCATCGCCCCGCTCGCCCAGCCGCCGAGGCGTCCCCAGCCGACGCCGGAAAGCTCGCGCCGCCAGAGCAGCTTGGTCGCGCCGGCGGCCATGAAGCCGGTGACCAGCGCGGGTGCGAAAAAGTTGGCGATATGCCAGAAGGCGTCGACCGGATTCAAGGGGGCCAGAGCCTTCGCGGATGCGGAAAAGAGTCGATGGGCGCGGCGAATTTTATAATCCCGGCATGAGCGTCTTCGCGCTGGGGCTCAACCACACGACCGCGCCGCTCGACCTGCGCGGCCGTTTCGCGTTTTCGCCGCAGCAACTTCCGGTCGCCCTCCAGGCCTTCCGCTCCCGGCACGACCGGGTCAGCGAGGTCGCGATCGTCTCCACCTGCAACCGGACCGAGCTCTACGTCGGCGCCGACGTCGAGGCGCTCGGCCCGGCGGTCGACTGGCTCGCCGGCGTCGGCGGGGTGCCCAGCCAGACGCTGCGCTCGCACTCGTACGTGATGGAAGGCGCCTCGGCGGCACGGCATGCCTTTCGCGTCGCCAGCGGGCTCGACTCGATGGTGCTCGGCGAGCCGCAGATCCTCGGCCAGCTGAAGCAGGCGGTGCGCGAGGCCGAAGGCGCCGGCACGCTGGGCACGACGCTGCAGCAGATGTTCCAGCGCTCGTTCGCGGTCGCCAAGGAAGTGCGCAGCTCGACCGAGATCGGCAGCCACTCGATCAGCATGGCCGCCGCGGCCGTGCGGCTGGCGTCGCAGCTCTTCGAGTCGCTCGCCGAGACCCGGGTGCTGTTCGTCGGCGCGGGCGAGATGATCGAGCTCGCCGCCACCCACTTCGCGGCGCGCCAGCCGCGCCAGATCGCGATCGCCAATCGCAGCAGCGAGCGCGCCGCGCAGCTCGCCGCGCGTCTTGGCGCGACCACCATGCCCCTCGCCGAGCTGCCGGTGCGACTCGCCGAATTCGACATCGTCGTCTCCAGCACCGCCAGCTCGCTGCCGATCATCGGCCTGGGCGCGGTCGAGCGGGCGCTGAAGGCGCGCCGGCACCGGCCGATGTTCATGGTCGATCTGGCGGTGCCGCGCGACATCGAGCCCGAGGTGGGGCAGCTCTCCGACGTCTATCTCTACACCGTGGACGACCTGTCGGCCCTGGTCCAGACCGCCGGCCAGAAGCGCGAGGCCGCGGTCGCCCAGGCCGAGGCGATCATCGAGACCGGCGTGCAGAGCTTCGTGCAATGGCTCGACCGGCGCGGCTCGATCCCGCTGATCCAGGCGCTGCACGCCCAGGCCGACGACTGGCGCTCGCTCGAGATCGCGCGGGCGAGAAAGCTCCTCGCCGGCGGCGAGGACGTGGGCGCAGTGCTGGAGGCGCTCTCCAAGGGGCTGACGCAGAAGATGCTGCACGGCACCCTGGCCGAACTGCGTGCCGTCGACGGCGAAGAGCGCACCCAGCTGGCGCAGACCGTCTCGCGCCTGTTCCTGCGCGGAGGCGGCCGCCCGCCGGGCGACGACAAGCGCTAGCGACGACCCTGCCCCGCCTGCCGCCTGCACCGCGGCGGCCTTCGCCTCGTCCTCGCCCTTGTCTTCTTTCCCGCAACCGCCATGAAACCCTCCCTCCGCCAGCAGCTCGAACGCCTCGGCCTTCGCCTCGCCGAGCTCGATGCGACGCTCGCCGACCCGAAGGTCGCGGGCGACATGAAGCGCTACCGCGAGCTGAGCCGAGAGCATTCCGAAGCGAGCGCGCTGGTCGACCTGTTCCGCCGCTTCCAGGCGCGCGAGCACGACCTCGCCTCGGCCAACGAGCTGCTCGCCGAGTCGGGCGGCGATGCGGCGATGGCGGCGATGGCCAGCGAGGAGGCGAGCGCGGCGAACGCCGATCTCGCGGCGTTCCTCGCGGCGCTGCAGGCGGCGCTCCTGCCGCGCGACCCCGACGACGGGCGCAACGTCTTCCTCGAGGTCCGCGCCGGCACCGGCGGCGACGAATCCGCGCTCTTCGCCGCCGAGCTCGCCCGCATGTACCTGCGCTTCGCCGAGCGGCAGGGCTGGAAGACCGAGGCGATGTCGGAAAGCGCCAGCGATCTCGGCGGCTACAAGGAAGCGGTCTTCCGCATCGAGGGCGACTCGGTCTATGCGCAGCTGAAGTTCGAATCGGGCGGCCACCGGGTGCAGCGCGTGCCGGTGACCGAGACCCAGGGCCGGATCCACACCAGCGCCTGCAC
>JANMCC010000109.1:0-3283 GCA_031360885.1 Burkholderiales bacterium | reverse complement strand
AGCAGCGGCGCCGACGCCCACGCCGGCACGGACGAGCGCTCCCGCGGTCGCCGCTGCGGCGAGCTTCGGCGGCGACCTCACTTGCGACCTGCTCGTCCTCGGCGCCGGCCCGGGCGGCTACTCGGCCGCCTTCCGCGCCGCCGACCTCGGCCTCAAGGTCGTCCTGGTCGAGCGCTACGCGACGCTCGGCGGCGTCTGCCTCAACGTCGGCTGCATCCCGTCGAAGGCGATGCTGCACGTCGCCGCGGTGCTCGACGAGGTGGCGCATTTCGACAAGGTCGGCGTCAGCTTCGGCGCGCCGACCATCGACCGCGGCAAGCTCGTTGCGCACAAGAACAAGGTCGTGGGCCGGCTCACCGGCGGCCTGGCGCAGATGGCCAAGATGAGGAAGGTCACGGTGGTCACCGGCACAGGCCGTTTCATCGACGACCATCACGTCGCGGTCGAGCTCGCGGCCGGCGGAACGACGACGATCGGCTTCGCCCGGGCCGTCATCGCCGCCGGCTCCGAGGCGGTGAAGCTGCCCTTCATGCCCAAGGACGACAAGCGCGTGGTCACCTCGACCGGCGCGCTCGAGCTGCCGAGCGAGCCCAAGCGCATGCTGATCGTCGGCGGCGGCATCATCGGCCTCGAGATGGGCACGGTCTATTCGACCCTCGGCGCCCGGCTCGACGTGGTCGAGATGCTCGACGGCCTGATGCAGGGCGCCGACCGCGATCTCGTCAAGGTGTGGCAGAAGCTGAACGCGCCGCGCTTCGACAACATCATGTTGAAGACGAAGACGGTGAGCGCCGAGGCGAAGGCCGACGGCATCCTGGTGAGGTTCGAAGGCGAGGGCGCGCTCAAGGAGCAGCTCTACGACCTAGTGCTGCAGGCGGTCGGCCGCATCCCCAATGGCAAAAAGATCGGCGCCGAGGCCGCCGGCGTGAACGTCACAGACCGCGGCTTCGTCCCGGTCGACATCCAGATGCGGACCAGCGTGCCGCACATCTTCGCCGTCGGCGACATCGTCGGCCAGCCGATGCTCGAGCACAAGGCGGTGCACGAGGCGCACGTCGCCGCCGAGGTCGCCGCGGGCGAGCAGCTCGGCGACGCGAAGCTGGCGAAGTCGGCGTTCGACGCGCGCGTGATCCCGAGCGTCGCCTACACCGACCCGGAGATCGCCTGGGTCGGCGTCACCGAAGACGAAGCCAGGGCGCGCGGCGTCAAGGTGAAGAAGGGCCTGTTCCCGTGGACGGCCTCGGGCCGCGCCATCGCCAACGGTCGCGACGAAGGCTTCACCAAGCTGCTGTTCGACGAGGCCACGCACGCGATCGTCGGCGGCGGCATCGTCGGCACGCACGCCGGCGACATGATCGGCGAGATCGCCCTGGCGATCGAGATGGGCGCCGACGCCGTCGACATCGGCAAGACGATCCATCCGCATCCGACGCTCGGCGAATCGATCGGCCTGGCCGCGGAGGCGTTCGAGGGCACCTGCACCGACCTGCCGCCGGCACGCCGCTGACGGCGAAGGCTCAGGAGATGGCGAGGGTGTGAAAGCCGAAGCCGGCGCCGGCGCGCCGGTCTTCGAAATACAGCTCGAGCGTTCTCTTCGTCGTCCGGAACGCGATCTCGTCCCACGGGATCTCGTGCTCGGCGAAGAGGCCCGCCTCGATCGTCTCGGGGCCGGGTGCGAAGTCGGTGTCGAGCAGGCGTGCCCGGTAGAAGAGGTGCACCTGGCCGACGCGAACGACGTCGATCAGGGTGTAGAGGCCCTGCATCTCGACCCGGGCGCCGGCCTCCTCGATCGTCTCGCGGAGGGCGCCTTCGATCGTCGTCTCCCCGAGCTCCATGAAGCCCGCTGGCAGGGTCCACAGGCCCTTGCGCGGCTCGATGTTGCGCCGGCAGAGGAGCACCTTGTCCTCCCAGACCGGCAGGGTGCCGACGACGTTGAGCGGGTTCTCGTAGTGGATCGTCGTGCAGACGGTGCACGTGGCGCGATCGCGGTTGTCGTCGGCTGGCGTCTCGTAGCGGACCTCGCCGCCGCAGGCCCGGCAATGCTTGATGCTGCGCGGCAGGAACATGGCGCCAGTTTATGGCCTCGCGGGCGCGCCGAAAGTCGCGTGGCATGATCGCGGCACACCCCCACCGAGACGCCCCGATGAGCCACGTCTTCGCCCCGCCCGCGCCCGCCAGCGTCCCCGTCGCCGCCTCCGCCGAGAGCTTTCCGGTGCACCGCATCTACTGCGTCGGCCGCAACTATGTCGAGCATGCGAAGGAGATGGGCTTCACCGGCCGCGAACCGCCGTTCTTCTTTCTCAAGCCCGCCGACGCGGTGCTGGCGGTCGCCGAGGGCGAGACCGGGCGGATGCCGTATCCGAGCCTGACGAAGAGCCTGCATCACGAGGTCGAACTCGTCGTTGCCATCGGCACGGGCGGCCGCGACATCAAGGCCGCCGACGCGATGAAGCACGTCTGGGGCTACGCCGTCGGTCTCGACATGACCCGGCGCGACCTGCAGGGCGAGGCCAAGAAGCTCGGCCGGCCGTGGGACATCGGCAAGGGCTTCGACCATTCGGCGCCGATCGGGCCGATCTACCGCGCCAGCGACTGCTCGGTCGACGGCGACACCCGGATCACGCTCGAGGTCAACGGCGTGATCCGCCAGCAGAGCACGATCGGCAAGCTGATCTGGGACCTCGGCGAGGTCATCGAGCACCTCTCGGCGGCCTGGGAGCTCGCCCCCGGCGACCTGATCTTCAGCGGCACGCCGGAGGGCGTGGCCGCGGTCGAGCCCGGCGACACGCTGCGGGCCAGCGTCGACGGCGTCGGCAGCCTGCAGGTGCAGATCGTCGCTCGCTGAGACTCGCGCCGGCGGGATGAAGCTTTACAACTACTTCCGCTCCTCTGCCTCGTACCGGGTGCGGATCGCGCTCGCGCTCAAGGGCCTGAGCTACGAGTACGTGGCGGTTCACCTGGTGAAGAACGAGCAGCTCGGCGACGCCTTTCGCGCGCTCGCTCCTTCGCAGCTCGTTCCGGCGCTGGTGCTGGAGGAGCCCGGGGTCGCGCCGCTGACCCAGTCGCTGGCGATCATCGAGTACCTCGAGGAAACGCATCCCGAGCCGCCACTGCTGCCGAAGGATCCGCTCGCCCGCGCCCGGGTGCGCGCGATCGCGCTCGACATGGCTTGCGAGATCCATCCGCTCGACAACCTGCGGGTGCTGCGCTATCTGGTCAGGGAGATGGGCCTCTCCGAGGACGACAAGAACCGCTGGTACCGGCACTGGGTCGAGACCGGACT
>JANMCC010000106.1:0-15584 GCA_031360885.1 Burkholderiales bacterium | reverse complement strand
GCCGCCGGCGAGTACGTGGTCGGCATCTCGTTCGAGTACCGCGCCAACGCCAACAAGGCCAAGGGCGCGCCGATCGACCTGGTGTTCCCGAAGGAAGGCCTCGGCTGGGATCTCGAGGCGTTCGCCATCCACAAGGGCACGAAGAACCTGGAAGCGGCCAGGAAGCTCGCCGACTGGGCCTCGAGCAAGGACGCGATGCAGCTCTACGGCAAGAACTTCGCAATCACCGCGCAGCCCGGCGTCGCCTCGCCGCTGGCCAACGTGCCGGCCGACTACGAGAGCCGGCTGGTGAAGATGGACTTCAAGGTCGCCGCCGACAACCGGGCGCGCATCCTCGAGGAGTGGAACAAGCGCTACAACGCCAAGTCGGAGCCGAAGAAGTAAGAGGGTCCGCGCCGCGCCTGCCATGAGCGAGTACCTGCGCCTCGAAGGCATCCGGAAATCGTTCGGAACCTTCCAGGCGCTCTCCGACATCGACCTGACGATCGAGCAGGGCGAGTTCGTCTGCTTCCTCGGTCCTTCGGGCTGCGGCAAGACCACCCTGCTGCGCATCATCGCCGGCCTCGAGACGCAGACCGCCGGCAGCATCTTCCAGGCGGGCCGCGACATCTCGGTGCTGCCGCCGGCCGAGCGCGACTACGGCATCGTCTTCCAGTCGTACGCGCTCTTTCCCAACCTCTCGGTCGCCGACAACGTCGGCTACGGCCTGGTCAACCGCAAGGTGGCCAAGGCACAGATCGCCGCGCGAGTCGAGGAGCTGCTCAAGCTCGTCGGCCTGCCCGGCAGCGGCGCCAAGTTTCCGTCCCAGCTCTCGGGCGGGCAGCAGCAGCGCATCGCCCTGGCGCGCGCGCTCGCCACCTCGCCCGGCCTGCTGCTGCTCGACGAGCCGCTCTCGGCGCTCGACGCGATCGTTCGCGTCCACCTGCGCCAGGAGATCCGCTCGCTGCAGCGAAAGCTCGGCGTCACCACGATCATGGTCACGCACGACCAGGAGGAGGCGCTCTCGGTCGCCGACCGCATCGTCGTCATGAACCAGGGCGTGATCGAGCAGGTGGGCACGCCGATGGAGATCTATCGCGACCCGGCCACGCCCTTCGTCGCCGACTTCGTCGGCAAGATCAACGTGCTGTCGGGGCGGCTGCATCCGGGCCGCGACCTGCGCATCGGCGCCAGCCGCTTCTCCTGCGAGCGCGACACCGAGACCGAGCGCGAGGTCAAGGTCTACCTGCGGCCCGAGGACGTGCTCGCCCGGCCGATCGCGCCGGGCGACGTCAACGTCTTCGACGGCGCCATCGACAAGATCGAGTTCCTCGGCTCGTACTGCCTGGTCCGCGTCAATGCCGAGGCCATGGGCACGCAGCCGATCACGGTCTACCTGTCGCTCAACTACCTCGCCGAGCAGGGCCTCGAGGTCGGCAGCCGCCTGCCGCTGAAGGTGCTGCCCGAGCGGATGCGCTTCTTCTAGCCGTTCGGGGCTGAACGTGTCGGCCGTTCTCCCGCTGCCCGCCGCCCGCGCGCTCCGCCAGCGCGCGCACTGGACCGACCGGGTCGCGCATGCGGTGATGCTGCTGCTGGTGCTGGCGCTGGTCGCGTTCCTCGCCCTGCCGCTCGCCACCATCCTCGCCAAGTCGATGCAGGACGCGGACGGCGCCTTCATCGGCGTGGCCAACTTCGCCGCCTACGTCAAGACGCCGGCGCTGCTGCAGTCGTTCTCGAACAGCGTCTGGGTCTCGGCGCTGGTGACGCTGATCACGGTGCCCCTCGCCTTCGGCTTCGCCTACGCGATGACGCGCAGCTGCATTCCCGGCAAGGGCGTGTTCCGCACGATCGCCCTGATCCCGCTGCTCGCGCCCTCGCTGCTCTCTGCCCTGTCGCTGATCTACTGGTTCGGCAACCAGGGCATCGCCAAGGGCATCGTCACCGCCTTCGGCTTCGAGAACATCTACGGCGCGCCGGGCATCGTCGTCGCCGAGTGCTTCGCCGTGTTCCCGCATGCGCTGATGATCCTGGTGAGCGCGCTGGCGCTCGCCGATGCGCGCCTCTACGAGGCGGCGCAGGCTCTCGGCACCTCGACCCGGCGCAAGTTCTTCACGATCACGCTGCCGGGCGCTAAGTACGGCCTGATCTCGGCGGCGCTCGTCTCCTTCACCCTGGTGATGACCGACTTCGGCATCCCCAAGGTGATCGGCGGCAACTTCAACATGCTCGCTACCGACGTCTTCAAGCTCGTCATCGGCCAGCAGGACTTCCAGCGCGGCGCGGTCGTCGGCCTGCTGCTGCTGACGCCGGCGGTGCTGACCTTCGGCATCGACTGGCTGGTGCGGCGCAAGCTCACGGCGATGCTGACGGCGCGCGCCGTGCCGTATGCGCCCAAGCCGGCGAAGGGCTTCGACCGGCTGATGCTCGCCTACGTGCTGCTGATCAGCGCCCTGATGCTGGCGATGATCGGCATGGCGGCGTTCGCTTCGATCGCCACCTACTGGCCGTACAACCTGACGCCGACGCTCAAGCACTACACCATGGGCCTGGTCGACGCCGAGGTCGGCCCGGCGTTCGTCCACAGCCTCACGCTGGCCGCCGGCACCGCCTTCTTCGGCACCCTGATCGTCTTCATCGGCGCCTACATGCTCGAGAAGACGCGAGGCATGGACGCGCTGCGCCCGGTGGTACGCCTGCTGGCGATGCTGCCGATGGCGGTGCCCGGGCTGGTGCTGGGCCTCGGCTACATCTTCTTCTTCAACGCCCCCGGCAACCCGCTGCACTTCCTCTACCAGACGATGCCGCTTCTGATCGTCTGCACCATCGTCCACTTCTACACCACCGGCCATCTCACCGCGGTGACGGCATTGAAGTCGCTCGACGCCGAGTTCGAGGCGGTCAGCGCCTCGCTCAAGGTGCCGTTCTTCACCACCCTCTGGCGCGTCACCCTGCCGATCTGCACGCCGACGCTGGTCGACATCGCCCGCTACTTCTTCGTCAACGCGATGACCACGATCTCGGCCGTGGTCTTCCTCTACTCGCCCGACACCAAGGTCGCGGCGATCGCCATCCTCAACCTCGACGAGGCCGGCGAGGCCGGCGGCGCCGCCGCCTGCGCGATGCTGATCACCGGCGCCTCGACGGTCGTGACGCTGATCTTCATGGCGGTGGGCGCGCTCGTGGACCGGCGCACCCAGGCATGGCGACGCGGCGCGGTGCGCTGAGCGGGCAGCTGCCGACAACGACTCCGGAGACTCCATGCAGCGCGATCCCATCCTCCTCACGCCCGGACCCCTGACCACCACCGACCGGACCAAGCGGGCGATGCTGCGCGACTGGGGCTCGTGGGACTCGAGCTTCATCGCCATCACCGCCGCGTTGCGCCGCCAGCTGCTGGCGATCGTCCATGGCGAAGAGACGCACGTGGTCGTGCCTCTGCAGGGCAGCGGCACCTTCTCGGTCGAGGCGGCGGTGGCGACGATCGTGCCGAAGAACGGCCACGTGCTCGTGCTCGACAACGGCGCCTACTGCAAGCGCATGGGCAAGCTGTCGACGCTGATGGGCCGCAAGACCACGATCCTGCCGCACGCCGAGGACGCGCCGGTCTCGGTCGCGGCGCTCGAGGCCGCGCTGAAGGCCGACGCGAGCATCACCCACGTCGGCTTCATCCACTGCGAGACCGGCACCGGCGTCGCCAATCCGCTGCAGGCCGTGTCCGAGGTCTGCGCCAGGCACGGCAAGGGGCTGATCGTCGACGCCATGAGCTCGTTCGCGGCGTTGCCGATCGACGCCCGCGCGCTGAAGTTCGACGCGCTGGTGGCGGCGAGCGGCAAGTGCCTCGAGGGCGTGCCCGGCATGGGCTTCGTCTTCATCCGCAAGGACGTGATCGCCGGCGCCGCGGGCAACTCGCACTCGCTGGCGATGGACCTTCACGACCAGCACGTCTACATGGAGAAGACTGGGCAGTGGCGCTTCACCCCGCCCACCCATGTGGTCGCGGCGCTGGCCGAGGCGATGCGCCAGTTCGAGGAGGAGGGCGGCCAGCCGGCGCGCCTGGCCCGCTACACCGCCAACTACGAGGCGCTGGTCGGCGGCATGAAGGGGCTCGGCTTCATACCTTTCCTCGACCCGGCGATCCAGGCGCCGATCATCGTCACCTTCCACGCGCCGGCCGATCCGAAGTACGCGTTCCGGCCGTTCTACGAGGCGGTGAAGCAGCACGGCTTCATCCTCTATCCCGGAAAGCTCACCGAGCTCGAGACCTTCCGCGTCGGCTGCATCGGCGCGATCGGCCCCGAAGAGATGCGCGGCGCGGTCGCCGCCGTCGCCGCGACGATGCGCGAGCTCGGCATCGCCAGCGGCGCCCCCAACCTGCGCTGACGACGCCGCCGCGACGGCGCGACAATCCGACGATGACCACGCCCACCCCCGAACATCCCGCGCTTACCGCCGTTCGCAAGAGCGGCAGCAGCAAGGTCAAGGTCGCCGTCAGCGACATCGACGGCGTGCTGCGGGGCAAGTACCTGCACATCGACAAGTTCCTCGGCGCGGCCGAGCCTTCGCCGGGCGGGGGCTTCGGCTTCTGCGACGTCGTCTTCGGCTGGGACATGGCCGACCATACCTACGACAACGCCACCCACACCGGCTGGCAGCACGGCTTCCCCGACGCCCTGGCGCGGCTCGATCTCGCCACCCAGCGCACCGTGCCCTGGGACGGCAACGTGCCGTTCTTCCTCGGCGAGTTCGTCAACGCCGACCACACGCCGTCGCCGATCTGCCCGCGCCAGACCCTGAAGCGGGTGCTGAAGCGGGCCGAGAAGATGGGCTTCTCGGTGATGGCCGGGATGGAATTCGAGTGGTTCAACTTCGTCGAGACGCCGCAGAGCTGGGCGGCCAAGCAGGGCGTCGCGCCGACCACGCTCACGCCGGGCATGTTCGGCTATTCGCTGCTGCGCATGAACCATCGCCGCGAGTTCATGAACGCCCTGATGGACGAGATGCTCGCCTTCGGCGTGCCGATCGAGGGCCTGCACACCGAGACCGGCCCGGGCACCTACGAGGTCGCGATCGCCTTCGGCGAAGCGCTCGAGCAGGCCGACCGAGCCATCCTCTTCAAGACCGGCGCCAAGGAGATCGGCTCGCGCTTTGGCATCATGCCCAGCTTCATGGCGAAGTGGAACTCGGCCTACCCGGGCTGCAGCGGCCACATCCACCAGAGCCTGAAGGAAGGCAAGGACGGCAAGGCCAACCTGTTCTACGACGAGAAGTCGCCGCGCAGGATGAGCCCGCTGTTCGAGAGCTACCTCGCCGGCCAGGTCGCCTGCCTGATGGAGATGGCGCCGATGTTCTGGCCGACCATCAACAGCTACAAGCGCCTGGTCGACGGCTTCTGGGCGCCGGTGAAGCCGACCTGGGGCATGGACAACCGGACCGCGAGCTTTCGCGTCATCGCCGGCAGCCCGAAGGCCACCCGCCTGGAGACGCGCTGCCCGGGCGCCGACGTCAACCCGTATATCGCGATGGCCGCGGTGATCGCCGCCGGGCTGGAAGGCATCGAGAAGGGCTGGACGCTGACCGCGCCGCCGATCACCGGCACCAACCAGGGCGCGGACCACATTCCGCGCGCGCCGCGCACCCTGATCGAGACGACCCGCGTCTTCCAGCAGTCGCGGGTGGCTCGCGACTGGTTCGGCGACGACTTCGTCGACCACTTCGCCGCCACGCGCGAGTGGGAGTGGCGGCAGTGGCTCGACGGGGTCACGGACTGGGAGCTCAAGCGCTACTTCGAGATCATCTGATGTCTGTCTTCGCAAGGTGGCTCCAGGCTCTGGCGACGGCGTGCGCCCTCACGGTCGTCGCACCGGCGCAGGCGATCACCGTGCGGATCGCCAGCGCGTTCGATCCGCAGACGATGGACCCGCACGCCCTGGCGCTGCTCTATCACTCGCGCATCGCCTTCCAGGTGTACGACTCGCTGGTCGGCCGCGACGAGCAGTTCAGGACCGAGCCGCAGCTCGCGTTGTCCTGGAACCAGGTCGACGCCAAGACCTGGCGCTTCAAGCTGCGCCAGGGGGTGGTGTTCCACGACGGCACGCCGTTCACCGTGGACGACGCGGTGTTCTCGGTGCAGCGGGCGATGACGCCGCCTTCGCAGCGCAGCTTCCAGCTGAAGGGCGTGGTGGCGGCGAAGAAGATCGACGAGCAGACGCTCGAGATCCAGCTCGAGGCGCCCGACGCGGTGCTGCCCGACAAGTTCGTCAACCTGCCGATGATGAGCAAGGCCTGGTGCCTCGCGCACAAGGTCGAGATCGCGCAGGACTTCAACGGCAAGCAGGAGACTTTCGCCGTGCGCAACGCGAATGGCACCGGCCCCTACTCTCTCGACCGCTACGAGCCCGACATCCGTACCGTGCTGAAGAAGAACCCGCGCTGGTGGGGCTGGAGCGAGAAGCGCTCGGGCAACGTCGACGAGGTCGTGTGGCTCTCGCTGCGCTCCGACGCCACCCGCCTGGCAGCGCTGATCTCGGGCGAGGTCGACATGGTGCTCGACCCGCCGATTCCCGACGTCGCCCGCCTCAAGAGCGAAAGCGCACTGACGGTGATGCAGGGCCCCGACCTCGGCCAGCAGTACCTGGTGTTCGACGTGGCGAAGGACGAGCTCGAAGGCTCCGACGTCAAGGGCCGGAATCCGTTCAAGGACATCCGCGTTCGGCGCGCCGTCTATCACGCGATCAACGTCGAGCTGATCGTGCAGAAGGTGCTGCGCGGGCTGGCGCTGCCGACCGGCGCCTGGCTCTCGCCGCGGGTCGACGGTTCGCTCGCCGAGCTCGACAAGCGCCTGCCTTTCGATCCGGCGAAGGCGCGGGCGCTGCTCGCCGAGGCGGGCTATCCGAACGGCTTCTCGGTCACGCTCGACTGCGTCAACGTCGCATGGCGCGAGGCGGTCTGCCAGGCAATGACGGCGATGCTGACGCAGGTGGGCATTCGCGCCACGCTGCGCTCCTCGCCGACCAACCAGTTCTTCCCGAAGCTGACGCAGGCCACCGCCAGCCTGGTCGAGTTCGGCTGGACGCCGACGCCCGACGCCTGGGCCTCGCTCAACGGCCTGTTCCGCAGCTACGAGAAGGGCGGCTTCGGCACCTTCAACGCCGGCCGCTACAGCAACCCGCGCCTCGACGTGCTGATCGACGCGATGCGGGTCGAGCCCGATCCGACCCGGCGCCGCGCGATGGTGGCGACGGTGCTGCGCTTCGTCGGCGAGGAGATGCCCTCGGTGCCGCTCTATCGCCGCACCCTCAACTGGGCGATGAAGAAGAACGTGCGCGCCGTGCAGTGGCCGAACGATCAGCCCGAGCTGCGCTGGCTGCGCGTGCAGCCCTGACTTCGCAACCCCCGAATTCCGACCGGACCTTCGCCATGACGATCACCCGCTTTTCCTTTCCCACGACGATCCAGTTCGGGCCCGGCGCGAGCAAGCTCGCCGGCCCGCACCTGAAGGAGCGCGGCCTGAAGCGCCCGCTCGTCGTCACCGACAAGGGCCTGGCCGCGTTGCCGCTGCTCGCGGAGTTCGTCGCCAGCCTCTCGGCCGCGGGCCTCGCGCCTTCGGTCTACGCCGGCGTGTTCGGCAACCCGACCGGCAGCCAGGTGATGAACGGCGCCGCGGCGTACCGCGCGCACGGCGCCGACTGCGTGGTCGGCATCGGCGGCGGGGCGGCGCTCGACGTCGCCAAGGTCGTCGGCGTGCTCGCCACGCACGAGGGCGACGTCATGGAGTACGTCTGGGACCATCCGCAGGTGCGCGCCATCGGCGAGAGCCTGCCGTACTTCGTCGCCCTGCCCACGACCTCGGGCACCGGCAGCGAGGTCGGCCGCTCGAGCGTCATCAGCGAGGAGGACACGCACGTCAAGCGCGTCGTCTTCTCGCCCCTGATCCTGGCCAGGGTGGTGTTCGCCGACCCCGAGCTCACGGTCGGACTGCCGCCCGCCGTGACCGCGGCCACCGGCATGGACGCGCTGACGCACAACGTCGAGAGCTACCTCTCGCCGGCGTACCACCCGCTCTGCGACGGCATCGCCCTCGAGGGCACGCGCATCGCCGCGCGGGCGCTCGCGCTCGCGGTGCGCGAGCCGGGCAACCTCGGCGCGCGCGGCGACATGATGATGAGCTCGATGATGGGCGCGATCGCCTTCCAGAAGGACCTCGGCGCGGTGCATTCGTGCGCGCACGCGCTCGGCACCGTCTGCGACATGCACCACGGCCTGGCCAACGCGCTGATGATCGACACCGTGCTCGCCTGGAACGCCGAGGCCGTGCCGAAGAAGTTCGACGAGCTCGCGCACGCCGTCGGCGTGAGCGGCGGCGCGGCGGGCTTTCTCGCCTGGCTGAAAGCGCTGAAGCAGGAGATCGGGATCGCTCCGAACCTGACGAAGGCGGGCGTCGACCGCGCTGCCATCCCCCGGCTGGTGGCGATCGCCACCGCCGACATCTGCCACCAGACCAACCCGCGGCCGGTGGCAGCGAACGACTTCGAGCGGCTGTTCGCGGAGGCCATGTGAACGCAAGAGATCCCCGCCAAGACCGGCTGAAGGTCGGCATCTCGGCCTGCTTCTTCCACGCCGACCCCGAGCGGGCGATCTTCACCGGCAAGACGCTGCAGTACGTCGAGCAGTCGGTGGCGCACTGGGTGATGGCGAGCGGTGCGCTGGCGGTGATGATCCCCAGCCCGGCCGGCGACACGCAGAAGGGCGATGCCGGCCTCGGCGACTATGCCGACTGGCTCGATGCGCTGGTGCTCGAAGGCGGCTCGGACATGGCGCCGCAGAGCTACGGCGAGGAGCCGCTGAACGAGCGCTGGCGCGGCGACCGCATCCGCGACGACTACGAGCGCGCGCTGCTCGCCGCCTTCGCCGCCCGCGGCAAGCCGGTGCTCGGCATCTGCCGCGGCCTGCAGGTGATGAACGTGGCGCACGGCGGCACCCTGCTCCAGGACATCGACACGCTCCGGCCCGGTCCGGTGCGGCACCGCGACGCGCTGAGCTACGACCGGAACCTGCATGCGGTCGAGTTCGTTCCCGGCACACGGCTCGCGGAAGTCTTCGAAGGCACGCCCAAGGCCACCGTCAACAGCGTCCACCACCAGGGCATCAAGGACCTGGCCGCCGGCTTCGTCGTCGAGGCGCGCTGCCCGGTCGACGGCATGATCGAGGCGATCAGGAAGCCCGGCCCGACCTTCATGGCCGCGGTGCAGTGGCATCCCGAATTCCATCGCGCCGGCGAAGGCACGCTCGACGACCGGCCCTTGCTCGACGACTTTCTCGCCGCCGCCCGCGCGGCGCAAACCGCATGACCACGACCTCTCTCGTCATCACCAACCCCGCCACCGGCGAGCGGATCGCCGAGGTTCCCGCCGACGACGCCGCCAGCGTCGCCGCCAAGGCAGCGCGCGCCCGCGCGGCGCAGCCGGCGTGGGCGGCCCGGCCTCTGGCGGAGCGCAAGGCCGCGATCGTCGCCTTTCGCGCCGCGGTCGTCGCCGAGCTCGAGACCCTGGCCGCGACCCTCACCGCCGAGGTCGGCAAGCCGCTGGCGCAGTCGCGCAGCGAATTGAACGGCTTCCTCGGCCGGATCGACTTCTTCCTGGCCGAGGTCGAGGCGAGCAGTGCCGACGAGAACGTCTTCGCCGACGCGAGCACGCGCGAGCGCATCGCCCACCAGCCGCTCGGCGTCGTCGCCAACGTCTCGGCCTGGAACTATCCGTACTTCGTCGGCGGCAACGTGTTCGTGCCGGCGCTGCTCACCGGCAACGCGGTGCTCTACAAGCCCTCGGAGTTCGCGACGCTGACCGGGCTGCACATCGACCGGCTGCTGCACGCCGCGGGCGTGCCCGCCGACGTGTTCATCACCCTGGTCGGCGGCGGCGAGGTCGGCGCGGCGCTGATCGCGCAGCAGGTCGACGGCGTGTTCTTCACCGGCTCGGCCGCGACCGGCGCGCGCATCGCCGCGGCGGTGGGCCCGCGCATGATCCGGCTGCAGCTCGAGCTCGGCGGCAAGGACCCGACCTA
The DNA here is from genome assembly GCA_031360885.1 of Burkholderiales bacterium. GTDB lineage: Bacteria > Pseudomonadota > Gammaproteobacteria > Burkholderiales > Burkholderiaceae_C > Schlegelella_A. The sequence continues at coordinate 5,546 of JANMCC010000106.1, read as the reverse complement.
CGTCGCCGAGGACGCCGATCCCAAGGCGGCGGCCGAGTCGCTGGCCGACGGCGCCATGTACAACACCGGCCAGAGCTGCTGCTCGGTCGAGCGGATCTACGTCCACGAGAAGATCCATGACGCCTTCGTCGCCGCCTTCCTCGACACGGTGAAGGGCTTCAAGGTCGGCGACCCGACGGCCGAAGGCACCTACATCGGCGCGATCACGCGCACGCCGCAACTGGCGGTGCTCGAGGCCCAGGTCGCCGACGCCGTCGCCAGGGGCGCGACCCTGCGCACCGGCGGCAAGCGCATCGTCCAGAAAGGCAACTGGTTCGAGCCGACCGTCTTCACCGACGTCGACCACGGCATGCTGCTGATGCAGGAGGAAAGCTTCGGGCCGCTGATCGGGATCCAGAAGGTCAGGGGCGACGCCGAGGCGCTGGCGCTGATGAACGACACCCGCTACGGCCTGACCGCGGGCATGTACACGCGCGACGAGGCGAGGGCGGCGAAGCTGCTGTCGCAGGTGAACGCCGGCAGCGTCTACTGGAACTGCTGCGACCGGGTCAGTCCGCGCCTGCCCTGGTCGGGCCACGGCGACTCGGGCGTCGGCGTCACGCTCTCGCGCTACGGCATCCAGACCTTCATGCGGCCGAAGGCCTGGCACCTGCGCAGCCCTTGATCGCGCCCGGCAAGCTCGCGCTGTTCGACCTCGACGGGACGCTGCTCGACGGCGACACCGACGAGCTCTGGTGCGGGTTCCTGATCGAGGAGGGCGTGCTCGATCGCGCCGGGTTCGAGGCCAGGAACCGCAGCGTCGTCGAGCGCTATCGCGCCGGCGCGATCACGCCGGCCGAGTTCTGCGCCTTCTATGCGTCGACGCTGCGGGGCCGGTCGCGGGGCGGCTGGGCGGCGTTGCGCGACCGGTTCGTCGCGTCTCGGGTCCTGCCGCGGGTCGGCGAGGCGGCGCGGGCGCTGCTCGCGGCGCATCGCGACGCCGGCGAGCGCGTGCTGCTCACCACCGCGACCAACCGCTTCCTCACCGAGACGATCGCCGGCGCGCTCGGCTTCGCGCCGGACGAGCTGATCGCCACCGAGCTCGAGGAGGCGGAAGGTGTCTTCACCGGCGCCAACGCCGGCGTCCTCAACATGCGCGAAGGAAAGGTCGCCCGCCTCGCGGCCTGGCTCGAGGCGAACGGGCTGCAGGCGACGGCGATCGCCGAAGCCACGTTCTACAGCGACTCGGCGAACGACCTGCCGCTGTTGCGCGCGGTCGCTCGTGCGGTGGCGGTCGATCCTGACGCCGTGCTGCGCGCCGAGGCCGAGGCCAGGGGCTGGACCGTGCTGATGCTGTCGCGCTGAGGCGCGGCCGGCGCTTGCCGGCGTCGGCGGAGCCCTAGTGGGCGTTGGCCGGAACGACCTCGCCGATCGGGATCAGGTCGAGCCCGGCCGACACCGAGAGCGGGCCGCGGCGCGAGGCGAGTGCTTCCGCCAGCGCCGGCATCACTTCCGAGGCGGGCATCGAGTCGGCCATGCGTGCGGCCAGCGCCTCGGCTTCCCGCCGCTTGTCGCGGTCGGTCTCGAGCTTGATCTCGGCCCGGCGCAGGGCGTCGGCGAGCGTCTCGCTGGCGAGCATCTGGGTCGCGCCGACGTTGAGGCAGACGCGGGCGATGCGCGGTGCGACCTGGCGGTCGTCGATCCGGGTGTTGATGCGGGTGATGACCGCCTCGACGTCGGCGACGCGCGTGCGCGGCAGAACCGCCGCGAACTCGTCGCCGCCGAGCCGGCCGGCGACGTCGCGCCGGCGCAGCGTCTCGCGCAGCACGGTGCCGATCTGCTTCAGCGCCTCGTCGCCGATCTGGTGGCCGAGCACCTCGTTGATGTGCTTCAGGCGGTCGACATCGAACACCAGCACCGTCGTCAGCTCCTGCGAGGGCTGGATCGCCTTGGCGGCGAGCTCGTGGAAGTGGCGCCGGTTGGGCAGGCGGGTGAGGGGATCGACCTCGACCATGTGGCGGAGCTTGCGGTGCGAGGCGCGCAGCTGGGCGACGTTGCGCTCGTTGCTCATCACCAGCGCGAGCTGCGGCATGAGCAGGGCGACGGCGGCGGGGCCGAGCCAGGCGCCGAGCGCCAGGTCGACGCCGGCCGCCTCGGGCACCAGCAGGAACGAGGCGATCGCCCACCAGGCCGCCTGCAGCAGCGCGCTGCCGACCAGGGCCACGAGCAGGCCGTGCAGGGTCGGCGTGGTCGCGAAATCCTCGAGGCGCCAGAGCGCGAGGGCGGCGTAGACGGTGGCGGCCAGCATAGCGCCGACCAGCACCTGGCCTTGCACCGCCGCGCTCCAGGGCAGGTACCAGCCGGCGAGCACGCCGAGAAGCGACGAGCCGAGCACGACGGCGTCCGCCCAGGGCGGCAGGGTACTGACGCCGCGGGCGAAGAAGCGGCGCATGCCGACCAGCGTGACCACCGGCCATTGCAAGGCGAGCACCGCGGCGAGCGGGGCAAGGAATTCGTTCTGCTCCTCGAGCGCGTGCGCGGCGAGCGCGCCGGCGAGGCCGAGGTTGGCGGCGATCCACCACCAGACGCCGCGCCGCTGCTTCTGCCGCACGCCGATCGCCGCCGCTGCGGCGCTGGCGATGACGAGGCTGGCCGAGGCGGCCACGAGCAGGGACGTCGATTGCAGCTGCAGCATCGGGAAATGATAGGTAGCGGTGTCGCAGTCGTGGGCCGCCGCAGGTCGGGCGGCGCGCGGTCCGTGCGGAAAAACCGTTACGAGTTGGCACGTGTCGAGGGCGGTTCGCCACGCGCTCCGGCCGGACGGGGCGGCCGGCTCGCCCGGGTCGGTCGGGCAGGTCGCTCGCTACACTCGAGACATGCCTCTCTCTGCCCCGATCGCGAGCCCACGGCGATGACGCGATCGCTGCTCGACGCGTTCTGGCGCGCCGCCGCCTACTGCCTGCATCCGAGGGTGATCGCGCTCTCGCTGGCGCCGCTGCTCGTCGTCGGCGGCGGCGTCGCGCTGCTCGGCTACTTCTTCTGGGAACCGGCGGTCGACGCGGTGCGCGGCTCGCTCGAGCAGTGGTCGCTGCTCGCGTCGTTCTTCGGCTGGCTCGCGTCGGTCGGCGGCGGTGCCTTCCAGAGCGTGTTCGCGCCGCTGGTGATCGTCGCCCTGGCGGTGCCGGTCTGCGTCGTTGCCTCGCTGGTCCTGGTCGCCTGGCTGATGACGCCGGCGATGGTCCGCCTGGTCGAGCTGCGCCGGTTCACGCGGCTCGAGCGGCGCGAGGGCGCGGGCTTCCTGCAAAGCCTGCTCTGGTCGCTCGGCTGCACGCTGGTGGCGCTGGCGGCGCTGGTCGCGAGCATCCCGCTCTGGTTCATCCCGCCGCTGGTGCTGGTGGTTCCGCCGCTGATCTGGGGCTGGCTCACCTACCGCGTGTTCGCGTTCGACGTGCTCGCGTTGCATGCCAGCCGCGAGGAGCGCCGGCAGCTGATGGCGGCGCATCGCTGGCCGCTGTTCGGCATGGGCGTGCTCACCGGCTACCTCGGCGCCGCGCCTTCGCTCCTCTGGGCGGTGAGCGCCCTGACCCTGGTGTTCGCGCCGATCCTGATCCTGGTCTCGATCTGGCTCTACACGCTGGTGTTCGCGTTCTCGGCGCTCTGGTACGCGCACTACCTGCTCGCCGCGCTGCGCGACCTGCGCGTCGCCGAGGCCGCGGCGGCGACCGCCCTGCCGCAGCCGGCCGAGCCGCTGCGCCTTTCGCCTTCGCCGCCGCCGGGCGGCCTCGCTGCATGAACTTCGGCCTCATCATCATCGGCGACGAGATCCTCTCGGGCAAGCGCGCCGACAAGCACCTGCCCAAGGTGATCGATCTGCTCGCGGCCCGCGGGCTGTCGCTCTCCTGGGCACGCTACGTCGGCGACGACCGCGAGCGCATCACCGCCGACCTGAAGGACGCGTTCGCCAGCGGCGACGCCGTGTTCTCCTGCGGCGGCATCGGCGCCACGCCCGACGACCACACCCGGCAGTGCGCGGCCGCGGCGCTGGGCGTGCCGCTGGCGCTGCATCCCGAGGCGCGCGACTTCGTGCTCGAACGGATGAGGGACGTGGCCCGCGAGCAGGGCAAGGCGTACGAGCCCGACCGCGACGACAACAGGCACCGGCTCAACATGGCGGTCTTTCCCGAGGGCGCCGGGATCATCCCCAATCCCTACAACAAGATCGCTGGCTTCTCCGTCCGCAAGGGCGAGGGCGGCGTGTTCTTCGTACCCGGGTTTCCGGTCATGGCCTGGCCGATGATCGAATGGGTGCTCGACACGATCTACCCCGGCCTGCACGCGAGCGCCGGTCCGCGCGAGCGGTCGGTGATCGTTTTCGGGGCGATGGAAGCGGCGCTGACGCCGCTGATGGAGGCGATCGAGGCCGGCTTTCCCGGCACCAAGGTCTTCAGCCTGCCGAGCGTCGACCATCCCGAGTGGGGCCGGCACATCGAGCTCGGCGTCAAGGGGGACCCGGCGCAGCTCGACGCCGCCTACCATTCCCTGCTCGATGGCCTCAAGACCTGTCAGGCCGAACTTGGCCCCGAATTGGTGCGTTGACGCCCGTGTCTGCGCCTCTCCAAGGTGCAGACGTATGCACCGGCGCAGCGCCAAGGGGCCTTTGCACTGGCATGCTTTCTGCTAAATTTTGATGCGCGGTTTTGGGGCTGATGCTCTCTGTCGGCCCGTCGAAGTCGCCGCCCACCCCAACTGCAAGACCCAACTCTCCGGAGAATATTGATGGCAAAGACCGTCGCCGACGTGATGAACCTGGTGAAGGAAGCCGAAGTCAAGTTCGTCGACTTCCGCTTCACCGATACCCGCGGCAAGGAGCAGCACGTCACGGTGCCGGTCTCGGCCTTCAGCGAAGAGAAGTTCACCGGCGGCCATGCCTTCGACGGCTCGTCGATCGCCGGCTGGAAGGGCATCGAAGCCTCAGACATGCAGCTCATGCCGGACCCGAACACCGCCAACATCGACCCGTTCTTCGAAGAGCCGACGCTGATCCTCACCTGCGACGTGGTCGAGCCCGGCGACGGCAAGCCCTACGAGCGCGATCCGCGCTCGCTCGCCAAGCGCGCCGAGGCCTACATGAAGGCCTCGGGCCTGGGCGACACCGCCTACTTCGGCCCCGAGCCCGAGTTCTTCATCTTCGACAGCGTGCGCTGGCAGGTCGACATGTCGGGCTGCTTCTGCAAGATCGAGTCGGAAGAGGCCACGTGGAACACGGGCAAGGAATACGAGCACGGCAACTCCGGCTACCGGCCGTCGGTCAAGGGCGGCTATTTCCCGACCCCGCCGGTCGACTCGTACCAGGACATGCGCTCCGAGATGTGCCTGATCCTCGAATCGCTCGGCATTCCGGTCGAGGTGCACCACCACGAGGTGGCGCAGGCGCAGATGGAGATCGGCACCAAGTTCTCGACCCTGATCCAGCGCGCCGACTGGCTGCAGCTGCAGAAGTACGTGATCCAGAACGTCGCCCACTCGTACGGCAAGACGGCGACCTTCATGCCCAAGCCGATCGTCGG
>JANMCC010000101.1:0-25225 GCA_031360885.1 Burkholderiales bacterium | reverse complement strand
ACGTGATCCTGTTTCCGTCGCTGCGCAACGAAACGCCGTCATCCTGAACGCAGTGAAGGATCTCGAAGCGGCGGGATCCTTCGCTTCGCTCAGGATGACACTCACCGATTCTTGAAGGCCGGCTTCCGCTTCGCCAGGAACGCGTCCATCCCTTCGGTCTTGTCTTCGGTGCCGAAGAGGGAGTGGAAGAGCTGGCGCTCGTAGGCAATGCCGTCGCTCAGCGGCATCTCGAAGGCGCGATTGACGGCGTCCTTGGCCATCATCACGCTCGGTCCGCTGAAGCCGCAGATGGTCTCGGCGGCGGCGAGGGCGACCGTCAGCAGTTCGGCCGCCGGCACGACGCGCGAGACCAGCCCGGCGCGCTCGGCCTCGGCCGCGTCCATCATGCGCGCCGTCAGCACCAGGTCCATCGCCTTCGCCTTGGAGATCGCGCGCGGCAGGCGCTGCGTGCCGCCGGCGCCGGGAATGATGCCGAGCTTGATCTCGGGCTGGCCGAACTTCGCGGTGTCGGCGGCGATGACGAAGTCGCACATCATCGCCACCTCGCAGCCGCCGCCGAGCGCGAAGCCGGCGACCGCGGCGATCACCGGCTTTCTCACCTGGCGCATCGTTTCCCAGTTTCGACTGATCAGGCCCTGGGTGTACGCGTCGACGAAGCCGTAGGGCTGCATCGCCCCGATGTCGGCGCCCGCGGCAAACGCCTTCTCGCTACCGGTGACGACGATGCAGCCGATGCCCGGGTCGGCGTCGAAGGCGAGCAGCGCGGCGCCCAGCTCGTCCATCAGCGTGTCGTTGAGGGCGTTGAGCTGCTTCGGCCGGTTCAGCGTGATCAGCCCGATGCGGCGATCGCCCTCGCCGCGCGTTTCGGTCAGGATGCATTCGTAGGTCATGGCGGATTCTCCCGGTCGGCGAAAGCGGCAATCATGAACGACGCCGATGAATGACGCCGTTCAGGGCCCGGCGATCTCGGGCTTCCTGGCGATCAGCAGGTCGACATAGGTGCCCGTGTCCTGCTCGATGTGCACCCGCACCGGCAGGTAGCGCAACTCGGGCGCGAACCACATGTCCACCGTCCACTCGCCCGGCCGGCGGGTGCCGCGGCGCGGCTTCAGGTGAAAGGTGTTGAGCGGCCCGACCGCCGTGTTCAGCAGCTCTTCCTCGGCGACGTCGTAGGTCCAGGTGTTCATGCTGCGCGGCAGGGCCAGCGGCAGCTCGAAGCTGTTGCCGACGCGCAGCTTCTCGGGATGGGCGCCGAACATCCAGGTGAACTGGATGAACTGGCTCGCCGTGTCCTGCACGCCCGGCAGGCGATCGCGCTGCTGGCCGTTGCCGAGCGTCACCGAGTCCGGGGCGAAGACGACGCTGACCCGGCGGCTGTCGCGCATCATCACCTTGGTTTCCTCGTCGTAGCGGTCGGGCGACAGGCCGCCGTCGACGATGCGGCCCTCGCTCGTCATCCGCCGCGCCAGGAGGGGCGCGAACTCCGGGCCGGCGGACATCTCGACGTTGACCTGATAGCGGTCGTCGATCTTGATCCACTCGACCTCGGCACGGCCGTTCAGCTCGCCGCGCCAGTTGCCGGTGAGCAGGTAGCTGACGCGCGTGGCCTTGGGCCAGACGAAGCCCTCCACGGCGGAGGCGGCACCGGAAGCCGATGCGGGCGGAGCCGCGTCGGCGACCACCGGCGCCGGGTCGACCGGGACCGGCGCGACCGGGGCCGACGGCTCGGACGCGGGCGCAGCGGCGGCGACCCGCTCGGGTGCTTTTTCCTCCACCGCGGGCTCCGACGCCGCCGGCTCGACCCGCTTCGCGGCTCGAGGCGAAGCGACGCGCGGGCGCGGCGGCGGCGCGACCACCGCCGCCAGCGGCTGGGGCGCTTCGATCTCGAGCGTCTTCACGTACGCAACCTCGACCCGGGCCGGCATCCTCGCGGCGGCGGCGTCGATCTCGGCCATGCGCTCGACGATCACGGCGGTGAACCAGGCATGGAGCAGCGCCACCGCGGCGACCAGGGCGACGAACGCCGCGACCCGGCGCCGCGCCGGCCCGGCGGCGAGGCCGCGGCTCAGCCCGAGGTCCATGCCTCGCCGAGCGCCCGGGCCTCGGCGCTCGCCCCTTCGGCACGGCGCAGCTGCAACGCACCGCTTTCGTCGCCGGCGAGCATGCCGATGTCCAGGCTCAGGTCGAGGAGCCGCTGGTCGCGGGCGATGCGCAGCGGCGTCGCGCCTGTGGGGGCGAGAAAGCGCAGCGCATCGTCGAGCCGGCGGAGCCGCCAGCCGCCGACGCCGATCAGCTCGTCGCCCGCGGCCAGGCCGATGCGCTCGCCGGCGCCGCCGCGCAGCACGTGCGTCACCTTCACGCCGGTGAGCGCGCTCTCGCTGACGCGCACGCCCAGGCGCTGCGCCAGCGTCGCCGCCTGGCGCTCGACGCCCACGCCGAAGCGCGCGAGCAGCTCGGCCAGCGGCAGCTCGCCGGTGCCGTGCACCCAGGCCGCGAGCTCGGCCGCATACGAGCGGCCGCCGATCGCCTCGAGCGCGGCGGCAATGTCGGCTTCGTCGACCGGACCGCCTTCGCTCTCGGACCAGAGGCGCCGCATCACGTCGTCGAGCGAGCCGCGACGCTCGCTGCGCAGCGTCAGGTCGAAGGCGAGCGCGACCAGCGAGCCCTTGGCGTAGTAGCTCACGGTCGCGTTCGGCGTGTTCTCGTCGCCGCGGTAGTACTTGACCCAGGCGTCGAAGCTGGCCGCGGCCACGCTCTGCAGCGCGCGGCCCGGCGTGCCGGCGACGGTGGTCATCGTCTTGGCCACGAGCCGCAGGTAGTGGGCCGCGTCGATCAGGCCGCTGCGCTGCAGCAGCAGGTCGTCGTAGTACGAGGTGAAGCCCTCGAAGAACCAGAGCAGCCGGGTGTAGTTCTCCTGCGCGTAGTCGAGCCGGTGGAACTCGCGCGGCTTCAGCCGCTTGACGTTCCAGGCGTGGAAGTACTCGTGGGCGATCAGGCCGAGCAGGTCGGCGTAGCCCTCGCTCGGCTCGACGCGCGCCGCTGCCGCCGTGCCCTCTCCCGCACGCGCGCCGCCGGCGCGGGCCGACTGTCGCGGCAGGTTGCGGCGCGGCGCGACCAGCGCCGTGCTGGCGCGGTGCTCGAGGCCGCCCCGGCCCTCGTCGACGGCGTTGAGCAGGAACAGGTAGCGCTCGAACGGCGCCTTGCCGTCCGGGCCGTGCCAGAACGCGATCTCGGCCTCGCAGATGCGCTTCGTGTCGGCGAGCAGGGTCTCACCGTCGAAATCGGGAAAGGCGCCGGCGACGACGAGCTCGTGCGCCACGCCGGCGGCGCTGAAGCTGCCGCGCCAGAAGCGGCCGAGCTCGACCGGGTGGTCGACCAGCTCGTCGTAGTCGGCGGCGATGAATTCGTGCGCCGCCGCGCCGGCGTGCTGCGGCAGCGTCGTCGCCACCTGCCAGCCCGGCTGCAGCCCCGCAAGCGCCAGGCGATGCGCCTCGCCCTCGCGACCTTCGACGCGCAGGCAGGTGCCGGTGCCGTTGAAGAAGCCGCGATCGGCATCGAGAAACGCCGCCCGCACCGAGAGGTCGAACGCATAGACGCGGTACCGCAGCACCAGCTCGCCTTCACCCGCGCACTGCGCGACCCAGCTCGCCTTGTCGATCTGCTCGAGCGGCACGGGCCGGCCGTCCTGCTCTGCCGTCAGCGCCGAGAGGTGGCGTGCGAACTCGCGCACGAGATAGCTGCCGGGAATCCAGACCGGCAGGCTGAGGCGCTGGGCGCGTGCGGGGCGCACGACCCGCAGTTCCACGGCGAAAGTGTGGCTGCCTGTGGCCGAGGCGTCGACGAGGTAGCGAATCATGGCCGGGCGATTGTCGCCGCGGGCGCAAGGCGTCGAACGCGGGCAAGATGGAGCCCTCACCGACGACTTGGGCGGCACCCGACCTCCGAGAACCCACGATGGATGCCCTTCTGATGGCGCGAATGCAGTTCGCCGCCAACATCACCTTCCACATCCTGTTTCCGACGATCTCCATCGGCCTCGGCTGGGTGCTGCTGTTCATGCGCCTGCGCTGGCTGGCGACGCGCCAGCAGGGCTGGCTCGACGCCTATCGCTTCTGGACCAAGGTGTTCGCCCTCACCTTCGCCCTCGGCGTGGTGAGCGGCATCACCATGAGCTTCCAGTTCGGCACCAACTGGCCGGGCTTCATGGAGAAGGTGGGCAACATCGCCGGCCCGCTGCTCGGCTACGAGGTTCTGACCGCGTTCTTCCTCGAGGCGGGCTTCCTCGGCATCATGCTGTTCGGCCACGGCCGGGTGAGCGAGCGCGTCCACCTGCTCGCGACCGCGCTGGTCGCCTTCGGCACCACGCTCAGCGCTTTCTGGATCCTTGCCCTCAACTCGTGGATGCAGACGCCCGCGGGCTACACGGTCGACGCCGGCGGCGTCTATCACGTCGCGAGCTGGATCGCGGTGATCTTCAATCCCTCGTTCCCGTATCGCCTCGTGCACATGCTGCTGGCGTCGGCGCTGACAGTCTCGTTCCTGCTCGCCGGCCTGAGCGCCTGGCAGCTCCTGAAAGGCGTCGGCGCGCGCTCGGCGCCGCGCGTGCTGCGCCTGGCGCTGACGCTGGCCGCGGTCGCCGCGCCGCTGCAGATCCTCGCCGGCGACATGCACGGCCTCAACACCCTGGAGCATCAGCCGCAGAAGATCGCGGCGATGGAAGGCGTATGGGAGACCGAGCGGGGCGCGGCGCTGCGCCTCTTCGCCTGGCCCGACGAGACGACGCGAAGCAACCATTTCGAGATCGCAATCCCCAAGCTGGGCAGCCTGATCCTCACCCACTCGGCCGACGGCGAGGTGAAGGGACTGAACGAGTTCGTCGGTCGGCATCCGCCCGTGGCGCCTCTGTTCTTCGCCTTCCGGGCGATGGTCGGCATCGGCGTGCTGATGCTGGCTGTGGCCTGGATCGGCGGTTTCCTCTACTGGCGCAGCGGCTGGAACGCGGCGCGCCTGCCCCGCTGGCTGCTCGGCGGCATCGCGGCGATGACCTTCGCCGGCTGGGCGGCGACGGTGTGCGGCTGGTACGTCACCGAGATCGGCCGCCAGCCGTTCATCGTCCACGGCCTCATCCGCACGGCCGACGTCGTCTCCAGGGCGGTCCCCGCGTCGAGCGTGGCCCTGACGCTCACGCTCTACGTCGTGCTCTACCTGGCGCTGCTGCTCGCCTACGTGACGGTGCTCAAGTACATGGCCGAGAAGCCCGAGGAGGTGCTGGCGACCGAGGCGCAGGAGCGCGCCCGGCAACCGGCGGGCGTCGCCACCTCGCCGGTGGTCGGCCCGGCCTCGGCATGAGGACCCGACCATGACGGTGATGAGCTTCGACGCCGCCCTGCCGGTCATCTTCATGGCCCTGATGGGCCTCTCGATGCTGGTCTACGTGATCAGCGACGGCTACGACCTCGGCGTCGGCATGCTGATGCATCGCGCCACGCCCGAGGAAAAGGACATGCTCGTCGCCTCGATCGGCCCCTACTGGGACGCGAACGAGACCTGGCTGGTGCTCGGCATCGGCATCCTCCTGATCGCCTTTCCCAAGGCGCACGGCATCGTCCTGCAGGCGATCTACCTGCCGGTCGCGCTGATGCTGCTCGGCCTGACGCTGCGCGGCGTCGCCTTCGATTTCCGGGTCAAGGCCAAGGAGGGGCACAAGGCGACGTGGGACCGCCTCTTCTTCGCCGGCTCGGTGGTCACGTCGGTGGCCCAGGGCTGGATGCTCGGCCGCTATGTCAGCGGCTTCGGCGAGGGCTGGAACTACCCGGTCTTCGCCGCCGCGATCGCCCTCGCCCTGCCGATGGCCTACGTGCTCATGGGCGCGTGCTGGCTGGTGATGAAGAGCGAGGGCGCGCTCCAGGAAAAGGCGATCGGCTGGGCCCGGCTGGCGTGGCCGCCGGTGGTCGCCGGCATGGTGCTGATCTCGATGGCCACGCCCTGGATCAGCGTCACGGTGCGCGAGCGCTGGTTCGCGCTGCCCGAGATCTTCGCCCTGGTGACGATCCCGCTCTCGACCGCGGCGGCGCTGCTCACCGTGCGAGCGATGCTGAACACGCAGATCGTCCGCGGCGCGCTCTGCTGGCTGCCGTTCGCGCTGATGATCGGCGTGTTCCTGTTCGGCTTCCTCGGCCTGGCCTACAGCATCTATCCGTTCGTCGTGATCGACCAGCTGACGATCTGGCAGGCGGCGAGCAGCCCCGAGGCGCTCAAGTTCATCCTCTTCGGCGTGTGCATCTCGGTGCCGGCGATCGCCGGCTATACGATCTACTCGTACTGGGTGTTCCGCGGCAAGACCGGCGAGCTGAAGTACGCCTGACGGAAGCACGCACGAGAAAGGGACGCATCATGAATTTCGCCCGCCCCGAGCGTTTCGCCGCCGAGGAATGGGAGGCGCGCGTGCAGCTCGCCGCCGCCTACCGGATCTTCGACCATCTCGGCTGGACCGAGCTGATCTACAACCACATCTCGCTGCGCGTCCCGAACGAGCCACGGCACTACCTGATCAACCCGTTCGGCCTGCACTATTCCGAGGTCTCGGCCTCGAACCTGGTCAAGGTCGATCTCGCGGGCAAGATCGTCGGCCATTCAGACTGGCCGATCAACCCGGCCGGCATCACCTTCCACGGCGCGATCCACGCCACCCTGCCCGGGGCGCACGCCGTGATGCACCTGCACACCACCGCGACCCAGGCGGTGTGCTGCCTGAAGGACGGGCTCTCGTTCACGAACTTCTACGCCGCGCAGCTCTACGGCAAGGTCGCGTACCACGACTTCGAGGGCATCACCGTCCACGCCGACGAGGGCGAGCGCATCCTGCGCAGCGCCGAGGGCCGCTCGGTGCTGCTGCTGCGCAACCACGGCCCGGTGACGATCGGCGAGACGCTGCCGCAGGCCCTGCTGCTGATGTGGACCGTCAATCGTGCCTGCGAGGTGCAGCTGGCGATGCAGGGCAAGGGCGACGCGATCCCGATCTCGCGCCCGGTGCTGGAGAAGTGCGTCGCCGACGCGCTGCAGTTCAACCCGAAGTACGGCGCCGGCCAGGACTCGTTCGCCGCGCTGCAGCGGATGGTCGACCGCAAGGACCCGAGCTACCGGATGTAGGCCGCGCGGCGGACGCCGCGCCCGGCCTCAGGATTTGCTGCGGACGGCGACGAGCTGCTTTTCCACCGCTTCGGCATTGAGCGCGCCGGCGCGCTGGCTGCCGTCTTCGAACACCAGCCCGGGCGTGCCGTTGATGCGGTGCTTCTTGCCGAAGGCGAAGTTGCGCTGCAGCGCGCTCGAGTCGCAGTTCGGGCTGCCTTCTGCAGGCGTGCCCTTGATCATCCAGTCGCGCCAGGCCTTGGTGTTGTCCTTGGCGCACCAGATCGCCTTCGACTTCTCGGGCGAATCGCCGCCGAGGATCGGATAGAGGAAGGTGTAGACGGTGACGTTCTTGACTTCCTGCAGGTCGCGCTCGAACTTCTTGCAGTAGCCGCAGTTCGGGTCGGCGAAGACGACGAGCTTCCTGTCGCCGTTGCCCTGCTTCCAGACGATCGCGTCCTTGAGCGGCAGGCTCTTGAAGTCGATCGCGGTCAGCTTGGAGATGCGCTGCTCGGTGAGGTTGACGCGCGTCTTGGTCTCGATCACCTCGCCCTGGATCAGGTAGCTGCCGTTCTCGTCGGTGTAGAGGATCTCGGTGCCGAGGCGGATCTCGTAGATGCCGGGCATGCCCGTCTTCGTGATCTCGTCGATCTTCGGGAAATCGGGAATTCGCTCGGCGAGGTTCTTGCGGATCTCTGCCTCGCCGGCGAAGGTCGCGGAGGCGAAGCAGGCGGCGAGCAAAACGGCGGCCAGGGCGCGCAGGGTGTTTTTCATGGTGCTGTCAGGAGTCGAGCGCTCGCGCGGAGAGCCAGCGCTTGAGCGGCGAGAGGCGATTGACGAGGGCCAGGCCATTGTTGCGGAGTTCGCGGATCGGTGCTTTGTCCTCGGCGAACAAACGCAGCAATCCGTCGGTAATTCGCAGCATCGCCGAAGTCGGCGCGGCGCGCAGCCGCACGTACCGCCGAAGCAACCGTTCGTCGCCGAGGCGGCGCCAGGGTTCGCGCTCGGCGATCACCGCCACCAGCGCGGCGACGTCGGCCAGGCCGAGATTGAGGCCCTGCCCGGCCAGGGGATGAACGACGTGCGCGGCGTCGCCGGCCAGCACCCAGCCCGGGCCGCACCAGGTCGTGGCGCGGCCGATCGCCAGCGGCCACGCGGCGCGATCCGAAGCAAGGCGAAGCTCGCCCGCCTCGCCGCCGGTGGCGAGCGCGAGCTCGCGCTCGAACTCTGGAGGCTCGGCGGCGAGCAGCGCCTCGGCGCGCTCGGTCGGCAGCGACCAGACCAGCCCGTACGAGCGCCCGGGCTCGGGCCGGGCGAAGGGCAGCAGGGCGAGCACGTCGGGCGAGCGGAACCACTGCCGGGCAACCCGGCCGTGCGGCCGCGAAGCGACCAGCCGCGCGGCGATCGCCTTCTGGCCGTAGGGTTCGGTGGCGATGCCGGCGGCGAGCTGCTTCAGCCCGGCGGCGGCGCGGCCTTCGCAGTGGGCGAGCAGCGCCGCAGTCACGTCGCTCTCGACCCGCGTCACGTGCGGCGCGAAGCGCAGCGCCGCATCGAGCTGCTGCTCCAGCGCCGCGGCGTCGGTGATCACCGCGAGCTCGCCGATGTGCTGTTCCCAGGCCGAGAACTCGAGCGCCGCGCCTCCAGAGTCGCCATGCACCAGCATGTCGTGGACGGGCGTCTTCGCGTCTTCGGGCAGGGCGTCCCAGACCTTCAGGCTGCGCAACAAGTCCACCGAGGCAGCGTTGAGCGCATAGGCGCGAACGTCGTCCCGGCCGGCGCCGCGGCCGGGCGCACCGCGCAGCGCAACCGAGAGCCCGAGTCGGGCCAGCGCGAGCGCCAGGGTCTTGCCGACGATGCCCGCACCGGCCACCTGGACATCGAAGGAACGCATCGAATCGATTGTAGGGAACGCTCGCGAGACAATCGCCCGCCCTTCTGACCTTCACGGACACCTCTGCCATGAGCGCGAGCGACAGCAACAACGACACCGCGGTGAGCCTGGCCTCGGTTCACGTGTATCCGATCAAGTCCTGCGCCGGAACCACGCCCGCCGAGGCCCTGCTGATCGAGACCGGCTTCGACCTCGACCGCACCTGGATGGTGGTCGACGCCGCCGGCGAGTTCGTGACGCAGCGCGAGCTGCCGCGGATGGCGCTGATCCAGCCGACGCTCAAGCTCGACGAGATGATCCTGCGCGCCCCCGGCATGCTGGCCCTGCACGTCGCCCTCGACCGGGTCGAGGCGCCCTGCACGGTGAAGGTGTGGAACGACACGGTAGCCGCGTTCGACATGGGGCCGCTCTGCGCCCAGTGGTTCAGCGACTTCCTCGGCCGGCCGCTGCGCCTGGCGCGCTTCGACCCCGAGACCCGGCGCCTGGCGAACCGGCGCTGGACCGGGACGCTCGAAGCCGAGGTCTCGTTCCAGGACGGCTTTCCGCTGCTCGTCGCCTCGAGCGCCTCGCTGGCCGAGGTCAACCGCCGGCTGGCGCTGGGCGGCGAGGCGGCGGTGACGATGGCGCGCTTTCGTCCGAACCTGGTGCTCGGCGGGCTCGACGAGCACGGCGAGGACCACCTCGACGAGATCGTCTTCGACACCGCCGAAGGGCCGGTGCGCCTGAAGCTGGTGAAGCCCTGCGCCCGCTGCCCGATCCCCGACGTCGACCCGGTCACTGCGGTGCCCGGCCACGCCGTCGGCGACGTGCTCGCGCAGTACCGCGCCGACCGCCGCCTCGACGGCGCCCTCACCTTCGGCATGAATGCGATCGTCGTCGAAGGCATCGACCGGAGCCTGCGCGCCGGCATGAGCGGTCGGGCGAGCTTCGCCTTCGACTGAAGGACCCGTGCATCGCTTCAAGACCTGGCAGCTGTTCGCGGTCTGCGTCCTCGTCTGGGGCACGACCTGGCATGCGATCACCTACCAGCTCTCCGACCTGGCGCCGGAATTCGGCGTCGCGGTCCGCTACGCGATCGCCGGCGGCAGCCTCGTCGCCTTCGCGCTCTGGCGCGGCGAGCGGCTGCGCTTCCCGCTCGCCGCGCACGCCTCGCTGGCGCTGCAGGGCGCCTTTCTCTACGGCGTGTCGTCTGCGTCTATCACGCCGAACGCTACGTCGCCTCCGGGCTGGTGGCGGTCGGCTACTCGGCCTCGCCGCTGCTCAACGGGCTGGGCGCGGCGGCACTCTTCGGCGTCGCCGTCGGCCGCCGCTTCGTCGTCGGCAGTGTCCTCGGCCTGGCCGGCGTCGCGCTGATCTTCTGGCCGGAGATCGTGCGCCCCGCCGCGGGCAGCGACAGCACGCTCGGCCTGGTGTTCACCGTGGCCTCGGTCCTGCTCTCGGCGGTCGGCAGCCTGAGCGCGAGCCGCAACCGCGAGCTTGGCGTTCCGCTGCTCCCCGCGATGGGCTTCGGCATGCTCTACGGCGCCGTCTCGGCGGTAGCGGTGGGGCTGGTCCTCGGCCGCGACTTCGCTCTGCCGACGGCGCCGAGCTGGTGGCTTTCGCTCGCCTGGCTGGCGCTCGTCGGCTCGGTGATCGCCTTCGCCTGCTTCCTGACGCTGCAGGACCGGCTCGGCCCGGGGCCGGCGGGCACCGTCGGCGTGATGACGCCGCTGCTCGCGCTCGGGGTCTCGCTGTTTCTCGAGGGCTATCGGCCCGACGTGCTCACCGCCGCCGGCGTCGCGCTGGCGGTGGCAGGCAACGCGCTGATGCTGCGTCCGGCGCGGCTGCGTCGCGTGGCCGCGCTCAGGGGCGGCGCGGCGGCAATGGAATGAACTCGGTCTCGCCCGGCACGCGCGCGAAGCGCTGCGCCTCCCAGTCGGCCTCGGCCTCGAGGATGCGCTCGCGCCGGCTCGAGACGAAGTTCCAGGCGATGAAGCGGTGCCCGAGCGGCTCGCCGCCGACCAGCGCGACGCGGCCGCCGCGCGGCGCGCCGAGCCGGGGCGTCGCGCCCGCCGGCACGACGGCCAGGGTGAACTCGTCGACCTTCTCGCCGTCGATCTCGAACGGGTGGTCGACGGCGTAGAGCGCGCGTTCGGAGGCGAGCGCCGGCAGCTCGACCGTGCTGCCGCTGGCGACGTCGAAGTCGAACACCAGCGCCAGCGTCGGCGAGCGCGTCGCGATCGGCGAGCTGGCGCCGAACGCCGTGCCGACGACCACATGGACCGTGGCGCCTTCGAGCCGGACCCGCGGGATGCTGTCGGCCGGCGCATGCTGGAACGACGGCGCCGATTCCTCGTCGGCCTCGGGCAGGCCGACCCAGAGCTGCAGGCCATGGCTGCGGTAGGTGGCGGCCTGCACGTCCTTCGGCCGGCGCTCGGAGTGGACGATGCCGCGCCCGGCCGACATCCAGTTGACCGCGCCGGGTTCGATGCGCTGCACGACGCCGGTCGAATCGCGATGCATCATCGCTCCGTCGAACAGGTAGGTCACGGTCGCCAGGCCGATGTGCGGATGCGGGCGCACGTCGAAGTTCGCCTCGGGCGTCACCTCGATCGGCCCGAAGTGATCGAAGAACACGAACGGACCGACCGAGCGCCGGTCGGCGGCGGGCAGGAGGCGCCGCACCATGAAGCCGCCGCCGAGGTCCTTGGTATGCGGCGCGAGGAGTTGCAGGGTCGTCATGTCTTCTCCGGCGACGAGGGGGCGAGGCCGGCCGGTCGGGGCCGGGGCGCCGCGAGCGCGAGCGCGCGCACGTGGCAGCCTTCGAGGTGATCGTTGACCAGGCCCATGGCCTGCATGAAGGCGTAGACCGTGGTCGGGCCGACGAAGCTCCAGCCGCGCTTCTTCAGGTCCTTCGACATCGCCGTCGACTGGGGCGAGCTGCCGAGCTTCTTCAGGGCCGCGAGCGTCATCCGCTTCGGCCGCGAGCGCGGGGCCGGCTCGAACCGCCAGGCGTAGGCGGCGAGCGAGCCGAACTCGGCGCGCAGCTCGAGCACGCGGCGGGCGTTGTTGATCGTCGATTCGATCTTGCCCCGATGCCGCACGATGCCGGCGTCGCCGAGCAGGCGGGTCACGTCGCGCGCGCCGAAGCGGGCCACCTTCTCGGCCTCGAAGGCGGCGAAGGCGCTGCGGAACGACTCGCGCTTGTTGAGGATGGTGAGCCAGCTGAGGCCCGCCTGGAAGCCCTCCAGGCAGAGCTTCTCGAACAGGCGCCGCTCGTCGTCGACCGGGAATCCCCACTCGGTGTCGTGATAGTGCCGGTAGGCCGGGCTGGCGGCGCACCAGAAGCAGCGCGCGAGCCCGTCTTCGGCGGCGAACAATCCCTTGGCGGCGGTCATGGCCCATTGTCGGCGGGCGACCCACCCCCGCCGACTAAAATCGCCGTTTCCCCCGCGTCGAGACCCCTCCTCCATGAGCCTGAAATGCGGCATCGTGGGCCTGCCCAACGTCGGCAAGTCCACCCTCTTCAATGCCCTCACCAAGGCCGGCATCGCGGCGGAGAACTACCCCTTCTGCACGATCGAGCCGAACGTCGGCGTGGTCGAGCTGCCCGACCCGCGCCTCGGCCAGCTCGCGGCGATCGTCAAGCCCGAGCGGATCGTGCCGGCGATCGTCGAGTTCGTCGACATCGCCGGGCTGGTGGCCGGCGCGTCGAAGGGCGAAGGCCTGGGCAACCAGTTCCTCGCCCACGTGCGCGAGACCGACGCGATCGTCAACGTCGTCCGCTGCTTCGAGGACGAGAACGTGATCCACGTCGCCGGCAAGATCGACCCGATGTCCGACATCGAGGTGATCCAGACCGAGCTTTGCCTCGCCGACCTCGCCACCGTCGAGAAGACCCTGTCGCGCTCGATCAAGGCCGCCAAGTCGGGCAACGACAAGGAAGCCAAGCGCCTCGTCGACGTGCTCGAGAAGTGCACCGCCGCCCTCGACCAGGCCCGGCCGGTACGCTCGGTCGCCTTCAGCAAGGAGGAGCTCGCGGTGCTGAAGCCGCTCTGCCTCATCACCGCCAAGCCTGCGATGTTCGTCGCCAACGTCGCCGAGAACGGCTTCGAGAACAACCCGCACCTCGACCGGCTGCGCGAGGTCGCCGCCAAGCAGCATGCGCCGGTGGTCGTGATCAGCGCCAGGACCGAGGCCGAGCTCGCCGACATGGACGACGAGGACCGGCAGATGTTCCTGGCCGAGATGGGACAGACCGAATCGGGTCTGGCGCGGCTGATCCGCGCCGCCTTCGGCCTGCTCGGCCTGCAGACCTACTTCACCGCCGGCGTCAAGGAAGTGCGCGCCTGGACGATCCACGTCGGCGACACCGCGCCGCAGGCCGCGGGCGTGATCCACACCGACTTCGAGCGCGGCTTCATCCGCGCCCAGACCATCGCCTACGCCGACTTCATCGCCTTCAAGGGCGAGCACGGCGCCAAGGAGGCGGGAAAGATGCGGTCCGAGGGCAAGGAGTACGTCGTCAAGGACGGCGATGTGCTGAACTTCCTGTTCAACGTCTGATCGCCGCCGCAATCGTGCCGTTTTGCGGCCCGGCCGGTTATCGTCGCCGTCGACACGGGCCCGCATGAGCCGGGACCCGCCGGCCGCTACCCAGGCGACGACGACCGACTCATGCCGATCACCTCCGCCCGAACGATGCCGCCGCTGGACGCGGCGACCTGGGCCCGCCTCGGGCTGCCGTTCGCGCTGACCTTGCTCGCCTACGCGGTGGCCGGCTGGCTCGCCCTGCTGATGGCGATTCCTCCGGGTTTCGCCACCCCGCTCTACCCGGCCGCCGGCATCGCCCTGGCGAGCGTGCTGGTCTACGGCTGGCGGATGCTGGGCGCGGTGGCGCTCGCCTCGTTCTGCGTCAACGCCGGCCTGGTCGCGGCGCGCGGCGGGCACGACCTGGCCGCCTTCGCCCTGCCGGCGGGGATCGGCGTCGCCGCCGCGCTGCAGGCCGGCGTCGGCGCGGCGCTGGTGCGGCGCTTCGTCCGCCAGCCGCTGATGCTCACCCTGCCGGCCGACGTCGCCTTGTTCCTCGCCGCCTGCCTGCTGGCGAGCCCGGTGGCACCCAGCCTGGCGACGATGCTCCTCGACGCCGCAGACGTCGTGCCCGACAACGCCTTGCTCTTCACCTGGGGAACCTGGTGGATCGGCGACCTGGCCGGGGTGCTGATCGCCACCCCGATCGTCCTGACCCTGATCGGCCGGCCGCGCTCGGAGTGGTCGCCGCGCCGCATCCCGGTCGGCCTCACGCTGGCGCTGGTGACCACCTTCCTCGCCCTCGGCATCGTCCAGGTGGGACGCTGGAATGCCGAGCGGGTGCGCGCCTCGTTCAAGCACGACGCCTCGAACGCCTCGCTGATCCTGGTGACGCAGCTGCAGGAGCCGCTGCGCGCGCTGGAGGCCCTGCGCGGCGTGTTCAGCGTCAGCCGCCAGCCGAGCCGCCTCGAGATGCATGCCGCGACCGAGAACTGGCTGGGCAGCGGCGCGGTCCGGGCGATGGGCTGGAGCGAGCGGGTGCGGCGCGAGGACATCCCTGCCTTCGAGGCCCGGGTGCGGGCCGACGGCAGCCCGGGCTTTCGCGTCTTCGACCGGCCCGACGCCGCCAACGCCCCGGCCGCGACGGCGATCGACCGGATCGCGCCCGAGACGCGGCTCGAAAGCGGCGACGTCGTCGCGATCCGGCAGATCGAGCCGCTCGAGAGCAATGCGACCGCGCTCGGCGTCAACGCCATGTCGGTGCCCGCGGCACGGGCGGCGATCCTGACGGCGATCGAGACCGGCCGGCCGGCGGCGACCGCGGGCTTTCGCCTCACGCAGCAGAGCGACAGCGACCGGCAGATGGGCGTCGTCGTCTACCAGGCGATCTACGACCGCGAGGTCAGCACGCCGCAGGATCGGCGGGCGGCGTTCCGCGGCGTCGTCTTCGTCTCGCTCGGCATGGACGCGCAGATCGCCTCCCTGCTCGGCAAGGTGCCGGGCTACCTCGAGCTTTGCGTCGTCGACGGCGATCACCTGGCGACGCGGCGGCGCATCGCCGGCCGCGCCGGCTGCGATGCCGTGCCCGCCGGCCTGATGTACGAGCGGCCCTACGCCTTCGCCGGCCGGCAGTGGGACCTCCGGGTGACGGCGCTGGCCGAGGACGTGCCCGACGCGCACGACCGCGGCACCTGGCTGTTCTCCGCCGCCGGCCTGCTTTCGGCGGCGATGCTCGGCGCTTCGCTGCTGATCACGACCGGCCGCACCCGGCGGATCGAGAGCGCCGTGCGCGAGCGCACCGCCGCCCTGCGCGCCGAGGTCGGCGAGCGCCACGTCGCCGAAGCCGCGCTGCGGGCCAGCGAGCAGCGCTTTCGCAACATCCTCGACAACGTGCCGATCGGCGTCGTCTATTCCGACCTGACCGGCCGCGTGATCCAGGCCAACCCGCGCTTCTGCGAGCTGACCGGCTACACCGAGGCCGAGCTGGCGGCGCTGCCACCGACCGAGCTCACCCATCCCGAAGACGCGGCGACCGACGAGGCGCTGACCGCCGAGCTGGTGCGCGGCGAGATTCCGATGCACCGCCGGCACAAGCGCTTCGTCACCCACGCCGGCGAGACCGTCTGGGTGCGCGCCACCGTGACCCTGCTGCGCGACTCCGACAACCAGCCGTGGCGGATCGTCGGCGTGGTCGAGGACATCACCGAGCATCTGCGGCTCGAGGAGGCGGAGCGGGCGCGCGAGGCGGCGGAAGCGTCAAACCGGGCCAAGAGCGAGTTCCTCTCGCGCATGAGCCACGAGCTGCGCACGCCGCTCAACGCCATGCTCGGCTTCGCCCAGCTGCTCGAGATCGACCAGCGCCATCCGCTCGCCGCGGCGCAGCGGCCGTGGGTGGGGCAGATCCAGCAGGCGGGCTGGCACCTGCTCGAGATGATCAACGACGTGCTCGACCTGTCGCGGATCGAATCGGGCAACCTGCGCCTGCAGCCGACGACGCTCGACCTGCCGGAGCTGGTGGCAGCGACGGTGGCGCTCGTGGCCAGCGACGCGCTCGCGCGCGACATCCGGATCAGCCAGGATCTCGGGGCGGGCACCTCGGGCATCGTCGGCGACGCGACCCGGGTCAAGCAGATCCTCACCAACCTGCTCAGCAACGCGGTCAAGTACAACGCCGACGGCGGCCGGGTGCACATCGCCAGTCGCCTGGTCAAGCCCGATTGCGTCGAGATCGCCATCACCGACACGGGCATGGGCATGACGCCGGCGCAGATGGAGGAGCTGTTCAAGCCGTTCAACCGGCTCGGCCGGGAGCGCTCGTCGACGCAGGGCACCGGCATCGGCCTGGTGATCAGCCGCCGCCTGGCCGAGGTGATGGGCGGCACGATCGGCGTGAAGAGCTTCCCGGGCGAGGGCTCGTCGTTCACCCTGCGCCTGCCGAAGGCGATCGACCCAGACACGGTCCGCTCCAACCTCGACCTGCTCGACTCGAAGCCCGCCGATTACCACCGGCGGATCGTCCACTACGTCGAGGACAACGAGACCAACGTCGAGGTGATGCGCGGCATCCTGGCGCAGCGCGACCAGGTCCAGATGGAGGTCTCGGTGACCGGGCTGGACGGCCTGGCGGCAGTGCGGGCGCGCCGGCCGCACCTGATCCTGCTCGACATGCACCTGCCCGACATCAGCGGCCTCGAGCTGCTGCGCCACTTCAAGGCCGATCCGGACATCGCCTCGATCCCGGTGATCGTGGTCTCCGCCGACGCCCTGGAGCCGCAGATCGACGCCGCCCTGGCGGCAGGCGCCAACCGCTACCTGACCAAGCCGGTCGACGTTTCCGAGCTCCTGGCCGCGCTGGATGACCTGCTCGCCCGCATGGATACCGCGTTTAGCTAGGGTTATCCCTAGGACCGGCGTTTGCTGCAGCCATAGCGAGGGCTCATCGCCTCCATTGGGCGCGCCTTAGCACTCTCTGCCCCCGAGTGCTAATATTTGCGGAACCGAAGAAGCGAGAGGATGTCTGATACCGCTATGACCCACTCCCCTGCTACCGCACTGGCCGTCCGCGATCCGTGGGCGCTCGTTCCGTCCCTGGGCAACCTGGACGCGTACATCACTGCCGTCAACCGCGTTCCCCTGCTCACGCAGGAGGAAGAAACCGCCTTCGGCAAGCGCCTTCGCGAGAGCGGTGACCTGCAGGCCGCCGGAAGCCTGGTCGTCTCCCACCTGCGCCTGGTCGTCTCGATCTCGCGCAAGTACCTGGGCTACGGCCTGCCGCACGGCGACCTGATCCAGGAGGGCAACGTCGGCCTGATGAAGGCGGTGAAGCGCTTCGATCCCGACCAGGGCGTTCGCCTGGTCAGCTACGCCATGCACTGGATCAAGGCCGAGATCCACGAGTACATTCTGAAGAACTGGCGCATGGTCAAGGTCGCGACGACCAAGGCTCAGCGCAAGCTGTTCTTCAACCTGCGCTCGATGAAGCAGAACATGAAGGACGACGCGGCCGCCGAGGACACGCACCGCTCGACCCTGACCCAGGGCGAGGTCGATTCGCTGGCCAAGTCGCTCAACGTCAAGCGCGAGGAAGTGCTCGAGATGGAAACCCGACTCTCGGGCGGCGATGTCGCGCTCGAGCCGCAGACCAACGACGACGGCGAGGAGAGCTACGCGCCGATCGCCTACCTGGCCGACGACAGCCACGAGCCGACCCGGGTGCTCGAGGCGAAGAACCGCGACTGGCTGGCCACGGGCGGCATCGCCTTGGCGCTCGACGCCCTCGACCCGCGCAGCCGGCGGATCGTCGAGGAGCGCTGGCTCAAGGTCAACGACGACAACTCGGGCGGCATGACGCTGCACGACCTGGCGGGCGAGTACGGCGTCAGCGCCGAGCGGATCCGGCAGATCGAAGTCGCCGCCATGAAGAAGATGAGGAAGGCTCTGGCCCCAGCGGCGTAGCCGCTGCGGCCGCCGCCCTCCTCACTGCTTCGAAACAGGGCTGCTCCCTCCCCGCTGCGCTCCCCTCCCTCCGAGAGGGAGGGGCCGGCCCCGCTGGGGCCGCTTCTTTTCAGCCTGCGGAGACCAGCTGTTTTAGGTCGGCGGCGAATTTCTTGCTGTCGCCGCCGTAGGGCACGTAGAGGCGCACCCGGCCTGCCCGGTCGAACACGAACGAGGCGGCGCTGTGGTCCATGGTGTAGCTGCCGCCGTTGCGGCCCGGCACCTTGGCGTAGAACACCTTGAACTCCTTGGCTGCGGCGGCCGTCTGCTCGGGCGTGCCGCGCAGCGCGGTGAAGCCGGGCCCGAAGTTGCCGACGTAGGCCTTGAGGATCTCCGGCGTGTCGCGTTCGGGGTCGATGGTCACGAACACGCTCTCGATCTTCGGGCCCTCGGCGCCCAGCGACTTCCTGATCGTCGCCAGCTCGGCCATCGTCGTCGGACAGACGTCGGGGCACTGGGTGTAGCCGAAGAACACCACCACCACCCTGCCCTTCCAGTCGGCGAGCGTACGCGGCTTGCCGTCGACGTCAGGCAACTCGAGCCTGCGGGCGAACTCGGCGCCGGTGATATCGGTCGAGAAGAAGGTCGGCGCCTTGGAAAAGGAGCTGAAGCGGTCGCACCCGGCGAGCGCCAAGGCCGAGAGGGAGCCGGCGAGAAAGCCGCGGCGGGTCGAGCTCATGCGATCAGCGGACCCAGGTAGTGATCGAGCAGCAGCGCGGCGAACAGCAGCGACAGGTGGACGATGGAGAAACGGAAGGTGCGGCGCGCGAGCGCGTCGGAGTAGTCGCGCCACAGGCGCCAGGCATAGCCGCAGAACATGACGCCGAGCACGATCGCCGCCGCCAGGTAGATCGCGCCGCTCATGCCGGAAATGAACGGCAGCAGCGTCGCCGCGAACAGCACCAGGGTGTAGAGGAAGACGTGCAGCCGGGTGAACTCGAAGCCGTGCGTCACCGGCAGCATCGGCAGGCCCGAGCGCCGGTAGTCCTCGGCGCGATAGAGCGCGAGAGCCCAGAAGTGCGGCGGCGTCCACAGGAAGATGATCAGGCACAGGATCAGCGCCTCCGGCCCGACCTCGCCGCGGATCGCGGCCCAGCCGAGCACCGGCGGCATCGCCCCCGAGGTGCCGCCGATGACGATGTTCTGCGGCGTCATCGGCTTCAGCACGACGGTGTAGACGACCGCATAGCCGATGAAGGTGGCGAAGGTGAGCCACATCGTCAGCGGATTGACCGCGAACCAGAGCAAGGCGCTGCCGGCGGCGCAGAGGATGGCGGAGAACACCAGCGCCTGGCCGGGCGTGAGCTGGCCGTTGGCGGTGGGCCGCCAGGCGGTGCGGGCCATGCGCGAATCGATGCGTTGCTCGACCAGGCAGTTGAAGGCCGCCGCCGCTGCCGCGACCAGCCAGATGCCGGCGACCGCGGGAAGGACCAGGCGCCACTCGGGCCAGGACGGCGTCGCCAGCAGCATGCCGATCGCGGCGCAGAAGACGATGAGCTGCACCACCCGCGGCTTGGTCAGCGCGTAGTACTGGCGCACGCGCGAGGGCAGCGAGGTGCCGGGCGCCGGCGAGGCGGGGCCGGGCACGGCCGCCGGGGGCGGCAGCGGGCTCAGGGCGCGAGGGGCGGTCATGGGGGCGCGACGAACGCGATCGGGAGGGCGAGGCTCGCCCGGAATTCCATTCTACGAAGCCAGGCGTCGGCCGACGCCTGGCCAGGCCTTCGCCGCCGCCGCCTGCGTGCGCCCTGCGCGGACGATCAGGACGGTCAGAACGACGACCAGCGCAGCGGCGCCCGCCGTGTGCGCGACCGCCGCGACCAGCGGCCAGCCGAGCAGCACGTTGCCGAGCCCGCTCGCCGTCTGCCAGGCGGCGATGGTGGCGAGCGCGATCGCCCAGGGCCGGGCCGCGCTGTCGCCGCCGGCCGCGAGGCGCCAGGCCAGGAGCACGAGCGCGGGCAGGACGACGAAGGCGCCCAGGCGATGCACCATGTGGATCGCCGTCAGCCCGGCGAACGGCAGCAAGCCGCCGTCGCCGTCGCCGCCGAGCGCGCGGCGCAGCTCGAAGGCGCCGTCAAAGCTCATCTCCGGCCACCAGGCGCCCTGGCAGGTGGGGAACTCGCTGCAGGCGAGCACGGCATAGTTGGTGCTGACCCAGCCGCCGAGAGCGATCTGCAGCACCGCGAGGCCGGCCACGACGACGAGGCCGCGGCGCAAGCCGGGCGAAAGCGCCAGCGTGCGCGGTTCGTACAGCTCGGCCTGGATCGCGAGCAGCGCGAGCAGGGCGAGACCGCCGAGCAGGTGCAGGGTGACGATCGCCGGATACAGCTTCATCGTCACCGTGAGGGCGCCGAACGCGCCCTGGGCGAGGATCCAGACCAGCGTCGCCAGCGCCCAGGCGGGCGAGGCGGCGACACGGCGCCGGCGCGCTTCGACGATCGCCAGCACCGCCAGGGCGATGACGAGCACGCCGATCGCCGCCGCCGAGTAGCGGTGCGCCATCTCGATCCAGGCCTTGCCGTGCGTCACCGGTCCGGTCGGAACCGCTGCCTCGGCCGCGGCGATGTGCGCGCTCGCGCCGACCGGGCTCGCGTGGCCGTAGCAGCCCGGCCAGTCGGGGCAGCCGAGCCCGGAGTCGCTGAGCCGGGTGAAGGCGCCGAGCAGGACGAGATCGAACGAGAGGAAGAGCGTCAGCAGCGCCAGGGCGCGCAGGCGCGGACCCGGCGCCGCGTGGCGGCGCCGCGTCCAGAACCAGGCGAGCGGACCGAGCGCGAGCGCCAGGCCGAGGGCGGCGACACCGAGGAGCGGCGCCAGGTCGTAGCCGGTGGCTGCGCTCATCGGCGCACCCCCCGGCCTGCGGCCGGCCCCGCCGAGCGGGGGGAGCGTCGGAGCGGCCGTGCGGAAGCGCTCATCGCCCCGCCCGGTCCCAGCCCGCCGAGGCCCGCAGCAGCTTGTCCACGTCGCGCTTGAGCTTGGCCGGATCGGCGTCGGCAGGCGCACGCATCATCCAGTCGCCGCGCGGATCGACGAGGTAGAGATGGGCCTCCAGCGGCTGCCCGGCCGCCGGCTCCAGCCACGCGGCGAGGGCCGCCCGATCGGTGCGCAGCACGGTCGCCGGCGCCACCGCAGCCGCCGTGCCGGAGGCCGCGCCGATCGCCGCCAGCGTCGCGCCGCGCGGCGCAGCCGCGTCGTCGATCAGCCAGAGCTTGTCGACCCGCTCCTTCTCCCGCCCCAGCGCTTCGTGCAACTGGCGCTGCAGCCAGAGATGGCGCTCGCAGACCGCGTCGCAGGCGCCGCCCGCGACGACGACGAGCAGCCACTGGCCGTGCAGCCCTGTCGGCGCGACCGCCTTGCCGTCGAGGTCGGCCAGCGGCAGGCGCGCCGGGAGCGGCCGCGGCGGCGCGATCAGTGCGCTGTAGTTGGTGCGCCCCCCGGGCCGGGCGATGCCGGAGTAGGCGAGGTAGGAGGCGATCACCGGCGCGGCGCAGACCAGCAGCACCGCGAACATCTGCCGACGACCGCGGCGCGTGCGCTCGGAAGCGCCGCCGGCCGCGTGCGGCGAGGGCAGCGAGTGGACGGCGAAGCTCAGCAGCTCCGGCGCTTCAGGCGAGGCGGCGGCGTTGGCGGGGGCGGACGATTCGGAACCAGACATAGAGGAAGGCGATCGCCGTGCCGATGGCGAACCACTGGAAGGCGTAGCCGTAGTGCTTCTGCACGTCGGTGGCGGGCGGCGGCCAGTGCCGCTCGAGGCCGTCGTGGGAATTCGCGCTCGTCGCGCTTTCGATCACCGCCAGCGGCAGCAGATCGAGCCCGCTCTCGCGGGCGAACGATGCGAAGTCGATATTTTGCCGGATCGGCCCGCTCGCGGCGGCGCCGAGCTCGAGCATCCGCGACGGCGTCGCGGCCACTCGGCCCGCGACCTCCACCCGCCCGGCAGGCGTGACGATCGGCGGCAGCAGGCTTCGCTCGGCGAAGTTGCGCGCGACCCAGCCGCGCTGCACCAGCACCGCGGCGCCCGAGCCCTCGAGCCGCAGCGGCGTGACGGCGTAGAAGCCGACCTTGTCGTCCATCTGCCGGTTGTCGAGGAAGACCGTGCGATCCGCCTCCCAGGTGCCGGCGAGGCGGACCCGGCGTGAGGTCTGCGCCGGCACCACGCCGGCATCGCGCGCAAGGTCGGAGCCGACCAGCGGCGGCTCGCCACCGCGGGCTTCGAGGGCCGTCTGCAGCGCGATCTTCTGCGCCGCCCGGTCGAGCTGCCAGAACCCGAGGCGCAGCGCGAGCGCAACGCAGGCAAGGGCCGCCAGCAGCACGACCGTCTTGCGCCAGCGCGACTCGGCCGGCGACGCTTCGCCGGCCGGTGGCGTGGCGGGTTCGCTCACGAAGCGCTCACGCGGCGCCGGTCGGCGACGCGACCGCGAGCCGAGGCCGATAATCGAACGCCATGACCTTGCTGATCACCGTCGCCTTCGTCGTCATCCTCGGCGCCCTCGTCCTCGCCGGCGTCTTCATGATCCGCGGCGGGGACGGCGAGTCGAAGAGCGGCCGGATGATGCGCGCGCTCACCGTGCGGATCGGCGTCTCGGTGGCCCTGTTCGTGTGCATCCTCGTCGCCTGGCGCCTCGGCTGGATCCACCCGAGCGGCATTCCGCTCGGCCGCTGACGCGGCGCGGGCCGCGCGCTACAGCCAGTAGACGACGATGTAGAGGCCGAGCCAGACGACGTCGACGAAGTGCCAGTACCAGGCCGCGCCCTCGAAGCCGAAGTGGCGGTCGGGCGTGAAGTGGCCCTTCATGATGCGGATCGTGATGAACAGCAGCATCAGCGTGCCGACGAACACGTGGAAGCCGTGGAAGCCGGTCAGCATGAAGAAGGTGGAGCCGTAGACGCCCGAGCTCAGCTTCAGGTTCAGCTCGCTGTACGCGTGCATGTACTCGTAGGCCTGAAAGCCGAGGAAGGTGATGCCGAGCAGCACCGTGAGCCACATGAAGAGGATCGTGCGGCCACGGTTGTTGGCGACCAGGGCGTGGTGCGCGATCGTCACGGTCACACCCGAGGTGAGCAGGATCGCGGTGTTGAGGGTCGGGATCGGCCACGGGCCCATGGTCGCGAACGGATCGACGATGCCGGCCGGCGAGCCGGTGAAGCCGGCGGCGACGCTCGGCCAGACCGCCTTGAAGTCGGGCCAGAGCACGGCGTTCTCGAGGCTGCCGAGGTTCGGCAGCGAATGCAGCCGGGCCCAGTAGAGCGCGCCGAAGAAGGCGCCGAAGAACATCACCTCCGAGAAGATGAACCAGCTCATGCTCCAGCGGAACGAAACGTCGACCAGCTTGTTGTAGTGGCCGCCTTCGCTTTCGGAGACGGCCTGCCGGAACCACTGCTGCATCACGAAGATCCAGACCGCGAAGCCGGCGAGCACGACCCAGGAGCCCCAGTCGGCGCCGTTGATCCACTGGCTGGCGCCGAAGATGATCAGCAGCATGCCGAAGGCCAGCGACGCCGGGTGGCGCGAAGGCGCCGGTACGAAGTAGTAGGGCTTGGCGCCGTCCGTCACTGCCGACATGGTGTGAGCTCCTGCAAAGATCGATTCGATGGTTTCATGACGCGACGCCGCTGGCGATGACCCAGTTGACGAGCAGGACCAGGGCGCCGACGAAGACCGCCGCGACCGCGATGCCGACGAGAACGACGTGCACGGGGTTCAGCTCGCTCGCGTCGCGCTCGAGGTCGCGCGCCTTGCGCACGCCGAAGAACGACCAGCCGACGGCGTTGAGAGTGCGCAGCAGCGACCCTTTGCGCGGCGCGGCCGGGATTGCGTCGACGACCGGCCGGCTCAAGAGCGCGCTCCTGCGGCAGCAGGCGATTCGAGCCGCGCCTCGGCCGGCTCGGCCGGCACCTTGCCGCCGACCTCGAAGAAGGTGTACGACAGGGTGATCGTCTTGACGTCCTTCGGCAGCTTCGAGTCGACCACGAACACCACCGGCCACTGCTTCGATTCGCCTGGTTTCAGCACATGCTCGCTGAAGCAGAAGCACTCGAGCTTGGTGAAATGCGACATCGCGACGTTCGGCGCGTAGCTCGGGATCGCCTGCGCCGCCATGGTCCGGTTCTGCCGGTTGCGGAACTCGTACATCACGGTCGCGACCTGGCCGGGATGCACCTCGATCGAGGCCTGCGCCGGCTTGAAGTCCCAGGGCCCGCGGGCGTTGGCGTCGAACTCGATGGTGATCGTGCGGCTGGCATCGACCTGGCCGTTCAAAGGCGCCGGGCCGGCACCGGTCTGCAGCTCGGAGAGCGAAAGCACGTTGATGCCGAGCGCAGTGCACACCGCCTTGTAGATCGGCACCAGGGCGTAGCCGAAGCCGAACATGAGCAGGGCGATGACGAGCAGCTTGCCCACCATCTGCCGGTTGTCGGCGGCGAGGCGGCGGATCACAGGCGCAGCGCCATCTTCGCCATGAAGCCGACGAAAAAGACGATGACGATCGACAGCAGCACCAGGGCGAGCCGGACGTTGGCCTTGTCTTTCGGGTGGCTCATGGACGGGTCAATCTCAGGCCGCCGCCGGCGCGTCGTGCGCGGGCAGGCCATAGCCGACGATCTTGGTGCCCGCGGAATTCAGCTTCGGCGGCACCTCGAAGGTGTGGAACGGCGCCGGCGAGGGGATCTCCCACTCCAGGCCCTCGGCGCCTTCCCAAGGCTGCTGCCCTGCCGGGGCGCCCTTGCCGCGCATCATCGGCAGCACGACGAAGACGAAGAAGTACACCTGCGACAGGCCGAACCCGAACGCGCCGATCGACGCGAGCATGTTGAAGTCGGTGAACTGCAGCGGGTAGTCAGCGTAACGGCGGGGCATGCCGGCCAGGCCGAGGAAGTGCATCGGGAAGAAGGTGACGTTGAAGAAGATCAGCGAGGTCCAGAAGTGGATCTTGCCGCGCGTCTCGTTGTACATCACGCCGGTCCACTTCGGGCCCCAGTAGTAGACGCCGCCGAACATCGCGAACAGCGAGCCCGCCACGAGCACGTAGTGGAAGTGGGCGACGACGTAGTAGCTGTCGTGGATCTGGATGTCGATCGGCGCCATCGCCAGGATCAGCCCGGTGAAGCCGCCCATCGTGAAGACGAAGATGAAGCCCACCGCCCACAGCATCGGCGTCTCGAAGGTCATCGAGCCCTGCCACATGGTGGCGATCCAGTTGAAGATCTTCA
>JANMCC010000007.1:0-2629 GCA_031360885.1 Burkholderiales bacterium | reverse complement strand
GTCCAGTCGGCCATGATGCATCAGATCTACAACGTCAAGCCGGCGCCGCTCGCAGGCATCCGCGCCGGCGTGTCCGAGGCGCTCGACACGGTGATCCAGAAGGCGCTGGCGAAGAAGCCGGGCGATCGCTACAGCGACTGGGGCGAGTTCGCGCAGGCGCTCTCGGCGCTGGTGACGACGCAGCAGGTGCCGCGCGGCCAGTTCCTGGGCGTGCTCGATTCGGAGCGCTTCACGCTGCTGCGCACGCTCGAGTTCTTCGCCAACTTCGGCGACGTCGAGCTCTGGGAAGTGGTGCACCGCGCCAGGTGGCAGCGCTTCCACTTCGGCCATGCCCTGTTCCGAAAGGGCGAGGAAGGCAATACCTTCCACATCATGGCGCAGGGCGAGGTCGAGGTCTTCCGCGACGGCAAGAAGGTCGCGCAACTCGGCGCCGGCACCTCGGTCGGCGAGATGGCCTACCTCGCGCCCAGCGCCGAGCTGAAGAAGCACAGCACCGACGTCATCATCACCGAGCCGACGACGACCATCTCGTTCACGCCGGAAACGCTTCTGCAGCTGAGCCCGAACTGCCGCCACCTGTTTCACGATTCGTTCATCAAGGTCCTGGTCCGGCGCCTGCACTCGGCGCACGAGCAACTCGCCCACCCCCGCCGCATCCTGTAAGCTCGTTTCTCCTGTTTCCGGAGAACTTGCCATGAAGAGATTGCTCGGTATTTCGGCGGCCCTGGCGATGGTCGTTTCGACCGCCGCGTTCCCCAACGCGCACAAGGAAGCGCCCAAGATGGCGGCCAGCGGCGCCATGGCTGCTAGCGCCCCGATGGCCGCCGGTGGCGGTTGCGCGGCGATGGCCGCCGAAAAGAAGCTCGCGGGCGCCGCCAAGAACAGCTTCATCAAGAAGTGCGCGAGCGATGCAGGCGCCGCCTGCGACGCCCAGGCGGCCGAGAAGAAGCTCGCCGGCGCGGCGAAAGCCAGCTTCACCAAGAAGTGCGTCGCCGACGCCAAGGCCGGCGCGTAAATTCTCGTCGCTGCGCTTTCGTCCGGCGGCCAGGCCGCTTGGCGGAAAATGACGCCATGGAACCTACACCGGTCCAGGCGCCACGCGCCGTCCTCTTCGATGCGTACGGCACGCTCTTCGACGTTTACAGCATCGGCGTCGCCGCCGAGCGCCTCTTCCCGGGCGCCGGCGAGCGCGTCGCCGTCCTCTGGCGCGACAAGCAGATCGAATACACCCGCCTCAGCTCGATGAGCGGGCGGCCGCGCAGCTTTCGCGACTGCACCCGGGCGGGCCTGCGCTTCGCCGCCCGCCGCCTCGACCTGGCGCTGACCGCGGCGGCCGAGGACGAGCTGCTGGCCTGCTA
Source organism: Burkholderiales bacterium (assembly GCA_031360885.1). Classification (GTDB taxonomy): domain Bacteria; phylum Pseudomonadota; class Gammaproteobacteria; order Burkholderiales; family Burkholderiaceae_C; genus Schlegelella_A. Next base: position 1,271 of record JANMCC010000007.1, on the reverse strand, counting down.
CGACCGGCTCGATCCGTTCCCGGAGAACCGCGGCGTGCTGGAGGCGCTTCGCACCGCCGGCGTGCGCGCCGGCATCCTCAGCAACGGCGACCCCGACATGCTCGAGGCGGTGGTCCGCCACGCCGGCTTCGCCGGCCTGCTCGAACCGCTCCTGAGCGTCGAGGCCACCGGCCGCTTCAAGACCGACCCGGCCACCTACGCCCTCGGCACGGCCGCACTGGGGCTTCCCGCCGCCGCGGTGCTGTTCGTCTCCAGCAACTGCTGGGACGCGATCGGCGCCACCTGGTTCGGCTACACCACCCTCTGGGTCAACCGCTTCGGCCTGCCGCTCGACGAGCTCGGCGCCGCCCCCACCCGCATCGGCACGAGCCTTGCGGACGTGCTTTCGTTCTTCCCGTCTCTTTCTTCTTCCCGGAAAGCTGCTCCATGACACTCACCCTGCCGCCCGGCGTGGCGATCAACGCGCCCATCCTGCCCGGCTTCGAAACCATCCTCACCGAGCCGGCGCTGGCGCTGGTTGCAAAGCTGCACCGCGCCTTCGAGCCGCAGCGCCAGGCGCTGCTCGCCGCGCGTGCCGAGCGCGCGAAGCGCCTCGACGCCGGCGAGCGCCTCGACTTCCTGACCGAGACCAAGGGCGTCCGCGAGGCCGACTGGAAGATCGCGCCGGTGCCCGCGGCGCTGCAGTGCCGCCGGGTCGAGATCACCGGCCCGGTCGACGCCAAGATGGTCATCAACGCCTTCAACTCGGGGGCGGACTCGTACATGACCGACTTCGAGGACTTGAACTTGCCGCTCTGGACCAACCAGATCGAGGGCCAGATCAACATCGGCCGGGCGATCCGGCGCACGCTCTCGTTCACGCAGGATTCGCCCGCGGGCACCAAGAGCTACAAGCTCAACGACAAGATCGCCACCCTGCAGGTGCGCCCGCGCGGCTGGCACCTCGACGAGAAGCACGTCACCGTCGACGGCGCGAGAGTCCACGGCGGCATCTTCGATTTCGCCCTGTTCATGTTCCACAACGCCAAGGAGCTGCTGGCGCGTGGCGCGGGCCCCTACTTCTACCTGCCGAAGATCGAGAGCCACCTCGAGGCGCGCCTGTGGAACGAGGTCTTCGTCGCCACGCAGAAGGAACTCGGCCTGGCGCAGGGCACGATCAAGGCGACGGTGCTCATCGAGACCATCATCGCCGCGTTCGAGATGGACGAGATCCTCTACGAGCTGCGCGAGCACAGCGCGGGCCTCAACGCCGGCCGCTGGGACTACATCTT
>JANMCC010000068.1:0-6611 GCA_031360885.1 Burkholderiales bacterium | reverse complement strand
GTGTAGTCCCAGTAGTCGGTCAGCGTCTCGCCCTTGTAGGCGAACACCGGCGTGCCCTGCGCGGCGAGCGCGGCGGCGGCATGGTCCTGGGTCGAGAAGATGTTGCACGAGGCCCAGCGCACTTCGGCGCCGAGCGCCTGCAGCGTCTCCACCAGCACGGCGGTCTGGATCGTCATGTGCAGGCTGCCGGTGACGCGCGCGCCCTTGAGCGGCTGCGACTTCGAGAACTCCTCGCGGATCGCCATCAGGCCGGGCATTTCGGTCTCGGCGATGCGGATTTCCTTGCGGCCCCAGGCGGCGAGGTTCAGGTCGGCAACGATGTAGGGGGCGTCGGCCCTCGGCTTCAGTACGGCATTCATGTGAGAGGCTCCAGTCTCGAATGAGGGAACCCGCACGGACGGCACTGCGCAAGGGAGGCGGAACTCACCCACGAGGACGATCGTGCGGGTGAGCGCGGTTGCAATAGACGCCTGCCAAGCCTGGGGCGGCCGGGTGGCCGTACCTTGCAACGCTCCTTGGAAAGCTGTCGCGATTCTATCGCGGCTGCGAATTTCCGCACCGGATCCCCGCTCTTATGATCGTGCGGTGATCCCGCCCTCCGTGCAAGCGTGGACGCGCTGCGACCCGCGCCGCCTGCGCGAACTGCGCGGCGTGCTCACCGACATCGACGACACGCTGACGACCGAGGGCAGGGTCCCGATGGGCGTGGTCGCCGCGCTCGCGGCGCTGCGCCAGGCCGGCATTCCGGTGATCGCCATCACCGGCCGGCCGATGGGCTGGAGCTCAGCCGTCGCCGCCGAGGTGCCGCTCGCCGCGGTGGTCGCCGAGAACGGCGCGGTCGCGCTGATCCCCGAGGGCGGCGAGTTGCGCGTCGAATACGCCGACAGCGAACAGGTGCGGGCGGCCAACGCGCTGCGCCTGCGCGCCGCCGCCGAGCGGATCGTGCGCGAAGTTTCCGGCGCCGTGCTCTCGCGCGACAGCGTCGGCCGGGTCACCGACATCGCCATCGACCACGCCGAGTTCGCGCATCTCGACGAAGCCCGGATCGCCGAGGTGGTCGCCGTGATGCGCGCCGAAGGCATGACCGCGACCGTGAGCTCGATCCACGTCAACGGCTGGTTCGGCATGCACAGCAAGCTGACCGGCGCCGACTGGATCGTGCAGCGCCTGTTCGGCCGCGACCTCGCGGGCGAGCGAGACCGCTGGCTCTACGTCGGCGACTCGACCAACGACGAGCCGATGTTCGCCGCCTTTCCCCTTTCGGTCGGCGTCGCCAACCTCGTCGACTTCGCCGCGCGGCTGCGCCAGTGGCCGGCGTTCATCACGGCGCACGATCGCGGGCGCGGTTTCGTCGAGGTGGCCGAGGCCTTGCTCGCGGCGCGCGACGCATGAGTCCTGCGGTCGGCCGGCGCGAGGGGCCGCGATGAGCCCGGGCCGCGCGCCGCTGCCGCCGCTCGCCGTCGCCTGCGCGCTCGCGCTCGGCACGGCGGTCTCGCTCGGGCTGGCGCGTTTCTCGTATGCGATGTTCCTGCCGCCGATGCGCGCGGACCTCGGCTGGAGCTACTTCACCGCCGGCTCGATGAACACCGCCAACGCCGCCGGCTACCTCGCCGGCGCCCTGCTCGCGCCCGCGTGGATGCGCGCGCTCGGCAGCCGCAACGCCTTCCTCGCCTGCACCGGCGCGACCGCGGTGCTGCTCGCGGCGCACGGCCTGACCGACGCCGACGCGTGGCTGTACCTCTTTCGCTTCCTGTCGGGGCTGGTCAGTGCGGTCGCCTTCGTCGCCGGCGGCCTGCTCGCGGCGCAGCTCGTCGGCGCGTCGCCGGCGCAGGCCGAGCGGCCGCCGCCGACCGCCGGTCTCGTGCTCGGCATCTACTACGGCGGCGCCGGGCTGGGCATCGTCGTCTCGGCGGTGCTCGTGCCGCTGCTCGCGGCGCGGACGAGCGCGCATGCGTGGCAGGGCGCGTGGCTCGCGCTCGGGGCGCTGGGGCTCGCCGCCACGGCGCTGATCGCGGCGGCGACTTTCGGCCTGGCCGGCGCGGCGCCGGGCGCCAGTGCGCCACCGGCGGCGCGCGGCGCCTTCGCCTGGCGGCGCTTCCTGCCGGCGCTCTTCGCCTACCTGATGTTCGGCCTCGGCTACATCGGCTACATGACCTTCATCGTCACGCTGCTGCGCGACCAGCGCGTCGGCGATCTCGAGGTGATGGCGTTCTACGCGATGCTCGGCGCCGCGGTCGCCGTCTCGCCCTGGATCTGGGCCGGCGTGCTGCAGCGCTTTCGCGGCGGCGAGACGCTCGCCATGATGAGCGCGCTGCTCGTCGTGGCGACGCTGCTGCCGGTCTGGAGCACCGCGACGGCCGCCCTGTTCGCCTCCGGCGTGCTGTTCGGCGGCGTGATGCTCTCGCTCGTCGCCTCGACGACGGCGCTGGTGCGGCACAACCTCGCGCCCGCCGAATGGTCGGCGGGCATCGCCGGCTTCACGATCGTCTTCGCGGCCGGGCAGATCGTCGGCCCCAGCGCCGTCGGCTTCATCGCCGACCGGGCCGGCGGCCTGCGCGCCGGGCTGGTCTGCTCGGCGGTGCTGCTGGCGCTCGGCGCGATCGTCGCCTGGCGGCAGAAACCGCTTGCCCGCTGACGGCTTCGCCTCGGCTCAGCCGAGGAATTCGCGGATCGTGCGGTTGAGGAAGGTCGCGTCTTCGGCCTTCAGGCTGGTTGCCGCCTGGTGACCCTGAGCCGAGGGAATCTCGACGAAACGCGCCCTGGGAATTCCCTCTGCCGCGGCGCGACCGGCCGCCGTCGGGTTGAACAGGTCGGCCGGCGGGCAGAGCACGAGGGCTTTCGCCTGCACCGAGCGCAGCGCCGCCGCGGTATCGCCGCCGAAGCCTCCGCCGCCGCCGACGTCGTGCGCCTCGTAGGCCCAGGACTGGTAGAGGTAGTCGTGCGGATCGACGCCGATCGCCCGCTGCTGCGCGAGCACGCCGTCGAACCAGTGCAGCGCGGCGGCGCGGTCGCCGAGCGGCGCGAGCGCCTCCGGTGTCTTCGTCGCCAGCACGCTCATCACCGCGACGAAGGCGCGCCGGCCGCGCTCGGGCTCGGCGCTGAAGCCGTCGCCGGTCCACGCCGGGTCGGCCATCAGGCACGAGCGGGCGGCCTCGGTCACGAGCACGGCCCAGGGCGAGGTCTTCGCCATCGGCGTCATCGCGACGATGCGGTCCATGAAGGCCGGATGGCTCACCGCCCACTGCAGCGCCTGCATCCCGCCCATCGAGGCGCCGACGACGGCATGCAGCCGCTCGATGCCGAGATGCTCGGCCAGCAGCCGGCGCTGCGCCTCGACCATGTCGCGCAGCGCGAAGCGGGGAAAGCGCATGCCCGGCTGCGCCGTGCTGTTCGAGGGCGAGGTCGACAGGCCGTTGCCGATCGGGTCGGTCGCGATCACGAACCAGCGCGCCGGGTCGAGCGCCTTGCCGGCGCCGATCAGGAAGTCGAGGCGATGGTGCGTGCCCGAAAGCGAGGCGCAGACCAGCACTGCGTTCGAGCGCTCGGCGTTCAGCGTGCCGTGGGTGACGTACGACTGGCGGTAGTCGACGATCGACACGCCCGACTCGAGCGCCAGGTCGCCGAGCGCGAATTCGCGATGCGGCGCGTCGATGTGATCGGCGGCGAGCGGCGGGTGCTTCACGGCAACTCGATGACCGTGCGGATGCCTTCGCCACGCGCCAGGCCGGCGAAGCCGTCGTTGATCTCGTCCAGGGTGATGCGTCTGGTGATCAACGCGTCGAGCTCGAGCTTGCCCTCGAGATAGAGCGAGCACAGCCAGGGGAAGTCGCGCTTCGGGAGGGCGTCGCCGTAGCTCGAGCGGACGATGCGCTTTTCGCCCATCAGCGAGCCCCAGCGGAACGACACGTCCTGGTCGACGTTGATCTTGCCGAGCCAGACGACCTGGCCAGCAGGGCGCACCGCTTCGACCGAAAGGCGGAACGCCGCGGGATGCCCCGCCGCCTCGAGCACGTGGTCGGCGCCGCGGCCCGCGGTCAATGCGCGGACCTGCGCGACCGCATCGGTAGCGCCGGCGTCGATGGTGTGCGTCGCCCCGAAGCCCTTGGCGCGCTCCAGCTTCGCCGCGCTGACGTCGGCGGCGATGATCGTCGCGGCGCCGGCGAGTCGCGCGCCCTGGAGCGCATTCAGCCCGACCGCGCCGCAGCCGATCACGAGCACGCTCGCACCCGGTTCGACCCGGGCCTTGCGCACGACCGCGCCGACGCCGGTAATGACGCCGCAGCCGATGATGCAGGCGCGGTCGAAGGGCATCTCCCGGGGAATGGCGATCGCCCCCGACTCGGGCACGACCGTGTACTCGGCATGCGTCGAGGTGACGGAGTAGTGGTGCACCCGCTCGCCGCCCCGGCTCATGCGCGTCGTGCCGTCGAGCAGGCGCCCTTGCGGCTGGTGCCGGGTGAACGGCTCGCACAGGATGGGCGCGGCGCGCTCGCAGTAGAAGCAGTGGCCGCAATGCGGGTTCCAGGAGCAGATGACGTGGTCGCCGGGCCTAACCGACGTGACTGCGGGCCCGACCGCCTCGACGACGCCCGCGCCCTCGTGGCCGAGGACGATCGGCAGCGGATACGCGAGCGAGCCCTGGATCACCTCGAGGTCGGTGTGGCAGAGGCCGCTGGCGCGGATCTTCACCAGCACGTCGCCGGGCTGGAGCGGCGCCATGTCGAGCGTGTCGAGCGTCAGCGGCTCGCCGACGCGGTTCAGCACTGCGGCGCGGAACTTCATGGCCGGGGCGCCGTCTTCGCGTCGAACAGCGCGTTCGCTTCCGGATAGGGGATCGCGTCGTCGTGGAAGCGGGCGTAGCTGCCGCTGTCGATCAGGTCGCGGGCGATCCGGCGGGTCAGCATCATGGTCGCGCGCATCGGCCCCGAGCCAACGCTCAGGCGGCGCACGCCGAGCGCCTGCAGCTCGGCGACCTTCGGGCAGCCGGGCACGGCAAGGATGTTGAGCGGGCCGGCGATCTCCTTCACCAGCGTGGCGATCAGCGCGGGGGCGGCCGGGCCGGGCACGAACAGGCAGTGCGCGCCGGCGGCGCGGTAGCGGTTGGCGCGTTCGATGCTGATGCGCAGACGCCCGGCGTCGTCGCCGAGCTTGAGCCAGTAGCTGTCGGTGCGGGCGTTGACGACGATCTCGACGCCGGCCTGGCGCGCGGCCTCGCAGGCGGCGCGGATCTTGTCGCAATGCAGCTCGACGTCGACCAGGTGGGCGCCGCCGATGTCGGTGCCGTCCTCGATGTTCACGCCCGCGGCGCCGAGGGCGATCACCTCGCGAATCGTCGCCGCGACCGCCTCGGGCGTGTCGCCGAGGCCGGAGAGGATGTCGGCGGTGACCGGCACGTCGACCGCCCGCACCATCTCGCCGATCGCGTGCAGCATCACCTCGCGCGCAATGAACTCGTCGTCGCGGTAGCCGTGGCTGAAGGCGACGCCAGCGCTGCCGGTGCCGACGGCACGAACCCCGGCCTCCTCGAAGACGCGGGCGCTCGCCGCGTCCCACGCGTTGGCGATGACCAGGATCTCGGGCCCGAGGTGCAGGCGCTGGAAGAGGGCGGCCTTGGCGGCGTTGTCCATGGTGATCGAATCCTCAGGCGGAGCTGCCGATGACGCGCTGCACTTCGGGCGGGTAGCTGTCGCCGGGCTTGCCCGCGTAGATGATCTCACCGCGCTCGAGCACGTAAAGCCGGTCGGCGTAGTCGGGGATGTGGTGCACGTTCGACTCGGCCATGAGCACGCCATGGCCGAGCCGGCGGATCGAGGCGATGCCGTCGCTGATGGTCGGGATGACGGCGGGCGAGAGGCCCTCGAACGGCTCGTCGAGCAGCAGCAGCTTCGGATCGAGCGCGAGCGCGCGCGCCACCGAGACCATCTTGCGCTCGCCGCCCGAGAGCTGGTTGCCGCCACGCGCGGCGTACTGGCGCAGCTTGGGAAAGACCTCGTAGGCGAGGTCGATGCGCGTCTTCGCGTCGCGGCCCTGCGGCCGGGTCCAGGTCGGCAGCTCGATGTTCTCGGCGACGCTCAGGTCGCCGAACACCTGGCTTTCCTCGGGCGAGTAGCCGACCCCGAGCTGGGCGATGCGGTGGGTGCGCAGGCCGACCAGGCTCGTGCCCTGGAAGTCCATCGTGCCCGACACCGGCGCGATGAAGCCCATGATCGTGCGGAACAAGGTGGTCTTGCCGGCGCCGTTGCGGCCGACCAGGCAGACGAGCTCGCCGGCCGAGACGGCGAGCGAGATGCCGCGCAGGATGCGGCTCGACTGGATGTCGACGACGAGCTGGTCGATCGTCAGCATGAGGACGGCACTCCGTTCCTCGTTTGCAGAGCCGGCGCGCGGGCCAAGGGCATCGGGCGGCCCACTCCGCTCATGTCCCCCGAGCCGCGGCTGCGCCGCGCCTCTCCTCCTCTACTTCGCTGCGTGGGCCACCCGACGCCCTCGTCCCGGGCCGGCTTGGCGCGGCCAGCGAACACCGGTGGTGCTGCGGTTGGGGGGGGGTGGGGCGCTCTGCGTAGCGAAGTAAAGGAGGAGAAGTCGGCCGCAGGCCGGCTTCGGGGGACATG
>JANMCC010000066.1:0-9421 GCA_031360885.1 Burkholderiales bacterium | reverse complement strand
GGCGATGGTCGCCAGCGGCACCGGCAGCAGGTTCTCGTAGCCCATGCCCTTCAGGCGCGTGGCGATGTAGTAGGTGTCGAGCGGGTTGCGCTTCTTCAGGTGGCGCAGGCGGACCGCCACCGACATCCGCACGGCGATCATCTTCTGGATGCGCAGGTGGAAGCCCGATCGTTCCTCGGCGGCGACCTGGGCGCCGGCGCGGGCGAGGATGTACTCGAGCCCGCCGCGGTAGCGGTCCCATGCGACCTCGACCTCCTCGTTGCCGGCCTGGGTGCGCTCCTCGTCTGCGAAGTAGCGGGTGATCGAGACGTAGAACGGCGTCTTCTGGATCAGCACGGCGCCGAGGCTCAGGTAGTCGGCGGCGTGCACGAACGCGTAGAACGCGTGCTCGTTGATGCGCGGCATCAGCCGCTGCAGCGCGTCTCGACGGGCGATGTGGATCTCCGGGAAGATGTGGTGGCGCAGCAGGTGGTCGAGCAATTCCGCGTGGCGGTCCTTTTCGATGCGCAGGTCCTGCGGTACGTCGTAGAACTGCCCCTGCTCCTGCTGGCCGACCAGGTCGTAGAGCTTCCACGGGGCGAACACGACGGCGATGCCGGGATCTGCCTCCATGCGGGCGATCGTCGCCGCCACCGGCTCGCCGAGCAGGCAGTCGTCGTCGGAGAGGTAGATCACGTAGCGGCCGGCGGCTTGCATCATGACGAACTGCACATTGGCGAAGCAGCCGATGTTCTCGTCGTGACGGATGTAACGGATCGGCAGGCGGGCGGCGAAGCGCTGGACCACGGCGCCGGTGTCGTCGGGCGAGGCGTTGTCGGCGATCACCAGCTCGTAGGGATACGGGAACGCGTCGAACTGCACCGCCAGGCTCTCGAGCAGCGAAGCCAGGTAGCGACTGCGGTTGAAGGTCGGAACGCAGATGCTGACCAGGGGCGATGCGGGGGAGGTCATGGAATGCCTGTCGAAGGATCGATGGGGCGATTCTGGGCACCGCCGCCCTGTCGAAAGGGCCGAAGAGGGCGTGTTGCACCCCGCAAATCGCCGCCGGCCGCTACAGGCGTGTAGGAAGTTCCCTGACAGGGGCCTTGGAAGAAGCTGGACTCAAGCGACCGAGATGGCCTGATGGCTGGCGGCATCTCGTCTGATCAGAATTCATTCCATCGCACGGGCAAAGACCTGTACCGCAAGACAACCGAACTGAACCGAACCGGAGTAAACGAAATGAATGCCGACCAGATCCTGAACGAAATCCGCGAAGCCAACCTGTCGTACCTGATGCTGGCCCAGAGCCTGATCCGTACCGACCGCGAGCAAGCCCTCTACCGCCTGGGCATCAGCGAGGAAAGCGCGGCCCTGATCGGCCTGCTGACCCCCGCCCAGATGATGAAGATCGCCGCCGGCAACACGCTGCTCTGCCGATTCCGCATGGACGACGACATGGTCTGGGGCCTGCTCACCAACCACGGCAAGAGCGCCGCCAACGACAGCACGAGCCGCCTGCACGCCTCGATCCTGATGGCCGGCCGTCACCAAGAGGCGGCGTGATCATGCGCTCCAAGTCGATCCTCACCGAAGCCAGGCAGATCAGCCGCGCCGTCGCGCTGATCCAGCTCGGCGCCCGCCTCCAGGTGCTGGAGTCGGAGACCGATCTTTCCTACGAGCGGCTGCTGCGCCTCTACAAGGAAGTGGCGGGCAAGTCGCCGAGCAAGGGCCAGCTGCCGTTCTCGACCGACTGGTTCATGACCTGGCAGCCGAACATCCATGCTTCGCTCTTCCTCAACATCCACGAGTACCTGAACAAGTCGTCCGAGCTCGACGAGATCGACGCCGTGATCAAGGCCTACCAGCTCTACCAGGAGCAGACCACGGCCCAGGGCCTCGAGTCGCTGCTTTCCGTCACCCGCGCCTGGCGCCTGGTGAAGTTCGTCGACAACGGCATGCTGACCATGACCAGGTGCTCGAGCTGCGGCGGCCAGTTCGTCAGCCACCCGCACGAGATCGCCAAGCACTACGTCTGCGGCCTGTGCAGCCCGCCGGCCCGTGCCGGCAAGGGCAAGGCGACGGGATCGATCCAGATGCACTGATTTCGAGAACCCCTCAAGTTCTTCGCAAAACGGCCGAAAGAACGGGTTCTCCGGTTTTTCTTGCTTGTCTCCTCCAGCACATCCAGTGCTTTGAAAAGGCTCCTTGCGGGGCCTTTTTTTTGCCTCAAGCGCGGCCGAGGCCGGACCGATAACGGCAGGTCACACCGGCAAAGCATGTGCCGGCGCGCACCGGATTCAATATCACCATGGTTGTCCTGATCGGCTACGGCGTCGCACTCGGCTGCATCTTCGGAGCCTTCATCCTGCACGGCGGCAACATCGGCGTGATCCTGCACGCCCTGCCCACCGAGCTGATGGCGATCCTGGGCGGCTCGCTCGGCGCGTTCGCGGTCAACAACCAGCCGAAGGTGCTGAAGGCCACGCTGGCGGCGATTCCCGGCGTGCTCAAGGGCTCCAAGTACTCGAAGGCGCGCTACATGGAGCTGATGGCGCTGCTCTACGACGTGCTGCAGAAGGCCAGGAAGGAAGGCCTGATGGCGATCGAGAAGGACGTCGAGGACCCGCAAGCCTCGCCCATCTTCCAGAAGTACCCGGTCGTCGGCTCCGACCACCACGTGGTCGAGTTCATCACCGACTACCTGCGCATGATGGTCTCGGGCAACCTCAACTCGCACGAGATCGAAAGCCTGATGGACAGCGAGATCGAGACCCACCACGCCGAGGCGCACGGCCCGGTCAACGCCCTCGCGCGCCTGGCCGGCGCGCTGCCGGCGTTCGGCATCGTGGCCGCCGTGCTCGGCGTGGTCAACACCATGGGCTCGGTCGGCCAGCCGCCGGCGATCCTGGGCGGCATGATCGGCTCGGCGCTGGTCGGCACCTTCCTCGGCATTCTTCTCGCCTACGGCGTGGTCGAGCCGCTCGGCGGCCTGCTCGAGCAGAAGGTCGACGAGGGCTCGAAGGAGCTGCAGTGCATCAAGACGACGCTGCTCGCCTCGATGCAGGGCTACGCGCCGCAGGTGGCGGTCGAGTTCGGGCGCAAGGTTCTCTATTCGAAGGACCGGCCGACGTTCTCGGAGCTCGAAGGCCACGTCAAGGGCAAGAAGGCGTGAGCCGGGTGAACTGACATGGACGGCGACTCCAAGAAGCTCCAGCCGATCATCATCAAGCGCGTCAGGAAGGGCGGGCACGCGAAGCACGGCGGCGCGTGGAAGATCGCCTATGCCGACTTCGTGACGGCGATGATGGCGTTCTTCCTCCTCATGTGGCTGCTCGGCTCGACCACCGAGGGCGACAAGAAGGGCATCGCCGACTTCTTCAACGCGCCGCTCAAGGTCTCGCTGATGGGCGGCATCGGCTCGGGCGACTCGTCGTCGGTGGTGCGTGGCGGCGGCGCCGACCTGACGCGCTCGACCGGCCAGGTCAAGGACGGCGACACCCCGGCGAAGAAGCGCCTGCTCAACCTGAAGGCGCTGCAGGCCGAGCAGCGGCGCGCCGAAGCGGCGCGGCTCGAGGCGCTGAAGGCCCGGGTCGAGGCGGCGGTCGCCGCCAGCCCCAAGCTCGCGGCGATGAAGTCGCAGATCCGCCTCGACATGACGCAGGACGGACTGCGCATCCAGATCGTCGACGAGCAGAGCCGGCCGATGTTCGACAGCGGCAGCGCGGTCGTGAAGCCCTACATGCGCGAGCTGCTGCGCGAGATCGGCCGCATGCTGACCGACGTGCCGAACCGGATCACGCTCGAAGGCCACACCGACGCGCAGCCGTTCGCCGGCGGCGAGCGCGGCTACAGCAACTGGGAGCTGTCGAGCGACCGCGCGAACTCGTCGCGCCGCGAGATCATCGCCGGCGGGCTGCCGGAAGACCGGATGCTGCTCGTGCAGGGCCTCGCCTCGAGCAAGCTGTTCATCCCGGCGCAGCCGGAAAGCCCCATGAACCGGCGGATCAGCGTCATCGTCATGAACCGCGAGGCCGAAGACCGCCTCCTGAAGCTCCTTCCCAACCAGGGCGAGGGCGAAGTCGCGCCGCCGATCGGCGCCGAGAGCGAGACCGCGGCGATCGTTCCCGGCCGCTGAGCCTGCCGACCCCCGCGAGGGGGGGCCGGCGATCGTGAAGCCGTTCACGCGCCTCGGCGCGATGCGGACGCGGCCTTTGCCGCGGCATGCCGCTTGCCGGCAGAGTCGTCCGGTTCACCGGGTGGCCTCGTCTTCGACCCGGGATGACCCCGATGGTCGGGACGGCGGTCGATGCGAGGCTCAGGACCCATGCCGCTCGACAAGGACCCGGCGCCCGCCGCCAGCGACATCACCGAGCGCGACGCCTTCGAGAAGAGGCTCGAGGCGCTGGTCGAGGAGCGCTCGGCCGACCTGCAGGCGGCGAACGCCAGGCTCGCCGAGACCGAGGTGTTCCTGCGCACCATCGCCGACAACATTCCCGGCCGCGTCGCCTACTGGCACAGCGACTTCACCTGCGGCTTCGTCAACCAGGTCTACTGCGACTGGTTCGGCCGCACCCGCGAGGAGCTCGTCGGCCGCAGCATGGAAGAGATCTTCGGTCCCGAGCGGCTGGGCGTTCGCCGCCAGCGCATCGACGCGGTGCTCGCCGGCGAACCGCAGGCGTTCGCGATCGAGGCCAGGCGGGCGAACGGCGAGTGGGCGCACGAGTGGGTCCACTTCATTCCCGATCGCCAGGGCGACACGGTCCGCGGATTCTTCGTCATGGCCACCGACGTGACCGAGCTGAAGAACGCCGAGCTGCGCCTGCAGCTCGCCAACCAGGACCTGATCGACGCCAGCCGCCGCGCCGAGGCGGCGACGGTGGCCAAGAGCGCCTTCCTGGCGAACATGAGCCACGAGATCCGCACGCCGATGAACGCGATCATCGGCCTGACCCACCTGCTCAAGCGCGACACCCGCGAGCCGACGCAGCGCGAGCGCCTCGGCAAGGTCTCCGACGCGGCGCATCACCTGCTCGCGGTCATCAACGACATCCTCGACCTGTCGAAGATCGAGTCCGGCAAGCTCAAGCTCGAAGCCGCCGACTTCGCGGTCGACTCGCTGCTGATGCGCGCCTGCTCGCTCGTCGCCGACAGCGCGCGCGCCAAGGGCCTTGAGCTGGTGATCGACACCGACGACCTGCCGCGCATGCTGCACGGCGACGTGACCCGGCTGTCGCAGGCGCTGCTCAACCTGCTGAGCAACGCCGTCAAGTTCACTGCCAGCGGCTCGATCGCCCTGCACGCGGTCCTGCTCGAGCGCCGTGACGACTCGCTGCTGGTGCGCTTCTCGGTCCGCGATACCGGCATCGGCATCGCCGCCGACAAGCTCGACGCCCTGTTCTCCGATTTCGAGCAGGCCGACAGCTCGACCACGCGCCGCTTCGGCGGCACCGGCCTGGGCCTCTCGATCACCCGCCAGCTCGCGGCGCTGATGGGCGGCGCGGCCGGGGTCGAGAGCACGCCCGGCGTCGGCAGCATCTTCTGGTTCTCGGCCCGGCTCGGCCATGCCCGCGACGCCGGCGCCGTGCGGCGCAGCCCCTGGCCGCCCGGCTCGCGCTGCCTGCTGGCCGACGACCTGCCCGAGGCGCGCGAGGCGCTGCTGCACATGCTGCGCCAGATCGGCCTCGACGCCGACGCGGTCGAGAGCGGCGAGCAGGCGCTGGCGCTGGCCGACGTCGCCGATGCCGAGGGCAAGCCCTATTCGATCGCGATCCTCGACTGGATGATGTCGGGCATCGACGGCATCGAGACCTTCCGCCGCCTGAGGGCGAAGGCCGGCCGCAAGGACCTGCGCTGCATCGTCGTCACCGCCCACGACGACGAGCAGATGTGGCAGGCGGCGCGCCAGCTCGGCATCCGGACCGTGCTGCTCAAGCCGGTGTCGGTGTCGACCCTGCACGATGCCCTCAACGAGGCGCTCGCCGCGACCGAGATGCCCGACGCGCGTGCGCCGGCGACGACCGGTCACGAGTTTCGCGCGCTGCAGGCGACGCGGGCCGGGGCGCAGGTGCTGCTCGCCGAGGACAACGTCGTCAACCAGGAGGTCGCGACCGAGCTGCTGCGCTCGGCCGGGCTCGAGGTCGACGTCGCTGGCAACGGTGCCGAGGCGATCGAGAAGGTGAGGGCGCTCGCCTACGACCTGATCCTGATGGACGTGCAGATGCCCGAGATCGACGGCCTCGAGGCGGCGCGCACGGTGCGGACGCTGCGCAACGGCCGCACCGTGCCGATCATCGCCATGACCGCCAATGCCTTCGGCGAGGATCGCGAGGCCTGCCTTGCCGCCGGCATGAACGACCACGTCGCCAAGCCGGTCGATCCCGAGGTGCTCTATGCGACCCTGCTGCGCTGGATTCCGGCGCGGACCCGGGCGTCGACGGCGCTGCCGGTCGCAGAACCCCCGGCCGAGGCCGACGACCGCTCGCCGGCCCTCTGGGCGGCGCTCGGCGGCGTGCGCGGCCTCGACACGGTGCGCGGCCTCGAGCTCTTCGACGGCCAGGCCGAGCTCTACCTGCGCGTCCTGCGCCGTTTCGCCGCGGCCTATGCGCACGGGATGCCGGCGCTCGACGCTTCCGCCGCCGCCATCGCCCCGGGGCTCGCCGGCGCCGCCCATTCGCTGCGCGGCGCCGCCGGGGCGATCGGCGCGACCGTCCTCGAGCAGGCTGCGGGCCGGCTCGAGGCGCTCGACCGCAGCGGCGCCGGCGCCGGCGCCGAGGCGCTGGCGCAGGCGGCCGCGCTGCAGGTGGCGCTGGTCAAGCTGGCCGGCCGCCTCGGCGAGCTCCTGGATCCCTAGCAGTCTCCCGCCCTCTCCCGCTTGCGGGAGAGGGCTGGGGTGAGGGCTCACGCGCCAACCCTCACCCCACCCTCTCCCGCGCGCGGGAGAGGGGGCCCGCTCGCCTACTTCGGCAGCAGCACCTTGTCGACGACGTGGATCACGCCGTTCGACTGCACGACGTCGGCGATCGTGACCTTGGCCACGCCGCCCGATTCGTCGGCGACCATGATCGCGCTGCCGCTCTTCGTGGCCGTGAGCATGCCGCCGGAGACGGCGGTCAGCATCGCCTTGCCGCCGCCGGCGTCGATCGCCTTCGACAGCGCCGCCGCGTCCATCTTGCCGGCGACGACGTGATAGGTCAGCACCTTCGTCAGCGCCGGCTTGTTCTCCGGCTTGAGCAGGGTGTCGACGGTGCCGGCGGGCAGCGCGGCGAAGCCGGCGTTGACCGGTGCGAAGACGGTGAACGGGCCGGTGCCCTTCAGCGTCTCCACCAGCCCGGCGGCCTTGACCGCGGCGACCAGGGTGGTGTGGTCCTTGGAGTTGACCGCGTTGTCGATGATGTCCTTGCTGGAGTACATCGGGGCGCCGCCGACCATGACCTGCGCCGAGGCGGTGAGGGCCACCGCGGAGAGCGAGGCGGCCAGGACGACCGCTGCGTATTTGACGAGTTTCATGCTTGTCCTCAGGAGGGTTTCATACCGGAGCCGCGGGATGGCGGCGTCTCGGGTGTGAACTTCTACGCACCCCGCGGCCTTGCGGATGCAAGGCCATGGATCCGCCAAGCCAGCCCGCGCGGCACGGCGAATAGCCCGGCCTTCCCCTGCCTTATCCGGCTCAAGTTTTCCGGGCCCGCCGGAACAATCGTCCGCAGCAGAACGCAACCATGGCCGACACCTCCGCACAGGACAAGAACCTTCCCGCGTCGCAGCGCAAGCTCGACAAGGCGCGGGCGGAAGGCCAGGTTGCGCGCTCGCGCGATCTCGGCCACTTCGCGGCGATCGCCGGCGGCAGCGCGCTGCTCGTGGCCGCCGCGCCGCATGCCGCGGTGGCGCTGAAGAACGCGCTCGCCGCTTCGCTGCAGTTCGACGCCCGCATCGCGCTCGGCGAAGGCGCGATGACGGCGCGCCTGGCCGAAGGCGCGGGGACCTGGGCGATGGCGGCGCTGCCTTTCGGCGTGGCGATGATCCTCGTCGCCGTCGTCGCCAGCATCGCAATGGGCGGCTGGACCTGGACCGCCAAGCCGCTCGGCCCGAAGTTCGAGACCCTCGACCCGCTGACCGGCCTCGGCCGCGTGTTCTCCAAGGCGCAGCTGATCGACGCGCTGAAGGCGAGCCTGCTGGCGCTGCTGCTCGCGGCGATCGGCGCGTTCTGGCTGTCGCGTCACGTCGAGGTCTTCTCGGGCGTGCTCGCGCTCTCGCTGCCGGCGGCGATTCCGGCAGCCACCGGGGCGATGGCGAGCGGCCTGGCGCTGATCCTGCTGGCTTTGGCGCTGTTCGCCGCGATCGACGTGCCGCTGCAGAAGTTCCAGCACGCCGCGCGCCTGAAGATGAGCCACCAGGAGGTGAAGCAGGAGCACAAAGAGTCCGAGGGCAGCGCCGAGATCAAGGGCAAGGTCCGCGCCCGCATGCGCGAGATGACCAAGCGGCGAATGATCGCCGCGGTGCCGAAGGCCGACCTGGTGGTGATGAACCCGACCCACTACGCGGTCGCGCTCAAGTACGACGACAAGACCATGGGCGCGCCGCGCGTCGTTGCCAAGGGCGCCGACCTGCTCGCGCTGCGCATCCGCGACGTCGCCCGGGACAGCCAGGTGCCGGTGCTCGAAGCGCCGGTGCTGGCGCGTGCCCTGTACGCGCACGCCGAGCTGGACCGCGAGATCCCGACCGCGCTCTTCGCCGCGGTGGCGCAGGTGCTCGCCTATGTCTACCAGCTCCGGGCCGCCCTCGGCGGCAAGGCGCCGATGCCCGGCGCGCTGCCGACGCTGGATGTGCCTGTCGAGCTCGATCCGCATGCCGCGGCCACCCTCACCCCGGCCCTCTCCCGCTAGCGGGAGAAGGGGAGACACCACATGAACGCGATCCTTCAGCCCCTGCAGGCCTGGCTCGGCCCGAACGCCAAGGCGATCCGCGCCCTGATGGCGCCGCTGGTCGTGGTGATGATCCTGGCGATGATGGTGCTGCCGCTGCCGGCGTTCGCGCTCGACCTGCTGTTCACCTTCAACATCGCCATGGCGCTGATGGTGATGATGGTCGCCGCCTACATGGTGCGGCCGCTCGACTTCGCCGCCTTCCCGGCGGTGATCCTGCTGACGACGCTGCTGCGCCTCTCGCTCAACGTCGCCTCGACCCGGGTGGTGCTGCTCGAGGGCCACACCGGCGCCGGCGCGGCGGGCAAGGTGATCGAGTCGTTCGGCCACTTCCTGATCGGCGGCAACTTCGCGGTCGGCCTGATCGTGTTCGCGATCCTCGTCGTCATCAACTTCGTGGTGGTGACCAAGGGCGCCGAGCGGATCGCCGAGGTCGGCGCCCGCTTCACCCTCGACGCGATGCCCGGCAAGCAGATGGCGATCGACGCCGACATGAACGCCGGCCTGATCGACGAGAAGGA
>JANMCC010000058.1:0-18200 GCA_031360885.1 Burkholderiales bacterium | reverse complement strand
CCAGCGTGGACTGCACGATCAGTGGCGCCAGGATATTGGGCATGACATGGCGCAGCGCAATGCGCAGCGGCGGGTTGCCGACTGCGCGCGCAGCCTCGATGTAGTCTTCGACCTTGACATTGATCACCTGCGCACGCGTGAGGCGCACGAAAATCGGCGTCGCCGACACGCCGATGGCGATCATCGCGTTGGTCAGGCTGGGGCCAAGGAAGGCGGCCAACGCGATGGCCAGGATCAGGAAGGGGCAGGCCAGGAAAGCGTCGGTGATGCGCGAAATCAGCGCGTCCACCCAACCGCCCAGAAAGCCCGCAGCCAGGCCGATGGGCACGCCCAGCAGCCTTCGCCGCCTGCGCCTGCGGGGCCATGGCGGCGCGCGCTCACTCGACTGCGCCGCCGGCGCGGGGCGATGCAGGGCCTCGTCGTCGTGCTCGGCTTCATCGTCCTCGCGCTGCTCGCGGCGTGGATCGCGCCGCAGGATCCGATCGCCACGAGCTGGAGCGCGATCAGGAAGGCGCCGAGCGCCGAGCACTGGTTCGGCACCGACGAGGTCGGCCGCGACGTCCTCTCGCGGGTGATCTGGGGCACGCGGGCGTCGCTGCTCGCGGGCGTGGTCTCGGTCTCGATCTCGCTCCTGATCGGCGTGCCGCTCGGCGTCGCCGCGGGCTTCATCGGCGGCGCGGTCGACGCCGTGATCTCGCGCCTCACCGACGCCTTCCTCGCCTGCCCGTTCCTGATCCTGGCGATCGCCCTGGCCGCCTTTCTCGGGCCCAGCCTGACGAACGCGATGATCGCGATCGGCGTCTCGGCGACGCCGATCTTCGTGCGCCTGACGCGCGCCGCGGTACTCAACGTCAAGGTCGAGGACTACATCGAGGCGGCGCGCGCCGTCGGCAATCCGCCGCTGCGGATCGCGGTGCGCCACGTCCTGCCGAACATCGCCGCGCCGTTGATCGTGCAGGCGACGCTGGCGATCGCCGCGGCGGTGATCGCCGAAGCGAGCCTGTCGTTCCTCGGCCTCGGCCAGCAGCCGCCCGCGCCGAGCTGGGGCAGCATGCTCAACACCGCCAAGAACTACGTCGACAACGCCCCCTGGATGGCGATCTGGCCGGGACTCTCGATCTTCCTCCTCGTTCTCTCGTTCAACCTGCTCGGCGACGGCCTGCGCGACGCGCTCGACCCGCGCCAGCGCTGAGGGCAAGCCGCCGCGCCGATGGACCGCCGCGCCGGCCGCGGCTACGATGGCCTCGGGCCGGAATCAGGAGCAGGCGATGACGAACGAAGGACCGCGGCCGTTCTCGCGCGACGAGCTGTCGGGCCTGCTCGCCGCGCTGAAGGATCCGGAGCCGGCGGTCTCGATCGCGGCGCTGCGCGCGCTGGTGCGGCTGCCGGTCGACGCCAGGGTCGACCTGGACTTGCGCCCCTATCGGGCCGAGGTCGAGCGCAGCGACTACGCCTGGTCGACCTGGGTTCCCGACGCCGAGATGCGAGCACGCATCACCGTCCTCGTCGGCTGCACGCCGGACGAGGAGTCGAGCATCGCCCGCACCCTCGTCGCGGGCTCTCACTCGCCGATCGCGCAGCGATTCGCCGCGCTGGCGCTCGAAGACGCCGACCCGATGTCGCACGCGATGCTCGTCGGCGCCGAGCAACTCAGCGACGAGGTCGAGCGGCAAGGCGCGGTCGCGGTGCCTGCGGTCGACGAGCTGTTCACGCTCTATCGGGTGTTCCTGCGCCGTGCCTGCACCTTCTGGTTCGACTGGGCGGAGCGGCAACGGTCGACCTACCGCCCTGCCGACGAGCTGCCCGCGTGGTTTCCGCTGGACCAGGGGCCGCTGGCGGCGGCGCGCCAGGTCGAATGGATGGCGTCGCGCGTCGGCATCGCGACGCTGCTGCGCGGCCTGCACGAACCGCTCGTTCACGGCAGCGGCACCGATCGCTTCGCCGCGGCGCAACTGGTCGAATGGGCGCGCCGCTCCGAAGGCCAGCCGCTGCCGCGCTTCGGCGGCGGCAGCGGTCCGGCCGACGTGCTCCTCACGATCCCGCCGACGCTGCAGTACAAGAAGTTCTCGCCGCGCGACCTGCCGATCGCACAGGCGCCGGCGACGGCGAGCGCTGCGTTCACCGCCGACGCCGAGCCCGAGCCCGCGATCGACGCCGGATCGGACGCCGCCGGCGAGCGGCGCATCAATGTCTGGATCAGCGACCCGGCCGACCCGGGCTATCAGCCCCGCGCCGGCGTCGCCTGCGTCACCAGCTTTCGCGTCGGCACGCCGGTGGCCTCGAGCCGGGTGAAGGGCGCGGACGGCGCCGTGTCCGACGACGACATTCCCGAAGCGGGCCTGTGGACGCGCTGGGCGGTGATCCCGCACCATGCCCGGCTCGAGGCGATGGCCGACTCGACGGTGATGGTGCCGGGCGGCACGGCGATGTTCGACCTGCTGGTGCCGCGCCGCGGCGACAGCGCCACGGTCGCGCTGCGCGTCACGCCGCAGAGCGGCGATCCGGCGCTGCGCATCGTCATCACGGTCGGCGGCCAGGAGTACCGGACGCTCGAGGTCTCGCTCGCGGACGGCGCGCAGACGCTCTCCGACGTCGCCGCCGCGCCGCTCGGCCGGACCGACCTGAACACCACCCACGAATGGACCACCCCGCGCGGCACGCTCGGCCTGCTGGTCGAGGACGTCGGTCGCGCCCTCCTCTCCGGCGACATCGACGGCGAGCCGGTCGAGCTCGGCGACAGCGTCGAGATCGTCACCGACAAGGGCACCGTCGGCCCGGCCGTCGCCAACGTGCTGAAGGCGGCCGACGACTTCCGCAAGCAGACGGAGCAGACCCGCTATCTCAACGACATCGATGCCGCCGACCTGCTGAAGCGGCTCGCCGACTTCAAGCAGCAGTACGACTGGTCGAAGCTCGAGGACCTGGCCGACGATGCGCATCGATCGGGCTGGGCCAAGACGCGCGACAGCAAGGAGCTGCGCGAGCTGGCGTACTACGGCCGCGAGCTCTACGACACCGTGTTCCCCGCGGACAGCAGCGGCCGGGAGCTGGTCGGCCGCCTGCCGCCCGGACACCGCCTCAACATCTCCTGGCGCCAGGACAGCAAGGCGGGCTGGGTGGCCCACGTGCCCTGGCAGCTGCTCTACGTCGGCGAGGTGGGCGCCGATGTGCCGGTAGACGCCGAAGCGTTTTGGGGCCTGCGCTTTCGCATTGCCTACACCAGCTACGTCCTGCGCGGGCAGAGCTCGATCTCGCTCGGCGCGCCGGCCGACGCGGCCTGCACCAGCCTGCTGTTCTTCGGCGAATCCGCCAGGGAGCCGGCGACGGCCGAAGCACAGTGGCAGCGCGGCCAGCTGCAGTCGCTCGGCAGCGCGCCCCGGATGCGCGTGCTGCCCGATCCGGCCGCGCCGTCGGGCGCGAGAAAGCAGGCGCTGCTGCGCACCCTGGCCGAGCCCGAGCGCAGCAGCGAACCCGACGTCGACACGGTCGCGCTGCTCTATCTCTACTGCCACTACGGCCTCGATGCGGGCAGCAACAACCCCATCCTTCGCTTCGGCCTCAACGCCGCCGATCCAGACGACATCGTCCGCCAGCCCGAGATCGGCACGAAGGCCCTGGCCTCGCGCCCGCTCGTCTTCGCCAACGCCTGCGCAACCGCCGGCACCAGCGTCTACTCGGCGAGCGCGATCGCCAAGTCGTTCTTCGGCCGCGGCTGCCGCGCCTACATCGGCAGCGAATGCATGGTGCCGACGGCGCTGGCCAGCCGGTTCGCGATCACCTTCTTCCACTTTCTGCTGCGCAAGCCCGATCGCGATGCCCGGCCGATCGCCGCCGGCGAAGCGCTGGCGCAAGCCCGCCTCTTCCTCTGGTGCAACTACCGCAACGTCGGCGGGCTGCTCTATTCCTACCTCAACAAGTACGACCTCTACCTGGCCACGCCGGCGGAGATCGAGGACATGAAGAAGCCCTGAGCCATGAGCAACGACCTGCCCGAATTCCTCTCCGCCGGCACCGAGCGCCAGCTCGAGCTCCTTGCCGAGCCCGACGCGGCAGCGGCGATGAAGCGCTTCCTCGGCGACGCCGCGTTCGCCGAGCTGGAGCGGCTGAAGGCGAACGCGCCGTCGGCCGACAACCTCGCCCTGCATTCGCCGCCGAACCTGGTGTTCGTGCCGGGCGTGATGGGCAGCATGCTGCAGAGCGTGACCCAGGGCGGCGTGTGGTGGCTGAACGTCGACACCCGCAATTTCCTCAACCACCTCCGCCTCGCGCCCGACGGCACCGAGGACGCCGATCCGAACGACCAAATCGCGCCCTTCAACGTCGACTTCAGCTACCAGCCCTTCGCCGCCGCCGTGCTGGCGCGCGAGGACTTCGGCCACCGCATGTTCGCCTACGACTGGCGCAAGATGTACAGCCAGAACAGCGCCGCGCTGCGCGACCTGATCCTCGACATGCGGGTCAAGAACGGCGGCAAGCCGGTGCACATCGTCGCGCACAGCATGGGCGGCCTCATGGTGCGGGCAACGCTGAAGGAATTCGGCGACGAGCTCTGGCCGCTGCTCGGCCGGATCGCCTTCATCGGCACGCCGCACTATGGCTCGGCTTCGATCGCCGGCTACCTGAAGAACCACCTCTGGGGCTGGGAGATGCTCACGCTCCTGCGCGGCTACCTGGAGCGCAAGACCTTCCGCTCGCTCTGGGGCGTGCTCACCCTGCTGCCGGCGCCCGCCGGCATCTACCCGGGCTCGCGGCCGGGCGAGCCCGCCACCTGGAAGACCACCGCGAGCGACAGCTACCACCACCCCTGCGCCAACTTCGACCTCTACGACGCGCGGGCCTGGCAGCTCGGGCTCGACGACGCGGAGACGAAGCAGCTGCAGACCGTTCTCGATGCCGTGGCCGCGTTCCACACCGACATGCACCGCTGGCACAACGATCCCGCCGATCTGCTGCAGCAGGATTGCGACCGCATGCTGATGGTCGCCGGCGTCGGCTACCAGGGCCTGTTTCGCCTCGCCTACGTCGACAAGCTCGGCTTCTGGAAGACGATGGACAAGATCACCGACCGGATCGCCGGCGACCGCCACCGCGACGGCGACGGCCGGGTGCCGCTCGCCTCGGCCGAGCTCGAGCGCGTGCGCATCAAGTACGTTCGCGGCGTGCATGGCGGGCTGACGAACATTCCCGCGGTCTACGAAGACGTCTTTCGCTGGCTCAACGGCCAGCCGCTCGAGTTCCTGGCCGACACGCCGCAGGACGCGTTCGTCGGCCACGGCGCGACCAGCGCGTTGCTGAGCGTGGCCCCGCATCTCGACGGCAGCAGCCGCGCCATCGACGACGACCCCGGCTACCTGCAGCTCGACGCGCCGACCGAGCTCGATCCGGCGGCGGTCGAGCAGCGGCTGGCGACGGGCGGCGCGCCGGGCTTCAACCTGCTGAAGATCCTCTGAGCACATGACCGGCCTTCCCGCCGCGGACGCCGTGGTCGTCTGCCGGCGCGAGCAGTGGGCCGAGGCGGCGACCGTGCTCTCGTGCTTCGCTCCGGGAGCGCTGCCGCCGCTGCTCGTGCTCGACCCGGCGCCGTGCAGCGAGGCCGACTACGCGCGCCTGCACGACGCCTATCGACAGATGCGCGAGCGGCGCGACGCGGACCGCGGCACGCCGGCGGCGCGCGCCGCAGCAGGCGGCGCGGACGAGCCCGACGAGTGGTCGAACGCGGAGATCGACCGCCGCGCCGCGTTGCTGACGCCGTTTCGCCGCTGGATCAGACGCAAGCGCCTGCTCGGCGAGGGCCTGCGCCGCCTGCCTCTGCGCCGCGCGATCTTTCTCTGCGCGCCGAGTGCGGAGGAGATGAGCCTGGTGGAGGCGGTTCCCGTCGGCCGCTTCGACCCGCGGCGGCGCCGGCCGCTGCTCGTCGAGGGACTGGCGGCGCTGCAGCTCTCGACCCAAGGCGACGCGCCTTTCTGGCAGCGGGCGTGGGAGGCGGTGCGCCCGGGCGAGCCGCTGCCGGCCGGGACGATCGTGGTCGCCGCGGACCCGATCGCCGTCGTCGCCGCGCTGTACCGCTCGCGCCGGCTCGGCCAGCCGCTGTCGGTGGGTGCGGCGCCGGCAGAGCCGCAGACCTTCGCCAGCGAGGAGCCCGGCTCCGAGCCCCCTGGCGAATGCGTCGTCGTCGAGGCGCGCGGCCTGGCCGACGACCTGCTCGCGGCGCTCTACGCGGCGCGGCAGGGTGCGCGGCTGTGCGTGATCCCGATCCTCGACGCCGGCGCCATCGAGAAGGCGCGCCAGGCGGTGCAGGCCGCGCTGGACCGGCAGCGCGACGCGACCCCTGCCCTGGCGACACTGCGGGCAACGGTCGCGGCCGCGGTTCCCGCTGCGGTGATCGACGCGGTCGGCGACCTGCCGCTCACCGCCTTCACCGCCGGCGTGCCCTATCACCTGCTCGCGAACGGCCGCATCGACTGGGCCGACAAGCCCATCGGCCTGATGACCGGCGACCCGCTCCTGCTCTGCTCGGCCGAGCTGTTTTCCCTCGCCGCCGCCGACGACGACGGCGCCCGCATCGACGTGCTGTTCGAGCCCGGCTACTTCGATACCCGCGAGACCGAGGCGGTGCTCGCGGCGCTGCGCGGCGCCGGCGCGCACTGCCTGTTGCTGGAGGGCAAGGCGGCCTCGAACACTTCGCTGATCGCCGTGCCCGGCCTGCCGCTCGACCTGCTGTTCTTCGACACGCACGGCTCGGCCGAGTCGATGCTGCTCGAGGACATGCCGATCGAATCGTTCAAGCTGCTGCAGCGGGTATCGCTCGCGAGCCGGCCGCTGGTGTTCAACAACTCCTGCCTGTCGTGGACCGGCGTCGGCCGCGAATTCATCGCCGTCGGCGCGCGTGGCTACGTTGGCACGCTCTGGAGCGTTCGCGCCGACCAGGGCGCCCGGCTGGCGGCGACGCTGATGACGCGCATCGCCGGCGGCGAGCAGACCGTTGCCGCCAGCCTGCGCCGGAGCGGCGTCGATGCCCTCACCGACGCCGCCTACGTGTTCGTCGGCCCGGTCGGCGCCCGGCTCGCCGCCCCGGCGCCGGGCGGCGACGAGCGGCGGCGCCTGACGCGCCTGGCGACCGCGCTGCTGCAGGCCGCCTGCTTCGTCGCCCGCCAGGGGCCGGATCCCGCGTCGCCGAGGATCGCGCCGCTGCTGCAGGCGCTGCGCCCGCAGGCGGAGGCGCTGATCGCCGAGGTCCAGCGGCGCTGGCGCGAGGCCGACGGCTCCACGCTCGGGCTCCTCACCGACCAGCTCGATCTCGTGCAGGCCCTGCGCCTCGACCCGGCGAACGCCGGCCGCGACGCCGCGCTGGTGCGGCGCGGCCTGGAACTGTCCGGCGCGATCGAGAGCGCGAGCCCGCCGCCGGCGGTGGACCTCGAGGCGCAGGCCCGGTTCTGGCGGATGGCGGCGCAGGACTGGGGCCGGCGCGGCCGCTGGGGCGATGCCGCCGGCCTGCTGACGATGGCGATCACCCGGTCGAAGTCCGCCGGACGCGCCGCTGGCGCCGAATGCCTGCAGCTCGCCGATGCCTGGCGCCGCCTGGGCAACCTGGAGGCGGCGCTGCAGACCGCGGCCGAGGCGCGCGCCGAGTTCGCCGCGGCCGCGGGCCCGGACGCCCGGGAAGGCGCGATGCTCGCCGCCGGCCGCCTCGCCCAGCTCTGGCGCGAGGCCGGCAGTTGGGAGGAGGCCCGGCTCGCCGCCGAGGACGGTCTCGGACTCGCCATCGAGACCGACCAGCTCGCCGAGCAGGCCGCCTTTCATGCCGATCTCAGCAACATCGCACGCAGCCGCGGCGACCCGGTCGCCGCCATCGCCTGCGCCGAGCGGGCGCTGGCCACCGCGCGCAGCGCGCACAGCGAGAACGCCGAAGCCGCGGCCCTGGGCGCCCTCGCCCGCGCCCTGATCGCCGACCGGCAATGGCCGCGGGCCCGCGAAGTCGCGCTCGATGGCCTGCGCGCGGCACAGCGGCGCGGCCTCGCCGCCTCGACGGTCGCGTTCGGCGCCGATCTCTGCGACATCGCCGCAGGCGAAGGCGATCTGCCGGGCGCGCTGCGGCGCCTCCAGGAGTCAGGCCCGGCGCTGGCGATTTCCGGATCGCCGGCGACCATCTGCCAGATCCTGATGAAGGGCCGGAGCCTGCTCGACCGGATCGACACCTGGGACGGCGAACGGCGCCTGCTCGACCTGGTGGCGACGGTGCTGCCGGCACAGCCGGGCGAGCACCGCATCGCCGCCAGCAGCGGCGCGATCGACAGCCTCATGGCCCGGATCGCGGCCCAGGGGTGGGCCGGATCGCGCGAGTCGCTCTGGCAGATTCGCCGCGATCTCGAGCAGAAGGTCAGGTCTCGTGGTGCCGCCGCCGCCGAGCAGCTCCTGCTGCTGCGCGACGTGGTCGCCGTCTGCCACGAACGCGCCAGCGGCCGCGACGCCCTCGCCGCCAGCCAGGCCGCGACCGTCGACGCGAGCACCGGCAAGGCCTTCGCCCTGGCCGCCTTCGTCCTGCCCGGCGATACCTCGGCACACCCGGCGTGGCGCGAGTCGGGACCGCGCAAGGGGCCCTGACAGATCACGGCGCGCCAGACCCGGGCCGCGGTCAACCCGCCAGCAGCTCCCGGTGCGCCGTCACCGCATGGCGAAAGCTGGTGTGGAACTCGCCCGGCAGCGCGTTGTGCAGCGTGCGGTGAATCCAGGCGACGCCTTCGGCGCGCGAGGCTTCGGCCCCCTCCCGGGCATCCAGCTGCTGCGACAGCCGCCACAGGGCGTGCCACCAGTGACCGAGCGCGCAATCGAGCGGCACTTCGGCCGCGGGACGCCGCATGCACGCCTGCAGGTGCTGGCGTGCCACCTCCTGCCTGCCGGCCTTCGATGCCAGCCGGGCGCAGGCCAACTCGGCGGCCCATCGCAGGCCGAAGTAGCCGTCGTGTCGCGCCCGCTCGCACAGCGCGCCCAGGGAGTCGTGCGCCGAAGCCGCGGCCGCGGGTGACTGCAAGCCCGTCGCCAGGGCGGCGTCGATCTCGATCGAGTCCTTGACGGTGCGCAGCGCACCGTCACCGACCCCGGCCCGGGCGAGCTCGCACAGGTCGCCGAGCGGAAGGCCCCGCCACTGCGCCAGGCGCGCCCTGAGCTGCAGCGCGCGTGCGTGCACCCACGCCGGCAACATGCCGTAGTCGTCGTTGGCCGCCAGGTCCTGTTGCGCGCGAGCCCATTGGCCGATCCAGGCCCACAGCCACGCACGATGCAAGCGGTCGAGGGGCAGGCGCGCCGGCAGCTGCTCGCTCGTGGCTTCGATCGCCAGGTCGAAGCGCTCCAGGGACTCGGCGAAGCGGCCGAGATCGCGCAACGTGATGGCCTGGATGTTCCAGCTCAGATGGTTGATGCCTTGCAGGGCGTCATGGGCCCGGCGTTCCCGCTCGCCGGCATCGAGCAGCGTCATCGCCGCTTCGAGCTCGCCGGTGTCGATGTGATTGACTGCGTGGTTCTTGCTGCCCATCACGAACTCGGAATGCTGCCGGTGCAGGAGCGCGAGTTGGACTCCCCGGCGGTGAGATGCCCGTGCCTCGAGCGGGCGCCCCAGGTTGTCGAGCACGACGCCGTGCTCGATGAAGATCGAGGGCTCGGGGTCGCCGATCCGCTCGACCACGGGCCAGTGCGCGTCGAGCAACGCGGCCGCCTCGCTGCCTTGCCCGTACGTCGACAAGGCGATGGCGAGCGGCATCAGCACCGCCGCCGTCATCCGCTCGTCGCCCTGCTCCGAGGCCAGGCGCAAGGCCTCGCGGCCATCGGCAATGGCGGCCGTCAGGTCGATCTGCTTGACCTGCGAAGAGACACGCATCGCGAGGACCTCGAGACGCTCGCGCGGGCTGCGGGCATGCGCCAGCGCCTGGTCGAGCGCGCGCATCGCACCGACCTCGCCGTCCACGCACTCCAGGGCCTGGTGCGCGCGCATCCACAGCGCGTGCGCTGAAGGCGTTCCTGCGTCGCTGTGCTCCGCTGCGATGGTCGCGGCCCGTTCCAGGAACTCGGCCTCCTCGCGCCGGCGCAGTCCGTCCCGGGCCTGGTCGGCCGCCTTGAGCAGCCACGGAAGGGCGCGGCGCCCGTCGCCCGCGGCCAGCCAGTGCCCGGCGAGGCGCGCCGGCTCGCCGTGACGCCCTTCCAGGTGCCGGGCCATGGCCCCGTGCAGGTGCTCGGCGATCGCCTTGGGCACGCTGCGCAGCGTGGCCTCGAGCACCAGGTCGTGCGCGAAGGTCCGCTCGCGCAACACCTGCGCCAGCTCGAGCTCGGCCCAGGCATCGGCCAGGTCGATCGCCCGGCGGCCGAGCACGTCCTCGGCCAACGCCGGGCTGAAGTCGGGCCCGGCGATGGCCGCCACCCGCGCCAGCGCCAGCGCGACCTCGCTCAATTGCTTCAGTCGCCGGTCGATCAACGCGCCGACCGACGCCGGTTGCGGCAAGCCCCTGGCACTCGCCCCGGGCAGGAGCATCTGCTTCAGCGTCTCGAGGGCGAACAACGGGTTGCCGCCGGTGTGGCGCAGCAAGCGCTCGCCGACGGCTTCGGCGTCGATCTCGCGCAGGTTCAGCGACTGCACCAGGTCGATCATCTGCGCGGCGTCGAGCGGCGCCACGTCGGTGACCTCGAGCCGCTGTGACTCCTCGAGCACGTCGCGCAACGCGAGCGCGGCGGCCGAGCCTTCGCCGGGACGCTTCGTGAAGATCCACGCCAGGGGCGACAGCGCTTCGGCACCGGCCAATGCCGACAGCATCTCCAGGCTGGCGTCGTCGGCGAAGTGCAGGTCGTCCACTGCCACCGCCCGCAACCGGGCCCGCGCAACGACCTGTTCGATCGCCGATTGCAGGACCAGCCGCTCGGCATCGGCCGGCATCGCCAACGGCATGGTCGTGATCGGCCCGATCTCGGGCAGCAGGCGCGCCAGGGCGCCGGGCTCGGGTTGCAGCCGCCGCATCTCGAGCAGCCGGCGCAGGAGCCGCGCCAGCGTGGCATAGGGCACGCCGGCGTCGCCGGCCTGGGCCTTGACGACCACATGGCCGGCGCTGCCGTGCAGGGCTTCGGCGAGCAAGCGGCTCTTGCCCATGCCGGCTTCTCCCTGCAGCAGCAGCGCTCGACCCTCGGCCAGCGCCCGGTGCACCGCCTGAAGCTCGCGCGTGCGGCCCACCATGCGCGGCGGACGCTGCAACGCCGTGGCCCAGACCCGCACCGGCGCGAGCGACTCTGCGCCGGCTTGCTCGACCAGGCGCATCAGGGCCAGCGTCTCGCCGCTCGGTCGCGCGCCGAGCTCTTCATCGAGCAGGCGTTGCAGTGCCCGGAATGCGGCGCGTGCACGCGCCAGATCCTGATCGAGGTAGTGAAGCCGGATCAAGGTCCGGTGATGCGCTTCCGCGAATGGATCCTCGGCCAGTTGCTGCTGCGCGCATGCGATCGCGTCGCCCCAGCGCTGTTCGGTCTCGGCCCGGGCAAGGGTCTCGCCCAGGACCGCGGCTCGGCTGGCGCGTTGTGTCTCGCGCTGCGCCTGCAACCATGCGCTGAAGTCTTCGCAGTCGGCGTAGTCCTGGCCCGCGAGCAGGAGCGCTGCTTCCGTTTCGCCGGTCGGCTCGAGCAGGACATCCGCCAGCGCCAGCGTGGTCTCGCCACGCACCAGCGGATGGTCGAACAGCCGGCGAAAGCGGAGCAGCTGCTGGCGCAGGTTGCGCCGCGGGTCGTTCGATTCGGGCCACAGCCATGTCGCCACGCGCAGCCGGCTGACGCCCGGCTCCAGCGCCGCCAGCGCCAGCAAGGCCGCGGCGCGACGCTCGAGCGCGACGCTGCGGCCGTCGGGCAACACCAGGTGCGGGTCGCCGTGCAGGCGAAGGCGCAGCGGGGCCGACGCGGCAGGGTCTTGCATCGCCGGATGATCGCGCAAGACCGCCGGCCCCGGCACGGCCCGACGCGACACCCGCCTCACCCCAGCGGCCCGGGTCACCGCGTGAAGGCGAGCTGAAGAGGCATCGGCTCGACGACTCAGCGCGGGCTCGTCGCCTTGCCGCCGATGCGCCCGGGCACGTCCACGGTGCGCGTGGCGTCGAAGGAATCGGCATCGCGCGGCATGGCGAACACCTGCACCAGCAGCGGCGGCATGGTCCACTGGGCGTGGGCTGCCTGGCTGGCGAAGGCGCAAAGCGCCGCCGCCATCAGCGCCCGCGAATGCGAGGTCTTGTGCATGGTTCGCTCCAAATCGAAGTGGCAGCGCGGTGGCGACGCTGGGGCTACGGCAGAGTGATGTCGAGCAGCGCGTTGTCGGCTGCCACCAGCAGGCGATTGCTCGAGATGGCGTGCACCCCACGCCCATTGCGCAGGCGCGGATCGGCCCCAAGCACCACGGCACTGGCCTCACCGGCCACGCCCACCACAGTCGTGACGACCCCCGCCATGGTGATCTTGCGCACCGTCTCGCCACTGGCGCCGGAGATCACGAACAGATCGCCGGTGGGGCTGATGCTCAACGCGGACGGCGACGTGAAGCGGGCCGCGTCTCCGGTGCCATCGGCGCTGCCGGAACTTCCCGCCGAGCCTGCCAGCGTCGTCACGACGCCGCCCGGTGCGATGCGGCGGATGGTTCCGTTGCCCTGGTCCGCCACGAAGACGTTGCCCGCGCTGTCCACGGCCATGCCGGTGGGCCGGGTGAAGCGCGCGGCGGCTCCGGTGCCGTCGGCACCGCCGGATAAGCCCGGCGTGCCCGCCAGCGTCGTGACCACGCCCGCCGGTGTGATGTGACGGATGGTGGCGTTGCCCCAATCAGCCACATACACGTTGCCGGCCGAGTCGGTGGCCAGGCCATTGGGGTTGCGAAAGCGCGCGGCGGTACCGGTGCCGTCGGTACTGCCGCCACTGCCGGGCGAGCCGGCCAGTGTCGTCACCACCCCGGCCGCAGTGACGCGCCGGACGAGGAAGTTGTCCCAGTCGGCAACGATCAGATTGCCGGCGCCATCGAGCGCCAGCCCGCCGATGCCGTTGAAGCGGGCGGCGCTGCCGGTGCCATCGGCAAAGCCGAACACGCCGACCGTGCCGGCCAGGGTGCTGACCACCCCGGCCGGCGTGACCGCACGCACCGTGCTGTTGCCGAAGTCACCGATGTAGATCGTGCCCGTGGCCGGATCGGCGGTGACGTAGGTCGCGTTATTGAAGCGCGCGGTCGCACCCGTGCCGTCGGCGCTTCCCGCCGCACCTGGCGTGCCAGCCAACTGCAATGCGTTCAATGTGATCGCCGTGACCGTGAGCGTGGCGTCGCTGCTGACCACGCACGCCGTGCCGCTCTGCGGCCCGCTGCACAGCCGCACGCTGAACACGGCGCCGCTGTCGCCGATCACGGTGGCCGCGGAGGTGTAGCTCGCGGCGTTGGCCCCGACCACATCGACACCTGTGCGTCGCCACTGATAGGTGATGCCGGCGCCGGTGGCCACCGTCGTAAACGTGGCAGTCTGCCCCTGCGTCACGGTGGCACTGGCGGGTTGCGTGGTGATGACGGGAGGGGGCACCGGCGGCGGACCGTCATCGACGTCGGCCTGGCCGCCGCAGGCGGCGAGGGTAGCGAGCAAGGCCGCGGTGTTGACGATCGTCAACCAGCGGCGCAGGGCGTTGTGCTTGAGCATGGGATGTCCTTGACGGAGGGTTGGGGTGGGCAGCCGGGCTTCAGGAACGGAGCGGCATTGAGGCAAATCTAGGCGCGCAGGCGTTACGTGAGCGTCACGTGAACGAGGTCGAACCCTCGAGATCAGCCCGACGACCGACACACGCGCACCGGCAGGGCCAACGCCCGACCGACCGGGCGTCCGCGCAATGGCCTCTAGGGCCTGCTAACAGGCCCTAGCCCGGGCCCTGGAATCCCCCGGCACGCAGCGTCAGCACGAGCGTGTCACGGTGGCCGTAGGCTTCCAGCGGCTGGATCGGCGTGCTCTCGTGGATCACGCGCGCATCGTCGAGCAGCAGGCAGGTCCACGGCTCCTCCATCGTGAAGCGCATGCCGGTGGGGCCGTCGCTGTCGAAGACGCGGGTCTCGCCGCCCTTGATGCCCTCGCGGCCGACGAGCAGCACCGCGACCAGGTCGACGCCGTCGCGATGCGCGCCTTCCGGCGTCGGCCGGCCGATGCCGTCGGTGGTGTCGATGCGGAACTGGTGCGCCTCGGCGTACCAGGGCTGGTCGCCGCGCAGCGAGGAGGCGAGCCGGCCCATCGCGACAAGCATCTTCTGCCACGCGTCACGGGCGACGACATCGGCGGCGATCGGCTCGAACCAGCGTTCCAGACCGCCGTGCAGGGCGTTGTATTCGACCGGCTGCCAGTGGGCGCGATGCGCCACCTGCTCGACCGCCTCGTCGCGAACGACGAAGCACGAGTGGCGCCGGCGGCGGTAGTGGCCGCCGTCGCGCAGGTAGGTGTCGGGCGGCAGGTCGTCCCAGGCGGGGCGCAGGGCGTCGAACGCGTCCAGCGGCGCCCCGACCAGCGCGGCGAAGCCGGCAGGGTCCAGCACCGCATGTCCCGGCTCCGCGAGTGCCGCCGGCGCGCGCCCGGGCGGCGTGATCGGCGCGGCGAACGGCGCCTTCACGCGAACCGCGCGTCCGCCAGCGCCGCCCCTTTCGCCAGTGCCGCGAGCTTGGCCTCGGCGACCTCGCGCCGCATCGGCGCCAGGCCGCAGTTGGTGCAGGCGATGAGCCGCTCCCTGGGCACGAACTGCAGCGCGCGGCCGATCGTCTCGGCGATCTCCTCGGGCGTCTCGATCACATCGGACGCGACGTCGATGACGCCGACCATCACGTCCTTGCCTTCGAGCAGCCGCATCAGCTCGGGCGGCACGTGCGAATGGAAGCATTCGAGCGACACCTGGTCGATCCTGCTCTTCGCCAGCGCCGGAAAGACCTGCTCGTACTGGCGCCACTGCTCGCCGAGCGTCGCCTTCCAGTCGACGTTGGCCTTGATGCCGTAGCCGTAGCAGATGTGCACCGCGGTCTTGCACTTCAGCCCCTGCGCGGCGCGCTCGAGCGCGGCCACGCCCCACTCGGCGGCCTCGGCCATGTAGACGTTGAACGCGGGCTCGTCGAACTGGACGATGTCGACGCCGTCGGCCTCGAGCGCGAGCGCTTCCTGGTTGAGCAGCTCGGCGAAGGCGAAGGCGAGCTTGATCCGCCCTTCCTTGCCCTCGCCGTAGAAGCGGTCGGCGACGGTGTCGACGATCGTCATCGGGCCCGGCAGGGTGAACTTGAGCTGGCGGTCGGTGTGGGCGCGGGCCAGGCGCGCCTCCATCGCATGCACCCGCCCGGCCAGGCGCAGCGGACCCGTGACCTGCGGCACCATGGCGTCGTAGCGGTTGTTGCGGATGCCCATCTTCACCTTGTGCTCGAAGTCGATGCCTTCGACCCTGGCGAGGAAGCCGTGCACGAAATGCTGGCGCGACTGTTCGCCGTCGCCCACGACCGTCAGCCCCGCGTCCTCCTGCACCTTGAGCCAGAGCAGGGTCGCGTCGGCCTTGGCGCGGTCGAGCTCGGGGCCGCTGGCCGTCCACTCGGGCCAGAGCTTCTCTGTTTCGGCGAGCCACGAGGGCTTGGGCAGGCTGCCGGCTATGGCGGTTCGGAACATCGCGTTGTCTCTCGTTGTCGCGGCGCGCCGGGATTCGCGTCGCGCCGCATTTGCTACCGTCGGCCCGTGAACGCCGAAGCCGAACCCGCGCCGACGATCGAGGCGCCGCTGCCTGCCGCCGAGCGCATCGCGGCGCTCGACATGCTGCGCGGCGTCGCATTGTTCGGCATCTTCATTATGAACATGCCGGGCTTCACGCACTCGGTGTTCACGCCGCCGCCGGCCGACGCGAGCGGCCTCGACAAGCTCGTCGATACGCTGCGCGAGCTGCTCTTCGCCGGCAAGTTCAACCTGATGTTCGGCCTGCTGTTCGGCATCGGCTTCAACCTGCAGCTCGGCCGCCTCGAGAAAGCCGGAGGCGGCGGCCACGCGACGCTCGTCTACGCGCGCCGGCTCGCGGTGCTGCTCGCGATCGGCCTCGTCCATGCCGTGCTGCTCTGGTCGGGCGACGTGCTCGTCGTCTACGCGGTGCTCGGCTTCGCGCTGCTCGCCATGCGCCGCCTGCCCGACGCGGCGGTGGTCGTGCTGATCGGCCTGTGCCTGCTCTATCCGGCGCTCTCCGACGCCTTGCGGCCGCTGCTGCTCTCGTTCTCCACCGAGGCCGTCGGCGCCTTCCAGTACGAGGAGTTCGAGGCCTCGAACGCCCTCGCCTTCGGCAAGGGGTCGTTCCTCGACGCGGCCCGCGAGACGGCGCGGATCTTCGCCTGGGGCTACACCTCGCCGCTCGGCCTGTTCAGCTATGCCGCCTTCTACGTGCAGATGGCCACCGGCATCCTGCTCGGCTTCCTCGTCGGCCGGCACCACTGGGTCGAGCGCATGCCGGCGCTGCGCGAGACCCTGCGCCGCGCCTGGCTGGCCGCGCTCGCCCTCGCTCTGCTCGCCGGCGGCCTCTGGCTCGCCTTCGGCGGGGCGAGCGTCGAGCCGGGCGCGAGCAATGTGCCGGCGGCGCTGGCGCGAACCGTGGGTCGCGCCGCGCTGATGGCGTTCTACGCCCTCAGCGTGCTGCAGTTGCTCGGGCTGCCAGGGGCCGCCCGGTTGCTGCGGCCGTTCGCCTTCGCCGGGCGCATGCCGCTCAGCAACTACCTGCTGCAGACGCTGATGGGCAGCTTCATCTTCTACGGCTGGGGTCTCGGCTACTGGGGCCGGACGACGCCGCTGGTCGAAGTACTGCTGCCGGTCGCGCTGTTCCTCGCCATCCAGCTACCGCTCAGCGCCTGGTGGCTCTCCCGCTTTCGCTACGGCCCGGTGGAATACGTCTGGCGCCGGCTCACGTACGGCCGGCTCGGCGGCTGAGGCAGGGCCTGCTAACAGGCCCTAGGCCGGCGTCAGGTCGAACTCGTTCGCGAGCAAGGCGTAGGAACGGCGCCGCACCGCGGGATCGTGCGCCCAGGTGTTGACGACCAGCTCGTCGAGCCCGTAGTCGCTCGCGAGCTTGCGGATCTTCGCGCCCACCGTCGCCGCCGAGCCGACGAAGGACTTGCTGTGCATGGGCGCGAGCTGGGCGAGCTCTTCTTGCGAGAAGCCGCGCGCGGCGATCGCGTCCGGCGACTGCAAGGGGCCGAGCGCGCCGCGCTGCCGGTCGATGCGCCAGCGGTCGCGCGAGAGCGCGAGATGCGCGGCTTCCTCGTCGCTCTCGGCAACGAGCGCCCAGATGCAGAGCGTCGCCTGCGGCTCGGGGTGGCGCTCGCTAGGCTCGAAGCGCTGCCGATAGAGCGCCATCGCCGTCTCGGCGCCCTGCCCGTCGGTGAAGAAGTAGGCGAAGGCATAGGGCAGGCCGAAGTGCGCCGCGAGCTGCGCGCCGTAGTCGGAGCTGCCGAGGATCCAGATCTCGGGCGCATGCGGACCGAGCGGATGCGCGGTGATGCCGGCGTGGGTGCCGAGCGTCGTCCAGGCGTGGAGATCGCGCACCTGCACCGGAAAGTCCTCGGCGGCATGGCTGGCGTTGGGGTTGAGGGCACGCGCGGTGCGCATGTCGCCGCCCGGCGCGCGGCCGAGGCCGAGGTCGATGCGCCCGGGAGCCAGCGCCTCGAGCACGCGGAACTGCTCGGCCACCTTGAGGGCGCTGTAGTGCGGCAGCATCACGCCGGCGCTGCCGATGCGGATGCGCGTGGTGCGCGCGGCGATCGCCGCCATCAGGATCTCGGGCGCCGAGCCGACGATGGTCGGCAGGCCATGGTGCTCGCTCAGCCAGAAGCGGTGGTAGCCGAGCCGCTCGCAATCGACGGCGAGCGAGAGCGTGTCGCGGATCGCCGCGTCTTCGCTGCTGCCGGCGAGCGAGACCGACTGGTCGAGGACCGAGAGTCTCATCGTCCGCCCTGCGGATGGGTCGGGTCGATCCAGAGCACGGTCTCGGGCTTCTCCACCGGCTCGATGTCGAGGTTCACCGCCACCGCCTCGCCATCGCTGCGGCAGAGCACGCACTCCAGCGTCTGGTCGGCGCTGGCGTTGATCTCCTGGTGCGGCACGTACGGCGGGATGTAGATGAAGTCGCCCGGTCCGGCCTCGGCGGTGAACTCGAGCGCGTTGCCCCAGCGCATGCGC
>JANMCC010000371.1:0-2310 GCA_031360885.1 Burkholderiales bacterium | reverse complement strand
GAGCTCGCGCCCCTTGACGAACACCGGCGTCTCGGGCGAGTTCAGGTACTTGGGCTCGCCGCGGTCGAGCACCCGGCCGCCGAAGCCGATCACCGGTCCCTGCACCGAGCGGATCGGAAACATGATCCGGTCGCGGAAGCGGTCGTAGCGCTTCTCCTGCGCCGGCGCCTCGCCGGGCTCGCCCTCGTCGCCGGCGCGCTGCGCGATCACCAGGCCGCTCTCCTCGAGCAGCGGGTCGTCGTAGCTCGGAAAGACGCTCGCCAGCCCGCGCCAGCCTTCGGGCGCGTAGCCGAGCCCGTAGCGCGCCGCGATCTCGCCGCTCAGGCCACGACCCTTCAGGTAGGCGATCGCGCGCTCGCTGCCCTTCAGCTGGCGGCGGTAGCCTTCTGCCGCCTTGGCGAGCACATCGCCGAGCGTCGCCTGCTTCTGCTTGTGCTGCGCCGCCTGCTCGCGCTCGGCCGGCGAGCTGGTGTCTTCGGGCACGGCCATGCCGGCCTGCTGCGCCAGGTCCTTGACGGCGTCGATGAAGCCCATGCCGTGCTGTTCCATCAGGAAGCCGATGGCGTTGCCGTGCACGCCGCAGCCGAAGCAGTGATAGGTCTGGCGCGACGGGCTGACCGTGAAGCTCGGCGACTTCTCGCCGTGGAAAGGGCACAGCCCCTTGCTGACCGTGCCGGCGCGCTTCAGGTCGACCGAGCGGCCGACGATCTCGACGATGTCGATGCGCGAGAGAAGGTCGTGGACGAATGCAGCCGGAATCACCCCGGGAATTAGACTACGAAGTCACTTCAGGCCCGCCCGGGGCGAGCCCGCCGTAGCGTCCCCGCAGGGCGCCGGCTCGTGTCGCTAAATCACGAAGTCGGAGAGCTTCCTGCCGCTCGCCAAGGCCGCCTTCAGCCAGCGTGGCTGCAGGCCGCGGCCGCTCCAGGAATCGCCGGTCGAGGCATTGCGATACTTGGCCGGAACCTTGCCGGTGCCCGCCGATTTGCCCTTCGCGGGCACCTTGCCGCCAAGATCGGCGACCGTCAAACCATATTCGGCCATCAAGGCGCGAACCTTGACGATCGCGTCGCCGCGTTCCTGCTTCTTGGTTTGTTCGATCTCCTGCTCGATCGCCGCCTTTTGCGCGAGCAAATCCTTGAGGCTGGCCATGCAGATAACTCCCGAATTGTTGTGCCCCGGCCGGGGATCCGGGATTCTAGGCCGACTCAGGAAGTGGGCGGGACATAACCGGCCGGCTGCTCCGCACCGGCGCCGAACAGGAAATTCTCCATCTGCCGGGCCAGATACTGCCGGGCTCGCTGATCGGCCAGATTCAGGCGGTTTTCATTGACCAGCATGGTCTGGTGCTTCATCCACGCCGCCCAGGCTTCCTTGCTGATCGAGGCATAGATCCGCTTGCCCAGCTCGCCGGGGTAGGGCGCGTAGTCCATGCCTTCGGCTTCGCGCTTAAGGTAGCTGCATTGAATCGTTCTCGGCATCGGTTTCTCCGCTTGTTTCAGGCGAGCCTTCAGCCCAGTTTCTTGACGAATACCTGGGAGCGCCGGTCCCAGTTGTACTTGCGTTTGCGATCATCCGGCAGCCAGTCGGGATCGACCTGGACGAAGCCGCGCTTGACGAACCAGTGCATGGTCCGGGTGGTGAGCACGAAGATACTCTCCAGGCCGAGCGAGCGTGCCCGCTGCTCGACCCGCTTCAATATCCGCTCGCCGTCGCCCTGGCCCTGGACCTGGGTAGATACCGTGAGTGCCGCCATTTCCCCGGTTTTCGCGTCCGGATAGGGATAGAGGGCGGCACAGCCGAATATGACGCCGTCGTGCTCGATCACCGTGTAGTCGGCGATATCGCGCTCGATTTCCATGCGGTCGCGCTTGACCAGCGTGCCGTCGCGCTCGAACGGCTCGATCAGCTGCAGCACGCCGCCGATGTCGTCGGGCGTGGCCTGGCGCAGGCTCTCGAGCTTCTCGTCGACCACCATGGTGCCGATGCCGTCGTGCGTGAACACCTCCATCAGCAGCGCGCCGTCCACCGCGAACGGCAGGATGTGCGAGCGCTCGACCCCGCCGCGGCAGGCGCGCACGCAGTGCTGCAGGTAGAACGCGGTGTCGGTCGGCCCGTTCGGGCCGGGCAGCGAGGCGAGCAGCCGCTCGGCGTCGGCCAGGGCGAGCTCGGTGTCGATCGGGCTTTGCGGATCGGCCGGATCCTCGTGGATGCCGGCGACCTCGGTCACGAACAGCAGCTTGTCGGCCTGCAGCGCGATCGCGGTGCTCGTGGCCACGTCTTCCATCGTCAGGTTGAAGGCCTCGCCGG
>JANMCC010000342.1:0-6387 GCA_031360885.1 Burkholderiales bacterium | reverse complement strand
ACCGGCGAGCGCGTCCTGAGGTTCGGCCCCACTTCTTTGCGGAGAGCCTTTCGATGAATCCCGACGACGCACCGCGTCAGCCCGAACCGTCCGCCACCGCGCCCGCCGCACCGGACGCGGCAGCAGCCGCGTCGGCCCCCGCCGCACCGGCTCCGGCCGCGGCGCCCGCCACGCCCGCCCGCAACCCGCGTCGCAAGAAGGCGCTGCTCGGCGTTGCCGGCATCGTCCTGCTCGGCGCGACCGCCTATGGCGCGTACTGGGCGCTG
Source organism: Burkholderiales bacterium (assembly GCA_031360885.1). Taxonomy (GTDB): domain Bacteria; phylum Pseudomonadota; class Gammaproteobacteria; order Burkholderiales; family Burkholderiaceae_C; genus Schlegelella_A. The sequence continues at coordinate 6,121 of JANMCC010000342.1, read as the reverse complement.
GTGCTCAACCACTATGAGTCGACCGACAACGCCTACGTCCAGGGCAACGTCGTCCAGCTGACGCCGCAGGTCGCCGGCACCGTCATCGCGATCGCCGCCGACGACACCGATTTCGTCAAGGCCGGCCAGCCGCTGGTCAAGCTCGACCCGGCCGATGCGCGCGTCGCCCTCGACCAGGCCGAGGCGCAGCTCGCCCAGGCGGTGCGCGAGACCCGGACCCTGTTCGTCAACAACGGCGCGCTGCAGGCGCAGATCGCGGCGCGCGAGGCCGACCTGGCACGCGCCAGGAGCGACCTCGCCCGCGCCCAGGAAGACGTGGCCCGGCGGGCACCGCTGGTCGCCAGCGGCGCGGTCGGCAAGGAAGAGTTCAACCACGTCACCTCGCAGTTCGCGGTGGCGAAGACGGCGCTCTCGGCCGCCGAGTCGGGCGCAGAGGCGGCGCGCGAGCAGCTCGCCTCGAACCAGTCGCTCACCGAAGGCCTCTCGGTCGAGGAGCATCCGAACGTGCTGCAGGCCGCGGGCAAGGTGCGCGAGGCGCACCTGGCGCTGGCCCGCGCCGAGCTGCTCTCGCCGGTCGACGGCTACGTCGCGCGGCGCAGCGTCCAGCTCGGCCAGCGGGTCCAGGCGGGCACGCCGCTGCTCTCGGTGATCGCCCTCAAGGACGTCTGGGTCGACGCCAACTTCAAGGAAGGCCAGCTGCGCAACCTGCGCATCGGCCAGCCGGTGGAGCTGGTGGCCGACGTCTACGGCAAGAAGGTCGAGTACCACGGCAAGATCGAAGGCCTGGGCGCCGGCACCGGCGCCGCCTTCGCCTTGCTGCCGGCGCAGAACGCGACCGGCAACTGGATCAAGGTGGTGCAGCGCGTGCCGGTGCGGATCGCCCTCGATGCGAAGGAAGTGGCCGGGCATCCGCTGCGCATCGGCCTGTCGATGGACGCCCGGGTCGACGTGAGCAAGACCGAAGGCCGGATGCTGGCCGAGGCCTCGCAGAACACGTCCCACGCCAAGAGCGCGACGTTCGACGAAGGCCGCGCCGCCGCCGACGCCGATGTGCGCCGGATCATCGCCGCCAACCTCGGGCGCCCGGTCGCCGCCGCTCGCGCCGCGTCGCCGCAGACGGCCGTTCGCGCCGACCGGCCGGCGTCGCTGGCGCGCGCACCTTCCACCGCCGCCGCTCACTGATGAGCTCGCCCGCCGCCACCGCGACGGGCGGTCCGGCGCGACTTGCGTTCCCGTCTTCGAGCGCGGCGCCGGCGGCGCCCGCTTCCGCGGCGCCGCTCGAGCCGCTGAAAGGCGGCGCGCTCGTTCTCGGCACGATCGCGCTGTCGCTGGCGACCTTCATGAACGTGCTCGACACGTCGATCGCCAACGTCTCCATTCCCGCGATCTCGGGCGACATGGGCGTGAGCCCGTCGCAGGGCACCTGGGTCATCACCTCGTTCGCCGTCGCCAACGCGATCTCGGTGCCGCTCACCGGCTGGCTGACGCAGCGCTTCGGCCCGGTGCGCCTGTTCGTGCTCAGCATCCTGCTGTTCGTGGTCGCCTCGTGGCTGTGCGGGCTGGCGCCGAACATCGGCATGCTGATCGCCTTCCGCGTGCTGCAGGGCCTGGTCGCCGGGCCGATGATCCCGCTCTCGCAGACGCTGCTGCTCTCGAGCTACCCGCGCGCCAAGGCGGGCACGGCGATGGCGATGTGGGCGATGACGGTGCTGGTGGCGCCGGTCGCGGGCCCGCTGCTCGGCGGCTGGATCACCGACAACATCTCCTGGCCGTGGATCTTCTACATCAACATCCCCGTCGGCCTGATCGCCGCGGCGGTCACCTGGTCGATCTACCGCAGCCGCGATCCGGGGCCGAGGAAGACCCGGCTCGACTACGTCGGCCTGGCGCTGCTCGTGGTCTGGGTCGGCGCGCTGCAAATCATGGTCGACAAGGGCAAGGAGCTGGACTGGTTCAACTCGCCGCAGATCGTCGTCCTCGCGGCGACGGCGGCGATCGGTTTCGCCTTCTTCCTCGCCTGGGAGCTGACCGAGTCGCATCCGGTCGTGGACCTGCGCCTGTTCGGCCGGCGCAACTTCCTCATGGGCACGGCGGCGCTCTCGGTCGCCTACGGTCTCTTCTTCGGCAACGTGGTGCTGCTGCCGCTCTGGCTGCAGCAGTACATGGGCTACACCGCGACCTGGGCGGGGCTGGCCACCGCGCCGGTCGGCATCCTGGCGATCATCCTCTCGCCCTGGGTCGGCAAGAACGTCTCGAAGATCGACCCGAGGAAGCTCGCGTCGGTGGCGTTCATCGGCTTCGGCTTCGTCCTCTGGATGCGTTCGCACTTCAACACGCAGGCCGACTTCGAGACCATCCTGCTGCCGACGGTGCTGCAGGGAGCGGCGATGGCGTTCTTCTTCATCCCGCTGCAGGCGGTGATCTTCTCGGGCCTGCCGCCCGAGCGGATGCCGGCGGCGGCGGGCCTCAGCAACTTCGCGCGCATCACCGCAGGCGCGATCGGCACCTCGATCTTCACCACGGCGTGGGAGAACCGGGCGATCCTTCACCATTCGGAGATCGCCGAATCGGTCAGCCAGGGCAGCAACGCCGCCACGCTCGCGCTCGGCCAGCTCGGCGCGGGCGGCTACGACGCGGCGCAGTCGCTCGCGACGATCAACCGCATGATCGACCAGCAGGCTTACACGATGGCGGCGAACGACCTGTTCCTGCTGTCCTCGGCGCTGTTCATCGTGCTGCTCGTGTTCGTCTGGGCGACCAGGCCGATGCAGGGCGCCGCGGCCGGCGGCGGCGGCGCGCACTAGCCCTGCGCCCGCGCCCGAGCTCGGCGGCTAGAGCCGCAGCGGCGCGGCGTAGCCGGTCATCTCGAGGTAGCCGGCGCCGACCCGGCGGCCGGTCGCGTCGAGAAGCTGCGACAGGCCTTCCCAGTAGATCGATCCGGTGCTGGCGCGGCTGTCGAGCTCCTGGTCGTCCTGCATCGCCTTGATTGCGAACGCGCCCGCGGGCGTCGTCACCGTCCACTCGACCGGATAGACCGCCCTCGACGCCGCGCTGGTCCAGCGCCGGCCGGCAGCGAAGGCGACTTCCGAGGGCGCGAAGTCGCGCACCTCGCCGCGCGCCGGGCGATGGCTGCCGCCGGCCCAGAGCGTCGTCCCGTCGCGGCGGCGCAGGCGAAACGCGGTGAGCGCGCCACCGTCCTCGAGGTTCATGCCGATCCAGTCCCAGCCGATCGCCTCGGGCGCGAGCAGCGCATCGCTCCATTCGTGGTCGAGCCAGGCCCGGCCGGCCACAGCGAGCGACGGGTCGGCGCCGAGCGCGAGCGTGCCGCTCACGGCGAGCTGCGGCTCGCTGTAGTAGCGGCTGAAGTGCGCGGCCTCGGGCCCCTTGCGCGACAGCCCGCGTTCACCCTGGAGGAGCAGCGGCTGGGTCGCCGTCAGCTCGAGGTCGAAGCGAAAGCCCGCGGTCTGGCTCGCGGCGCGGGCGCGGTAGCGGCTCCGGTCGGAAGCGAGGGCGGTGCGCTCGAGGCGCCAGTCGCGCAGCACGAGCGCCGTGTCCGTGCTGGCCGCGGCGGCGATGCCGAAGCCGCTGCGCGCGAGCCGCTGGTCGTGCAGCAGGCGCCGGGTCGCGAGATCGGTGACCGCGGCATGCGCGAACACCAGCTCGCCGGCGCGAAACGCGCTGGCTTCGGCGCCGGCGATGCCGGTCGCGGCGCGAAAGAAGGTGATCTGGAAGCCCCAGGTCCGGTCGGCGGCGGCGAGCGCGCCGGTGAGATACCACCACTCGATGCGCGCTTCGGGATGGGCGCCGAAGTCGCGCGGAAACGCCAGGTCGGGCGCGACGATCGCCGGGCCGGCCGCGCAGGCTGCGCCCGGTCCGCTTGCAGCGAGAAGGGCCAGCATCAGGCCGCGGCGCGAGAGCATGCCGGAGGATCGCACAGCCGGGCGCGGGTCCGGCGTGCGTTTCATGCCGACGCCGCGGGGAAGGCCGCTTGAAGGGTCATTGCCTTTGCACTAGTCTGCCCGGCTGGTTCGCGCCTGCGAAGCCGTCCGATTCAAACAAGGAGAAAACCGATGCGTCGTTCGAAACTCGCCACCCTGCTCGCGGCCGCTGCCGCCGCCACCGTTCTCGTCGCCTGCGGCTCGATGGGAGCGAAGAACGACATGACGTTCTTCGTCACCAGCGCCGGCTCGGGCAAGGGCGCGGACCTCGGCGGCCTGGCCGGCGCCGACGCGATCTGCTCCCGGCTCGCCGCCGCCGCCGGCTCGACCGGGCACGACTGGCGCGCCTATCTCAGCACCGTCGCCGTCGGCGGCACGCCTGGCGTCAACGCCCGCGACCGCATCGGCCCGGGCCCGTGGCGCAACGCCCAGGGCGTGGTCGTGGCGCAGAACGTGACCGAGCTGCACGGCGCCAACAACCTCAACAAGAACACCGCGCTCACCGAGAAGGGCGAGGTGGTCAACGGCGGCGGCGACACGCCGAACATGCACGACATCCTGACCGGCTCGCAGCCCGACGGCACGGCGATCGCCGGCGCCGTCGATACGACCTGCGGCAACTGGACCCGGAGCGGCGAAGGTGCGGCCATGGTCGGCCACCACGACCGCAAAGGCCTCGACGAGAGCGCGCCGGCGAAGTCGTGGAATTCCTCGCACCAGTCGCGCGGCTGCAGCTACGACGCGCTGAAGGGCACGGGCGGGGACGCGCGCTTCTACTGCTTCGCGCGCAACTGAGCCGCGGGCCGCGATGCCGAAGTTCAGCGCCCTCAGCATAGAGAAGGATCCGGCGCGGCCGCGCATCGCGCGGCTGCGCCTGTCGCGGCCTGAGCGGCTGAACGCGATCGACACCCGCATGCCGGGCGAGATCGCCGAGGCGGTGGCCTGGGCCGAGGCCGAGGAGGAGGTGCACGTGATCGTCGTCGAGGGCGAGGGCCGCGCCTTCTGCGCCGGCTACGACATGGTCGTGCTCGCCGAGGACACGCCGCTGACGCCGAAGGTCGACAACCCGCTGCAGCAGGAAAAGAAGCCCTGGGACTCGATGGTCGACTACGCGGAGATGAAGCGCCACACCGAGGCCTTCATGAGCCTGTGGCGCTCGGCGAAGCCGACCATCGCCAAGGTGCAGGGCTACGCCGTCGGCGGCGGCAGCGACATCGCGCTCTGCTGCGACCTGCTGGTGATGGCCGACGACGCGAAGATCGGCTACATGCCGACCCGCGTCTGGGGCTGCCCGACGACGGCGATGTGGACCTTTCGCCTCGGCCCCGCGCGCGCCAAGCAGATGATGTTCACCGGCGATCCGATCAGCGGTGCGAAGGCGGCGGAATGGGGACTGGCGAACATCTCGGTGCCCGCGGCGGAGCTCGATGCGGCGACCAACGCGCTCGCCGACCGCATCGCCGGCGTGCCGCGCTCGCACCTGGCGATGCACAAGCTGGTCGTCAACCAGGTGATGCTGACCGCGGGCGTGGAGCAGGCGCAGACGCTGGCGACGGTGTTCGACGGCATCACCCGGCATAACCCGGAGGGCTTGTGGTTTCGTCGCCAGGCGCAGGCCGAGGGCTTCAAGTCGGCGGTCGAGTGGCGCGACAGCGGCCGGCCCATTCCCGAGGGCGACGAAGCGCGCCGGCTTGCTGCTGAACTCGAGAAGCGGATCGGCGATTCGGGGCAGGGCGGCTAGAGGGCAAGTCGGATCACCAGTCTTCCTTGACCGCAAGCGCGAGCTCGCGGCCGATCGCCGCGCGTGCTGCGAGCCAGGCGGTGAGCGTCCCGGCGACGACGACCGCGGCGCAGAGCGCGGCGAGCCGCAGCCAGGGCAGCAGCAGCTCCATGGTCCAGTGGAAGCTCTGCGGGTTGACCACCTTCACCAGCACCCAGCTGACGGCGATGCCGAGCGCCAGCCCGAGCACCGCGCCGACGCCGGTCCAGACCGCGCCCTCGGCGGCGACGACGGCGACGATCTGTGCCCGCGCCAGACCGAGGTGCGAGAGCAGGCCGAACTCCTTGCGCCGCGCCAGCACCTGCGCCGAGAAGCTCGCGGCGATGCCGAACAGGCCGATCGCGATCGCCACCGCCTGCAGCCAGTAGGTGACGGCGAAGCTGCGGTCGAAGATGCGCAGCGA
>JANMCC010000296.1:0-10423 GCA_031360885.1 Burkholderiales bacterium | reverse complement strand
TCGACGCCGTACTTGACGAACATGCGCACGCAGCGACGCATCTCCTCGGCGCCGCTGACGATCGCGCCGAACGCGAAGTCGGACTGCGGCAGGTGCGGCTGGGTCGTGTCGCCGAGGCCGCCGGGCACCGTGATCTCCTGGCTCGCAGCGAGGTAGCGCGGGCCGACGATGGTGCCGTCCTCGATCGCGTTGCGGATGACGACGTCAAGCCGCGGCTTGGCGGCGGCGGCGCCGACGCAGCTGGTCCAGCCCATGTCGAGGTACTTCCTGGCGACCTCGGCGCACCAGAGGATGTGCTCCTCGGGCGGCATGCGCTGGATTGCATCGAGGCTGGGCTGGTCGTTCCACGAGAAATGGGTGTGCGCCTCCACCATGCCCGGCATCAGGAACGCGCCGGCGCCGTCGACCACCTGCGCGCCGACGATCGGCGCCGAGCGCATGCCCTGGCCGCTCCTGACGACGCGCGAGATCCGCTCGCCCTGGACCAGCACCTCGCCCATGAACGGCGCTTCGCCGCCGCCGTCGAAGATGCGGACATTGGTGTAGTGGATGTCGGCCATCGCGAAATCTCCTAACGTTGTGCCGCCAGGAAGTCGCGCAGTTCACGCGCGCATTCCTCGGGCCGCTCGATCGGCGTCCAGTGGCCGCAGCGCGACAGCACGACGACCCGGCTGCCCTTCGCCGAATGCAGCTTTTCGGCGAAGGCGCGCACCGCTTGCGGTGGCGCGACGCCGTCCTCGTCGCCGGTGACGAGCAGCACCGGCGCCTCGATCCGTTCGACCGCCGCGGCAGCAGCTTCGGCGAGCGCGTCGCAGGTGCGGGCGTAGCCGTCGGGGTCCTGGCGCATCAGGCTCTCGCGCACGAAGGCGACGGCGACCGGCAGGCGTTGCCGCGTATCGGCCGAGATCGCGGCGTTGACGAGGCCGAGCGCGATCTCGTGCATGCCGCTCGCGCCTTCGGCGCGCGCCTTGGCGGCGCGGGCACGGATCGCGACCCGCGCCGCTTCCGGCGGCGCGATCAGCGGGCCGAACAGGGCGATGCTCTTCACCAGCTTCGGCGCCGCCACCGCGAGGTGCTGGCAGACGATGGTGCCGAGCGAGTGGCCGATCCAGTGCGCACGGGTCACGCCGAGCCGGGTGCAGACCGAGAGCAGCGTCTCGACGAAACGCTCGACGGTGAGCGGCCCCTCGACCCGGTGCGAGCGGGCGCTGCCCGGCATGTCGACCCGGATCACGCGGTGCCGCGCCAGCGCCGGCATCAGCGGCGTGAAGGTGTTCGTGCTGCCGCCCAGGCCGTGCACGCAGACCACCGCGTCGCCTTCGCCTTCTTCCTCGACGACGACCCGATCGAACACGTGCAGCGTCATGGCTTCGTTCTCACTCGAAGCGGTTCTCGATGGCGCCGATGCCGTCGATCTCGATCTTCACCACGTCGCCCGGACCCAGCCACTTCGGCGGCTTGAAGCCCATGCCCACGCCCGAGGGCGTGCCGGTGGCGATGACGTCGCCGGGATAGAGCGTGATGCCGCGCGAGCAGGTCTCGATCAGCGTCGGCAGGTCGAAGATCATGTCGCGGGTGTGGCCGTCCTGGCGCAGCTCGCCGTTGACCCAGCCGCGCACCCGGGTCGAGCGGCCGTCCATCTCGTCGGCGGTGGTGATCCACGGGCCCATCGGGCAGAAGGTGTCGAAGCTCTTGCCGAGGTCCCACTGCTGGTGCCGCACCTGCACGTCGCGGGCGCTGACGTCGTTGACCACGGTGTAGCCGAACACGTGGTCCATCGCCCGGGCGCGCGAGATGTCGCGGCCGCCGCGGCCGATCACCACCGCGAGCTCGCTCTCGTAGTCGATCTGGGTCGTGACCGCCGCGCCGGGCAGGCGGACCGGATCGTGCGGGCCGATCACGCACTCGGCCAGCTTGCCGAAGACGATCGGCCAGGCATCCTCGGCTGGCAGGCTGGTGCGAAACACGCTCTCGGCCAGCTCGGCGGCATGGGCGCGGTAGTTGCGGCCGACGCAGAAGATCGTGCGCAGCGGCTTCGGCAGGGGCGCGCGCAGCTCGATCGCCTCGACCGCGATGCGCGCGCCCGCGGCGCCGGGCAGCGGCTCTCCGCGCGCCAGCATCTGTATCAGCGGCAGCGCGCCGAGCGACGCGTCGGCGAGCGCGAGGGGCGTGGCTTCACGCCCATCGGCCGAGATCGTGCCGACCTGGAAGCGCCCACCCCAGCTCCAGCTGGCGATCCGCATCTGCTTTCGTCTCCATTGCCGCGCCGGTCGCTAGGGAAAGTCCCCGGGCGCCGCGAGATCGTTGCTTCGATTTGGGACTTGCGTCTCAAAACCCGCTCGTCGCATCATAGGGTCCGGCCTCCCGCCCTCACAAGAGCAGGGGCGCGACAAGCGCCCCGGACAAACCCGCATGGTGCGCCTCAAACACAAGCTCACCCAGCCTCCGCTGCCGCCGGCAGGGGGCGTGCGCGCCTCGACCTTCCACCTGCTGCTCGACACCGCCATGGCGATGATCAAGGAGGGCGGGCACATCCCGTCGGTGGCCGAGGTGGCGGCGCGGGCCAAGGTGTCGCGGGCCACGACCTACCGCTACTTCCCGAGCCGCAGCGCGCTGGTCACCGCGGTCGTCGACGCGTCGCTCGGGCCGGTGCGCAGCTTCGCCTCGAGCGAGGCCGACGGGCGCGCCCGCGTGCACGAGCTTTTCGTCCAGACCTTTCCCCGCTTCAAGGAATTCGAGCCGCAGATGCGCGCCGCGGCGCAGCTCGCGCTCGAGCAATGGGCGCTCGAGCGCGCCGGCCTGCTCGAGGAAGAGCCGTACCGGCGCGGCCACCGGATCCGCATCCTCGAACACGCGCTCGCGCCGCTCGCCGCGACGATGCCCGCGCCCCTCCGCGACCGCCTGCACCGCGCGCTCTCGGTCGTCTACGGCATCGAGCCGTACATGATCCTGAAGGACATCTGGGGCCTGCCCGACCGCGAGGTCGAGCGCATCGCGCTCTGGATGGCCGACGCACTGGTCGACGCCGCGCTGCGCGACGCGGCGGTCGCGGCGGTCGCGGCCAAGCCGAAACTGCGTGTTCGGCGGGCGACGGCCACCGCCGATTCCGCGCACGGGCGCACCGCGTGAGCCGCTCCGAAGTCGCGGCAGCAGCCGCGGCCGCGCCCCGGCATCCGCCCGAATGGTTCGACGCGCAGTACAACAACCGCGCCCGCATTCCCGAGCACCTCGAGATCCTGCGCGAATGGGCCGATCGCTCGGCCGCGGCGCGCGCCGCGCTGCCGGGCACGCTCGACATCGCCTACGGCAGCGACCCGGGCGAGCGGCTCGACGTCTTCACCCCCTTGGCGTCGCGCGCGCCGGTGCTCGTCTACATCCACGGCGGCTACTGGCGCGCGCTCGACAAGCGCGACGCGTCGTTCATCGCCGCGCCGTTCGTCGCCGCCGGCGCGCTCGTGATCGCGACCAACTACGCGCTCTGCCCGGCGGTCTCGATCGACGCGATCGTCCGCCAGCAGCAGGCGGCGCTGGCCTGGGTCTGGCGCCATGCGGCCGAGTTCGGCGGCGACCCGGACCGGATCGTCGTCGCCGGGCACTCCGCGGGCGGTCACCTCGCGGCGACGATGCTCGCCACCGACTGGCGCGCGTTCGACCCCACCCTTCCCGCCGACCTGGTGCAGGGCGCGCTCTCGCTCTCCGGCGTGTTCGAGCTCGAGCCGCTGCGCCACGCGCCCTTTCTCGCGCCCGACCTGAAGCTCGACGCCGCGGCGGCAGCGAGGCTCAGCCCGATCGCGATGCCGGCGCCGCGTCGACCGCTGTTCGCGCTCGTGGGCGGCGACGAGAGCGAGGAGTTCCTGCGCCAGAACGCGCTGATCGCGGCGGCATGGGGAGCGACGGCGGTGCCGGTCTGCGAAGCGGTGCCCGGACGCAATCACATGAGCGTGCTGCGCGAGCTCGCCGAGCCTGGCGCGCGCACCCACCGCCTCGCGCTGCATCTCCTCGGCCTGCCGGGCTGAGCCCGGAAACGTCAACGGCCGGGATCGCGCGCCGCGAGCCGCGCCAGCAGGTAGCACAGACTCGCGTACGGCCAGATCCAGCCGACCCACTGCGCCGCGCCGTGAAAGCGGATGAAGCGGCCCTGCTCCCAGGCGTGCAGGCTCTGCGCGAAGTAGGGATCGGCGGGCGCCTGCGCCACCAGCATCACCAGCGCGGTCAGCGTGATCAGGCCGAACCCCGCGGCCACGCGCCCCGGCACCAGGCTCAGCAGGCCGGCGGCGGCGACGCCGACCAGGATGCCCTGGATCGCCTGCGCCGTCGTCCAGGCCAGCGCGTGCTGCGGCCCGAAATTGAGGGCGGTCGAGAGCGTGGTCGCGGCGATGCCGAGCAGGGCGGCGGCCACCACCAGCGCGCTGCGCCGCCAGCCCGGCACGGCGATCGTGAAGGCGACCAGGCAGGGCGCGAGCAGGCCGAGGACGATGATCGACAGCTCGGTCGCGGGCGCCAGCGTCACGCTCTCGGCATGCGCCGTCGCCGCCGCAGCCCAGTCCGTCGCCCAGCCTTCGGCCGGCGTGTCCTGCAGCAGCTCGGCGAGTAGCGGCTGGATCCGGCCGAGCACGTGGCCGAGGCCGAACGGCACCGCGGTCGGAAACAGCAGGCCGATCGGCCAGAGCAGCAGCAGCGCCAGGCCGCCGGCGCTGCGGGCGACGATCCAGCGATCGCGCACCTTCTGCCAGCGCTCGATGCCGCCGCGGGCGTTCAGCACCACGCCGACGAACACGCCGAGCGCGGTGCCGAGCGCATTGAGGATCAGGTCGATGTTCGAGGAGACGCGCTGCGGAAGGTAGTTCTGCAGCGTCTCCATGGCGAGCGAGAGCAGCGTGCCGGCGGCGAGCGCCGTCCAGGCGGAAGCGCCGGCCGAGCGGCCGCTGCGCACGAGCGCGACGAACAGCAGGAAGCCGAGCGGCGCGTAGCCGAACAGGTTCGACACCAGGTCGAACGGCGTCCAGCCGCGCGCGCGGACGATCACGAAGTCGAGCGGCCCGACGCCGGGAACGCGCCAACCCGTGAACGGATAGAGGCTGGCGTAGACGATCAGTGCGACATAGAGCCAGAACAGCGGAACCGCGGAGCTGCGATGGCGCGGCAGTGTCATCAGAACGGCTTGACGACCACCAGAATGACGATCAGCGTGAAGAGCACGACCGCGGCCTCGTTGAAGACGCGAAACCAGCGCTCGCTCTTCTCGTTCGCGAACTCCTCGAACTTGCGCAGCAGCGAACGGCATGCGTGGTGGTAGCCGATCGCGCCGGCCACCAGCGCGAGCTTGGCGTGCAGCCAGTAGTTGCCCGGCCCCTTGCCGACGCCGTAGCCGAGCCAGAGCACGAGGCCGAGGGCGATGGCGACGACCATCAGCAGGCCCGAGAAGCGATACAGCTTTCGCGCCATGACGAGCAGGCGCTCGCGCTCGGCGTGGCTGTCGGCCGGCACGCTCGCGAGGTTGACGAAGATCCGCGGCAGGTAGAACAGGCCGGCGAACCAGCTGCTCACGAAAACGATGTGCAGGGCCTTGACCCAGAGGAGCGATGAACCCATCGAGCGATTATCGGCGGGCCGGATGCGCGGCCTAGAATCCCGGCGGTGCAAACGCCCCCGCCCTTCCCCGCGAGCCGGCCGCGGCGCCTGCGCCGCGACGCCTGGAGCCGCGACCTGGTGCGCGAGTCGCGCCTGTCGCCGAGCGACTTCATCCTGCCCGTGTTCCTGCTCGACGGGCAGGGCCGGACCGAGCCGGTCGCCTCGATGCCCGGCGTCGAACGGCGCACGCTCGACCGGCTCTTTCCGGTGGCCGAGGAATGCCTCGTCCTCGGCATTCCGGTGCTGGCGCTGTTTCCGGTGCTCGAGCCGGCGCTGAAGAGCGAGGACGGGCGCGAGGCGCTCAATCCCGAGGGCCTGGTCCCTTCCGCCGCGCGCGAATTGAAGAAGCGCTTCCCCGAGATCGGCCTGATGACCGACGTGGCCCTCGACCCGTATACCTCGCACGGACAAGATGGTTTGCTCGACGCCAGCGGCTACATCGTCAACGACGACACCGTCGCGGTGCTGGTGAAGCAGGCGCTGGTGCAGGCCGAAGCCGGCGTCGACATCGTCGCCCCGAGCGACATGATGGACGGGCGCATCGGCGCGATCCGCGACGCGCTCGAGGCCGACGGCGCGGTGCACACGAAGATCATGGCCTACAGCGCCAAGTACGCCAGCGCCTTCTACGGCCCGTTCCGCGACGCCGTCGGCTCGGCCGCCAACCTCGGCAAGAGCAACAAGAAGGTCTACCAGATGGACCCGGGCAATGGCGACGAGGCGCTGCGCGAGGTCGCGCTCGACATCGCCGAAGGGGCCGACATGGTGATGGTCAAGCCCGGCATGCCCTACCTCGACATCCTGCGCCGGGTGAAGGACGCGTTCCGCATGCCGACCTTCGCCTACCAGGTGAGCGGCGAGTACGCGATGCTCAAGGCGGCGGCGCAGAACGGCTGGCTCGACCACGACGCGGTGATGCTCGAGGCGCTGCTCGCCTTCAAGCGCGCCGGCGCCGACGGCGTGCTCACCTACTTCGCGCTGGAAGCGTCGCGTCTGCTGCGGGCGGCGCGCTGAGCCGACCCCTTTCCTCGCCGCTGCCGATGCGTCTCTTCCACGTTCTCGGCGATCAGTTCACGGAGCTCGAGGGCCTGCCCGAGGCCCTGCCGCCGACCGGCTACTTCTGGCTCGCGAGCGCGCGCCGCGAGTTCGAGGTCGGCGTGGCCGACATCCAGGCGGCGCTGCAGCGCTGGACCGGCGGGCAGCTCTACGACCTGCACGTCGCCGACCTGATCAACAACCAGCTTCCTTCCCACTTCGACTACACCTCGGTCTACGACATGCTGGTATTCCGCCGGCTCGCAGCCGGCTCCGGCAGCGAGCGCCTGTTCGCCGACGAGGAGCGGGGCACGCAGGCGACGGCCCGCGCGGCGCTCGCGGCGATCGACACCAGCCCGGTGGGCTTCGCGGTCTTCGACCGGGTGCTGCTCACCGTGCATCCCACCGACTGCCTGGTGCGCGACTACTTCGCCGAGCGGCTGAAGACCCAGGCCGCCAGCGGCGAAGGCCGCGGCGGCTCGCGCATGCCCACCGGCCCGGCCGACCTGATGCTGCGCATGGTCAACTACATGGTCGACAGCTACCTCGAGCTGCGCCGGCTGCTGACGCGGCAGATCGACTACCTGCAAAAGCAGCTGATCGACCCGCGCGCCGACTCCGACACGCTGCGCACCCTGCTCGATTCGCGCAACTCGCTTCGCCTGCTCGAGGACACCTGCGAAGACCAGCGCGCGGCGATCGTCGAATGGATAGACGCGCTCGAGGAATGGCCGGTCGAGACCGACGCCAAGGCGCAGCGCGATCGCGAGCAGCTCCGCCTGCGCTCGCGCGACGTGCTCGAGCACATCGAGCGGGTGCTGTCGCACGTGCGCCGGCTCGAAGGGTCGGCCGACACGGCGGTGCAGATGCACTTCTCCGAGCAGAACAACCGCACCAATGACATCATGCGGGCGCTGACGGTGCTTACCGCGATCTTCCTGCCGCTGAACTTCGTGACCGGCTTCTTCGGCATGAACTTCGAGGGCCTGCCGCTGATCCACAGCCCGACCGGCTTCTGGATCGTGTTCGCCATCATGCTCGGCCTGGGCGTCGGCATGAGCGTGTTCTTCTGGCGCAAGCGCTACCTGAGGCGAAACTGAGCGTCGACTACCGTTTCAGCGCCCGCGACGTGGCCCTGCTGACGCTCCTGACCGTGGTCTGGGGGCTGAACTGGCCGGTGATGAAGCTCGGCGTCACGGGCTTTCCGCCGCTCGAGTTCCGCGCGCTCTCGATGTGGCTCGGCCTGCCTGTCCTCTGGGCGCTGCTGCGCTGGCAGCGGGTGCCGTTCGCGATCCGTCGCGCCGACTGGGCCGAACTCGCCAAGCTGTCGCTCACCAACATGATCGTCTGGCACATCGTGGCGATCCTGGCGATCCAGGCGCTGTCGTCGGGCCGGACCGCGATCCTCGGCTACACGATGCCGATCTTCTCGGCGCTCTGGGGTGTCGCCCTGTTCGGCGAGCGCCTCAAGCCCCGGCATCTCGCCGGCGTCGCCGCGGCGGGCGCCGGCGTGGCCCTGCTCCTCTGGCACGAGTTCGGCGCCCTGGGCGGCCGGCCACTGGCCGCGGTGGGGATGCTGTTCGCGGCCGCGGTCTGGGCGCTCGGTACGCAGCAGATGCGCCGCACCACGATCCAGGCGCCGACGCTGGCGATCGTCTTCTGGATGACGCTCGCGAGCACGTCGGTGATGACGGTCGCGACGCTGCTCTTCGAGCGCGACCGCTGGATGGCGCCGCCGCCTGTCACCTGGGGCGCCATTGCCTACAACGCGCTCCTGATCTTCGGCTTCGCCCAGGCGATCTGGATGATCATGGCGCGCAACCTGCCGCCGGTCGCCTCGAGCATGTCGGTGATGATGATTCCGGTGCTCGGCGTCGTCTCCGGCGCCTGGTGGCTGAACGAGCGGCTGCACTGGCAGGACGGGGCGGCCATCGTCCTGGTGATCGTCGCGATCGCCTCGGTCATGCTGCCGGCGCGCCGTGGCGCCGCCGCGCCTCAGCCGGTCGAGCCGGCGTAGGGGTCGGCGAAGCCGAGGCCGACGACGATCGCGCTCTCGCGCGCCTCCATCCGCTTCGCCTCGGCCGCCCGTTCGTGGTCGAAGCCCTGCGCATGGAGGGCGCCGTGCACCAGCAGGTGGGCGTAGTGCGCATCGAGCGCGAGGCCCTGCTCGCCGGCCTCGCGCTCGACCACCGGCGCGCAGAGCACGATGTCGGCAACGATGCGCGGCGCGCGCTCGTAGTCGAAGGTCAGCACGTTGGTCGCATGGTCCTTGCCCCGATAAGAGCGGTTCAGCTCCCGGCCTTCATCGGCGCCGACGATGCGCACCGTGAGCTCCGCCGGCGCCGCCAGCGCCGCGCGCAGCCAGCGAGCGACGCGGTGCCGCGGCAGCAGCGGCCGGTGCGCGGGGTCGGCGAACTGCAGCGACAGGCCGAGCTCGGCGCGCGCCAGAGGCGGCGGCGCGGGCGAGGCTTCAGCGCTTGTCCTTGTCCGCCCGGCCATAGGCCTCGACGATTCGCGCCACCAGCGGATGGCGCACCACGTCGGCCGAAGTGAAGTAGGTCGTGGCGATGCCTTCGACACCGCGCAGGATCCGCTCGGCCTCGACCAGGCCGGAGTCGGTTCCCTTCGGCAGGTCGATCTGGCTGACGTCACCGGTGACGACCGCCTTCGCGCCGAAGCCGATCCGGGTCAGGAACATCTTCATCTGCTCGGGCGTCGTGTTCTGCGCCTCGTCGAGGATGACGAAGGCGTGGTTGAGCGTGCGGCCGCGCATGAAGGCGAGCGGCGCGACCTCCAGCGTCGCCTTCTCGAACGCCTTGGCGACGCGGTCGAGGCCCATCAGCTCGTAGAGCGCGTCGTAGAGCGGGCGCAGGTAGGGATCGACCTTCTGCGCCAGGTCGCCGGGCAGGAAGCCGAGCCGCTCGCCGGCCTCGACCGCGGGCCGCGTCAGGATGATGCGCTGCACGGCGTTGCGCTCGAGCGCGTCGACCGCGCAGGCGACGGCGAGGTAGGTCTTGCCGGTGCCGGCGGGGCCGATGCCGAAGGTGATGTCGTGGCCGAGGATGTTCTTCAGGTACGTGACCTGGTTCGGCGTGCGCCCGGCGAGGTCGCTGCGCCGGGTGCGCAGGCGCAGGTCGGGGGCGGCGGGCACGGCGGCCGCGGCGTCGTCGCGGCCGCCGCCGGCCTCGGGCCGCGCGCCGTCGTCGGCCATCGCCTCGAGGATCGCGAGCTCGAGCTCCTCGGCGCCGATCGGCCGGGCGGCCCGGCCGTAGAGCTGCTGCAGCAGGCCGACCGCACGCTCCGCGTTGGCGCGTGCGCCCTCGACCCGGAACGACTCGTTGCGGCGCTGGATCTTCACGTCGAAGGCCGCGGCCCGCGTGCGCAGATGCTCGTCGAGGCTGCCCGAAAGGTTGGCCAGGCGTGCGTTGTCGGGCGGGATGAAGGCGTGGCGGAGGATCAAGCGGGCATTGTCGCCAATCCAACCCGCAATAATCGCCCCCATGATCGGACGCCTCGTCGGCACCCTCGCGGAAAAGTCGCCACCGCAGCTGCTCGTCGACGTGGGCGGCGTCGGCTACCAGGTCGACGTGCCGATGTCGAGCTTCTACAACCTGCCCGGGCTCGGCGAGAAGGTGACGCTGCTCACCCACTTCGTGGTCCGCGAAGACGCGCAGGTGCTGTTCGGCTTTCTTACCCACGCCGAGCGGGCGACCTTTCGCCTGCTCGTGAAGATCTCGGGCGTCGGCCCGCGCACCGC
>JANMCC010000244.1:0-16538 GCA_031360885.1 Burkholderiales bacterium | reverse complement strand
CCGCCGGCGAACACCTCGGCGGCCGTGGCGCGGTGCACGTCGATGCCGGCGCCGAAGGCGTGCAGCAGGCCGGCATCGGCCGAGAGGTGGGCCATGATGCGCAGCTCGATCTGCGAGTAGTCGGCCGAGAGGATGACCGCGCCCTCGGGGGCGATGAAGGCCTCGCGCACGCGCCGGCCTTCTGCCGTGCGGATCGGGATGTTCTGCAGGTTCGGGTCGTTGCTCGAGAGGCGACCGGTCACCGCCACCGCCTGCGCGTACGTGGTGTGCACCCGGCCCGTCGCCGGGTTCACCATCAGCGGCAGCTTGTCGGTGTAGGTGCCCTTCAGCTTCGAGAGGCTGCGGTGCTCGAGCAGGCGCGCCGGCAGCGGGTAGTCCTTGCCGAGCTCCGCGAGCACCTCCTCGTCGGTCGAGGGCGCGCCGCTCGCGGTCTTGCGGCCCACGGGCAGGCCGAGCTTGCCGAACAGGATCTCGCCGATCTGCTTCGGGCTGCCGAGGTTGAACGGCTGGCCGGCGAGCGCGAACGCCTCGTTCTCCAGCGCGATCATCCGCTCGGCGAGCTCGCGGCTCTGCGTCGCGAGCACGGCCGAGTCGATCAGCACGCCGGTGCGCTCGATCCGCGCCAGCACCGCCGAGGCCGGCATCTCGATCCTTCGGTAGACCTCGGCGAGCCCGGGCTCCACCTCGATCTGCGGCAGCATCGCCTGATGCACGTGCAGCGCCATCTCGGCGTCTTCGGCGGCGAACGCGGTCGCGCGCTCGATCCCGACCTGGGCGAACGGGATCTGGTTCACGCCCTTGCCGCACACCTCCTCGTAGGTGAGCGCGGTGCGGCCGACGTGGCGAAACGCCAGGCTCTCCAGGCTGTGCGCCTTGTGCGCTTCGAGCACGTAGCTCTGGAGCATGGTGTCGTGGCGCCAGCCGCGCACGTCGACGCCGAGCCGGGCGAAGACGTGGCTGTCGGCCTTGACGTTCTGCCCGACCTTGATGGCGTCGGCGTTCTCGAGCCAGGGGCGCAGGCGCTGCAGCGCATCCTCGAGCGCGATCTGGTCGGGTGCACCGGCGTAGTCGTGGCCGAGCGGGATGTAGGCGGCCTCGCCCGGCGCGTCGGAAAGCGAGAGGCCGATCAGGTTGGCGCGGATCGGATCGGGCGAGTCGGTGGCGATGTCGAGCGCGGCGATCGGCGCGGCCTCGACCCGGCGGATCCAGGCGTCGAGCGCCTCGAGCGTCGTCACCGTCTCGTAGTTCCTGACGATCGCCTCGGACGGCACGCTGTCGGGAACGTCGAGCGTCGCCTGGGCGCCCGCGCTGGCGACGGCAGCGGCGGCGCCACCGCTCCTGCCGCCCGCCGCTTCGAGCTCCTTTCGCATCGATGCGAAGCCGTAGCGGTCGTAGAACGCCATCATCGCCGGCACGTCGATCGGACCGAGCGCGAGCGCGTCGAACTCGGGCCAGCCGAGAACGTGGCCGCTCAGGTCACAGTCGGTCGCCACCGTCACCAGGCGGCGGCCTTGCGGCAGCCAGTCGAGCGCCTTCCTCAGGTTCTCGCCGACCACGCCCTTGATCGACTCCGCCGCCGCGATCACGCCGTCGAGCGAGCCGTGCTCCGCGAGCCACTTCACCGCGGTCTTCGGGCCGACCTTGTCGACGCCGGGGATGTTGTCGACCGAGTCGCCGATCAGCGCGAGGTAGTCGACGATCCGCTCCGGCGGCACGCCGAACTTCGCCGCCACGCCGGCCACGTCGAGCGTCTCGTTGCTCATCGTGTTGATCAGCGTCACCTGGTCGTTGACGAGCTGCGCCAGGTCCTTGTCGCCGGTCGAGATCACGACCCTGAAGCCGCCCTGGGCGGCCATGCAGGAGATCGTGCCGATCGCGTCGTCGGCCTCGATGCCGGGGACGGTGAGCACCGGCCAGCCAAGCAGCTTGACGGCCTCGACGATCGGCTCGATCTGCAGCGCCAGGTCCGAGGGCATCGCCGTGCGCGTCGCCTTGTACTCGGGATACCAGTCGTCGCGAAAGGTCTTGCCCTTGTCGTCGAAGACGCAGGCGCCGTGCGCCGCCGGGTACTGCTCGCGCAGCAGCTTCATCATCGAGACCACGCCGCGGATCGCCCCGGTCGGAACTCCGCCGGGTCCGCGCAGGTCGGGCAGCGCGTGATAGGCGCGATAGAGATAGCTCGAACCGTCGACGAGCAGCAATGTCCTGTCCACCATCCAGGCAATTGTGAAGGATGGGGTGGCCCACCCCGGGCCTAGAATGGCCGTCATGAACACCCTGTCGCGGGCCTGGATCCCCGCCTTGCTGGCCCTCTGCGGCGGCGCCGCGCAGGCCGCGGACGCGCCGGCGCCGCCGCCCGTGGTCGCGGCCGCCGAGCCCGCCGGCAGGGAAGTCAGGGAACCCGTCGTCCAGCGCATCGTCATCGACGACGGCCGCGCCGTGATCGAGGAGCTGCGGGTGCGCGGCCAGCTCGTCAAGGCGACGGTTCATCCGAAGGACGGCTCGCCCAGCTACGAGATCATCGTCGGCGACGGGTCGCGCGATCTGTCCGAAGGCAGGAACAATTCGCGCGGCGCCGCCGGCAAGCGCGTCTGGAACGTCCTGACGTTCTGAGCGGGTCCTGCCTCTTTTCTCGATGGCGGTCTTCACCGAGGTCCCCTTCGACGAGGCGGCGCACCTGATCGAAGGGCTCGGCATCGGCACGCTGCGCGAGCTCAAGCCCTGCGCCGGCGGAATCGAGAACACCAACTACTTCGCCGACACCAGCGCCGGCAGCTACGTGCTGACGCTGTTCGAGCGGCTCACCGCCGAGGAGCTGCCCTTCTACCTGCAGCTCATGAAGCACCTGGCCGACCGCGGCATGCCCGTTCCCGGCCCGCAGGCCGACGCCTCGGGCGCGCTGCTGTTCTCGCTCAGGGGCAAGCCCGCCGCCGTCGTCGACCGCCTGCCGGGCGAGCACCACCTCGCGCCCGACGCCGCCGACTGCGCCAGCCTCGGCACGCTGCTCGCCGGGCTGCACGTCGCCGCCGCCGACTTCCCGCTGGAGCAGCCGAACCTGCGCGGCCTCGCCTGGTGGTCGGCGACGGTGCCCACGGTGCTGCCGCACCTCGAGCCGCGCCTGGCCGCGCTGATGGAGGACGAGCTCCGCTACCAGCAGCACCTGGCCGAAGCGCCGGCCTACGCGACGCTGCCGCGCGGCGCGATCCACGGCGACCTGTTCCGCGACAACGTGATGTTCGAGGGCAAGCTGCTCGCCGGCGTGTTCGACTTCTATTTCGCCGGCGTCGACTGCCTGCTGTTCGACATCGCCGTCGCCCTCAACGACTGGTGCATCGACCTCGAGTCGGGCCGGCTCGCCGAAGACCGCGCCGAGGCGCTGGTCGAGGCCTACGAAAGCGTGCGCCCGCTGGAGAGCGCCGAGATCCGCCTCCTGCCGGCGCTGATGCGTGCCGGCGCGTTCCGTTTCTGGCTCTCGCGCCTCTGGGACGTGCACCTGCCGCGCGACGCCAAGCTGCTGAAGGCGCACGACCCGACCCACTTCGAGCGCGTGCTGCTGCAGCGGCGCGGCGCGCCCTGGCATCCGGCGCGGCACCGGCCGGTGCTGGCATGAGGCTGCTGAGCGCCGCGCCCGGCGAAGGCGCCGCCTGGATCCGGCGCGCGTTCCAGGTGTTCTTTCGCCAGCCCTTCGGCCTGGCGGGGCTGTTCTCGATGTGCGCCCTGATCGCCTATGCCTTGAGCTGGATCCCGGTCGTCGGCGGCGCCCTGCTGCCGATCCTGGCGCCGATGGCCTCGCTGCTCTTCATGATCGCGGCCCGGCGTGCCGCGGCCGGCGAGCGTCCGCTTCCGGAAACGGTCGCCACCCTGCTCGCCGGCGGCCGCGCGCGCCTGGTCGAGCTTCTCAAGCTCGGCCTCGCCTACCTTGTCGGCAGCGTGGTGGCGATGCTGCTCTTCATGGCGATCGACGGCGGCGCCACCGCGGCCTGGATGGACACCGTCGCCACTGCGGCGTCCTCGCCGACGCCGGCGCCGCCGCCGCTGCCCGACTCGCGCCTGCTGTTCGCCTCGGTCTCCCGGCTGGTGCTGCTGGCGCTGCTCTCGGTGCCGTTCTGGCACGCCCCGGCGCTCGTCTTCTGGGGCCGGCAGGGCTGGGCCAAGTCGCTGTTCTTCAGCACCCTGGCGGTCTGGCGCAACAAGGGCGCGTTCGCCGTCTACGGCCTGTGCTGGTTCGGCCTCTCGCTGGTGTTCGCGATGGTGTTCAGCATCCTCGTGGCGCTGCTCGGCGTGCCGCAGGCGCCCTCGCTCTCGGCCGGGCTCGTCGTCGTCTCGGCTATTTCGTTCTACCTCACCTTGATGTACACCAGCCTCTGGTTCACCGTCGCCGGCTGCTTCGAGATCGATGACGACGAGGCGGCACGGCCCGAGCCGCCCCCCACCACCGAAAAGGAGACGCTCTCATGACCAAGGTTGCCATCGTCACCGGCGCCGGCAGCGGCATCGGCCGGGCCTCCGCCCTCGCCCTGCTGAAGGACGGCTGGAAAGTCGCGCTCGCCGGCCGCCGCGCCGACGCGCTCGAGGCGACGCGAACCGCCGCCGGCGACCTCGCCGGCAACGCGCTCGCGGTGCCCACCGACGCCACCGACCCGGCGGCGGTGAAGGCGCTCTTCGCCGCCACCGGCAAGGCGTTCGGCCGGCTCGACCTGCTGTTCAACAACGCCGGCACCGGCGCGCCGGCGATTCCGCTCGAGGACCTGACCTTCGCCCAGTGGAAGAGCGTGGTCGACATCAACCTGACCGCCGTCTTCCTGTGCACTCAGGAGGCGTTCCGGATGATGAAGAGCCAGTCGCCGCGCGGCGGCCGGATCATCAACAACGGCTCGATCTCGGCGCACGCGCCGCGGCCGCTCAGCTCGCCCTACACCGCGACCAAGCACGCGATCACCGGCCTGACCAAGGCCACCTCGCTCGACGGCCGCGCCTACGACATCGCCTGCGGGCAGATCGACATCGGCAACGCCGCGACCGAGATGACGCAGCGCATGACCGGCGGCGTGCTGCAGGCCAACGGGACGACCGCGCCGGAGCCGCGCATGGACGTGCAGCACGTGGCCGACGCCGTGGTCATGATGGCGCGCCTTCCGCTCGAGACGAACGTGCAATTCCTGACGGTGATGGCGACCAAGATGCCTTTCGTCGGCCGCGGCTGATCGACGACAATCGGGCGCATGAGATCCACGTTCCCTCGGCGTCTCTTCGCGCTCGCGGCCGCGCCCCTGCTGCTCGCCGCGCTGGGCGGCTGCGCCGTCGTCACCGTCGCGAGCGTCGCCGCCAGCGCGGCGGTGAGCGTCGGCAGCGCGGCCGTCTCGGTGGGCAGCGCGGTGGTCGGCGCCACCGCCAAGGTCGCCGGCAAGGTGGTGGAGAAAACGATCGACGTCGCCGTGCCCTCGGGCACGACCCCCGCGCCCTGACGACAACGAACGCATGACGACCAACATCCATTTCATCGGCGGCGAAAAAGGCGGGGTCGGCAAGTCGCTGATGTCGCGCGTTCTCGCCCAGTACCTGATCGACCACGAGCTGCCCTTCCTCGGCTTCGACACCGACCGCTCGCACGGCGCGCTGATGCGCTTCTACGCCGGCTACGCCTCGCCGGTGGCGATCGACCGGATCGAGTCGCTCGACGCGATCGTCGAGGCCGCGGTCGACCAGCCCGGCCGGCGCATCCTCGTCGACCTCGCGGCGCAGACACACGACCCGCTCGCCACCTGGATGGAAGAGGCCGGCGTGCTGAGCCTGGCCGACGAGCTCGGCATGAAGCTCTTCTACTGGCACGTGATGGATTCGGGCAAGGACTCGGTCGACCTGCTGCGCCGCCTGCTCGACCGCTTCGGCACCGGCATGAACTACATCCTGGTGAGGAACCAGGTGCGCGGCAGCGACTTCTCCGCGCTCGAGCAATCGGGCGAGCAGGCGCGCGCCATCGCCATGGGCGCGCACGTCGTCTCGGTGAAGAAGCTGCACGACGCCGTGATGCAGAAGATCGACAACACCAGCAGCAGCTTCTGGAAGGCCAAGAGCTCCGACAAGGACTCGAGCGGCCTCGGCCTGATGGACCGGCAGCGCGTGAAGATGTGGCTGCGCGACGTCTATCGCGAAGTCGACGAGGTGGGCGTCTGAGCGATCTGCTCCGCCGGCGCGGTTTCGTCGCCGGCGCCGCCGCCCTGACGGCGGCGCCGTGGCTGGCGAGCGGGGCGCAGGCGGCGGATGTCGCCCGCTTTTCCCTCGGGGTCGCCTCCGGCCAGCCGCGCCCCGACGGCATGGTGCTCTGGACCCGCCTCACCGGCGACAGCCTGGGCGCGCGCGAAACGGTGCGCTGGGAAGTGGCCGCCGACGAGAAGTTCCAGCGCATCGTCGCCCGCGGCGAGGAAGTGGCCGAGGCCGCCTGGGCGCACAGCGTCCACGCCGAGCCGCTCGGCCTCGAACCCGGCCGCTGGTACTGGTACCGCTTCAGCGCGCTCGGCGAGCAAAGCCAGGTCGGCCGCACCCGCACCGCGCCCGCGGCCGACGCCAAGTCCAGCCTGCGCTTCGTCGTCGCGAGCTGCCAGCGCTACGACGTCGGCCACTACGCCGCATGGACCCACGCCGCGGCCGAGAACCCGGACTTCGTGCTGTTCGTCGGTGACTACATCTACGAGTCGGCGTCGGGCACGAACGCCATCCGCCGCCACGAGGGCAAGGTCGCAAGGACCCTCGCCGAGTACCGGGCCCGCTACGTCACGTACAAGAGCGACCCGCTGCTGCAGGCGGCGCATCGCGCCGCGCCGTGGCTGCTGATCTGGGACGACCACGAGGTCGCCAACGACTACGCCAACCTGCAGAGCCAGGACCTCGAGCCCGACTTCGCGAGCCGGCGCGCCGCCGCCTACCAGGCCTACTGGGAGCACATGCCGTTCCCGAAGTCGGCGAGGCCGCGCGGACCCGACATGCGCATCGTCTCGCGCCTCGACTGGGGCGCGCTGGCGCGCATCCACCTGGTCGACGATCGCCAGTACCGCGATGTGCAAGCCTGCCCCAAGCCCGGCCGCGGCGGCTCGAACACGATCCCGCTTGCCGAATGCCCGGGGCTGGTCGACCCGAAGCGCAGCCTGCTCGGCTTCGAGCAGGAGCGCTGGCTCGCCGAGGGCTGGGACCTGGCGCGGCCCTGGAACGTGCTCGGCCAGCAGACGCTGATGACCCGCTTCGCCTGGGGAGATCCGGCCGCCGGCGCCGCCGTCTACTGGAACGACGCCTGGGACGGCTACGCGGCCTCGCGCAACCGCCTGCTCGGCGTCGTCGCGGAGCGCAGGGTGCCGGGGGTCGTGGTCCTCGGCGGCGACGTGCATGCGAACTACGTCGCCGACCTCAAGCCCGATTTCGACGACCCGCGCTCGCCGGTGGTCGCGAGCGAGTTCTGCGGCACCTCGATCACCAGCCTCTCGCTCGCCCAGTCGCGGGTGGACGCGGCGCGCGGCTTCAATCCGCACGTCCGTTTCGGCCGCTCCGACCAGCGCGGCTACCTCAGCATCGAGCTCGATGCGAAGCAGATGAACGTGCGCCTGCAGACGGTCGACCGCCCGCTCGATCCGGCCAGCAGCATCACGACCACCGCGCGCTTCGCCGTCGAAGCCGACCGGGCCGGCCCGCACGACGCCTGAGCCGCTGGCCGGCGCATCGGCGCCGCGGGGCCTGGCCGCTCAGAACAGGCCGGACTTCTGGGCCGCGTCGAGCACGGTCTTCGAGAGTGCGTCGAGCTGCAGACCGAGGTCCGAGGACGGCGACGTGCTCGCGCTCGCCGACCAGACCAGGCGGCCGGTGCCGGCATCGGTGACGCGGCCGTTCGCCGCATAGCCCATCGTCACTCGGCCGCCGCCCACCGGCGCGGAAACGCCGACCCCGACCCCGCCGCCGCCGCCGCCGTAGCCGAAGCCGCCGATGCCGATCTGGAATCCCTGGCTGACCTGGGTGACGGCGGGCGTGAGGGTCAGCACCATCATCGCCCTGGCGCCGGCGCTGCGCGCTGCCGCCAGCAGCTGCCCGTCGATCGGCCGATCGGTCGCGATCTGCATGTCCGCGCCGAGGAACACCGGGGTCGCTCCGCGCGCCGTGACGCCGGCGGCGAGCCGATCCTGGCAGAGCTGGCGAACCGTCAGGTCGGCGACGTCGCAGGCGACCAGCACCCGGCCGTCGCGCAAGAAGGCCGACTGCGGGCCGAGCTGCGGGTCGATCCACTGCGCGGCGAGCTGCGGTCCGGTCGCGCAGGCCGCGAGCAAGGCGGCGGCGATGACGGGAAAGAACGAAAAGCGATGGGGCGCCAGCGTACTCATGCGCGCCAGCTTACGCCGTCAATCGACCGGCGTCAGCTTGGCGACGCTGAGCGCCAGCCACTTCATGCCGTGGCGGCCGAAGTTGACCTGGGCGCGCGCGTCCTCGCCGCTGCCTTCGAGCGTGATGACCACGCCCTCGCCGAACTTGGTGTGGAACACGCCCTGCCCCGAGCGCAGGCCGTGCGTCGCCGCTGGCTTGGGCTGAGGGTCGGCGCCGAACGCCGGCACGCGGCCGGCGCCGACGATCGAATGGAGCCCCGAGCCGCGCGACCAGGCCTCGCTGTACTGGCGCGCGAAGCCGGAGCCGAAGCCCTGGTTGCGCGGCGTGATCCAGCGCAGCGCCGCCTCGGGCAGCTCCTCGATGAAGCGGCTCTTCACGTTGTAGCGCGTCTGCCCGTGCAGCATGCGGGTCTGCGAGAAGCTGAGGTAGAGGCGCTTTCGCGCCCGCGTGATGGCCACGTACATCAGGCGGCGCTCTTCCTCGATGCCGTCGAGGTCGCTCGAGGAGTTCTCGTTGGGGAACAGGCCCTCCTCGAGACCGGAGATGAAGACGCAGTCGAACTCGAGCCCCTTGGCCGAGTGGATGGTCATGAGCTGGATCGCGTCCTGCCCGGCCTGCGCCTGGTTGTCGCCGGCTTCGAGCGAGGCGTGGGTCAGGAAGGCCGCGAGCGGCGACATGATCTCCCCGGTCTCCGCGTCCGGAACGATCCGCGGCGGGGCGATGATCTCGCCGCTGGTCACGATCTCGGCGCCGGGGGTCGTGTATTCCGCGCGGCCGGCGGCGCCGTCGAGCGCCGAGCCGGCGAACGCGGCGAATCCGCTGCTCGCCCCCTGCTCGTCGATCGGCAGCGCGACCGCGTCCTTGCCGAAGCCCTCCTGGGTGACGAAGGCTTCGGCGGCGTTGACCAGCTCCTCGAGGTTCTCGAGCCGGTCCTTGCCCTCGCGGTCGGTCTTGTAGAAGTCGACCAGGCCCGAGGCCTCGAGCATGTGGACGATGATCTCGCGCAGCGTCTGGCCGCTGGTCGCCTCGCGCATCGCGTCGACCCGGGCGACGAAGCCGGCGAGGTTGCTGCCGCCCTTGCCCGGCACCGAGCCGACGCTCTGCCAGAGGCTGCGGCCGCTGGCCCGCGCCGCGTCCTGGAGCTGCTCGATCGTGCGCCCGCCGATGCCGCGCGCCGGGAAGTTGACGACGCGCAGGAAGCTGGTGTCGTCGTTCGGGTTCTCGATCAGGCGCAGGTACGAGAGCGCGTGCTTGACCTCGGCGCGCTCGAAGAAGCGGAGCCCCCCGTAGACCTTGTACGGGATGTGCGCGTTGAAGAGCGCGCTTTCCAGCACCCGGCTCTGCGCGTTGCTGCGGTAGAGCAGCGCGATCTCGTGTCGCGGCGTGCCCTCGCGGTGGAGCTGCTGCGCCTCCTCGACGAAGAACTGCGCCTCGGCGAAATCCGAAGGCGCCTCGTGCACCCGCACCGGCTCGCCCGGGCCGGCCTCGGTGCGCAGGTTCTTGCCGAGGCGGCGCGAGTTCTTCGCGATCAGCTCGTTGGCGGCGTCGAGGATGTTGCCGTAGGAGCGGTAGTTGCGCTCGAGCTTGACGACGATCTGCACGCGGTACTCGCGCTCGAACGCCGCCATGTTGCCGACCTGCGCACCGCGAAAGGCGTAGATGCTCTGGTCGTCGTCGCCCACCGCGAACAGGGCGCAGCCGTGCTCGGGCGGGCCGGCGAACATCTTCAGCCAGGCGTACTGCAGCTTGTTCGTGTCCTGGAATTCGTCGACCAGGATGTGGCGGAAGCGCCGCTGGTAGTGCTCGCGCAGCGCGGTGTTGTCGCGCATCAGCTCGTAGGTGCGCAGCATCAGCTCGGCGAAATCGACCACGCCCTCGCGCTGGCATTGCGCGTCGTAGGCCTCGTAGACCTGGACCATGACGCGGCTCTGCTCGTCGCGCACCTCGATGTCCTTGGCGCGCAGGCCGTCGTCCTTGGCGGCGGCGATCGCCCAGGTCACCTGCTTGGGAACGTGCCGCTCCTCGTCGAGGTTCAGCGCCTTCATGATCCGCTTCACCGCCGAGAGCTGGTCGGCCGAGTCGAGGATCTGGAAGCCCTGCGGCAGCGCCGCGAGCTTCCAGTGGGCGCGCAGGAACCGGTTGCACAGGCCGTGGAAGGTGCCGACCCACATGCCGCGCACCGGAATGGCGAGCATGGCGTCGAGCCGGGTCAGCATCTCCTTGGCCGCCTTGTTGGTGAAGGTGACGGCGAGCACGCCGCCCGGCGAGAGCTGACCGGTCTGGATCAGCCAGGCAATGCGGGTAGTGAGGACGCGGGTCTTGCCGGAACCGGCGCCGGCGAGGATCAGCGCCGGCTCGGGCGGCAGGGTGACGGCGGCGAGCTGTTCGGGGTTCAGGCCTTCGAGCAGGCGGGACGGCGGGAGGGGTTCGGAAAAGGACATCGGGCTATTGTCCCGCCTCGGCCATCACTGGCCAGGCGGAACGCCGGCGCGGCGCGTCCGCGAGCGGAGCAAGGTCCAGGCGTCTCGAACGCGACGCGCCCTGTCTTCGAGCAGGTATGACGCCACCAGTGCGAGCAATGCCGACACTGCGCCCGTGAGAAGAGCCTCGGCATGAAAGAAGCCGTAGTGATTCGGATGCGAGTAGACATCGCCGAGGGTGGTGACACTGCCGACAACCAGTGCGTTGCCGTATCGATTCGGATAGAGCCTGGCGACCGGCGTAAAGCTCAGCAGCAAGGCGACCACGCCCGTGACGAGACCTGTCTGCAACGCGGTAAGCCAATGAACCGCGCTCCACAGGTTGCCCAGGCTGCCTGGCATGCACATCATGCAGGCGCTGGTCGGTTGCCAGAAGCGTTCGACGAACAGCTTGGCGCGTCTCCATCCGTTCAGTGGCGTGGGTTGCATGCTCGGATCCCGAAAGGACCCCTATGCTAAGTGTCGTTCGAACTCGGCGATCGAATGGCCGCACTGCCAGACCTGGAGCGGCAGCGCGTTCAGCCTGCAGACCTTCCTGCCCGAGGCGGCGCTGGCCGTGTCGGGGCCGATCGTCGTCTACGAGCTCACGACGCCCGATCAGCGGCGGCGTTGAGTATGCTTCCATCGTGCAGCGAGCCGCCGCGATCATCGGTTCCGCGATCTTCCTGTCCTCGTCTACCCGCCGGGGTCGGTCAACACGTCACCGGGCCATCGGCAACAGAGCGGCGACGCTTGCCGTCGCCTGACTCTTCCATCGAGATGGGACGAAAGAGTCATGGCTGACCGCACCGAAGCGATCCTCGCGCTTGACCTGGGCACGGTGACCGGTTGGGCCCTTCGAACGGGGGACGGCCGCGTCAGGAGCGGAAGCCAGACCTTCAAGCCCGATCGATTCGATGGCGGGGGCATGCGCTTTCTCAGGTTCCGGCAGTGGCTGACCGAGGTCAACGGCACGACAGACGGCATCGGGGCGATCTACTTCGAGGAGGTGAGGCGACACCTCGGCGTTTCAGCCTCGCACGCCTACGGCGGCTTCCTCGCCACGTTGACGACCTGGGCGGAGGACCACGAGATTCCTTACCGCGGCGTCCGGGCCGGCACGATCAAACGTCACGCCACCGGCAAGGGCAACGCCAACAAGCTCGCGGTGATCGCCGGGGTCCGCGCTCTGGGGTTCGCCCCGAGCGACGCCAACGAGGCCGAGGCCACCGCGCTGCTTTCGTTGGTGGCGCTCGCCCCAGGTGGGGAGCGCTCATGAAGAGGCGCGGGCGACGACCAGCTATGCCGATGGCGAAGCCTGGATGGGTCAGACGGCGAATGTTGAGCAGACCGAGCTTGGCTTCTGCCATCGCCGCAGGCGCCCGCGACCTCAGTTGACCACCAGCGTATAGGCGATGGTGCGCGAGGCGCTGCCGTCAGTGGCGGTCACCGTCACGTTGTAGGTCCCGGCCGGGGTGCCGGTGCCGCCCGGCCCACCGGGGGCGGCGCCATCGCCACCGCCGCCGCAACCGTGCAGGGCCAGGCCGCCCGTCGCCAACAGTGCCGCGAGTCCGAACCGATGCAGGGGCGCCGCGAACATGCCGCGTCGCCTCAGTGCGAGCAGTGCGAGGCTCGCGAGCACGAGCGCCGCAGGCAGCGCAGGGTCGATGGCGCCCGGCGCTCCTGGATCCGCTCGACCCACCCATCCCATGGCCGCGGCCGCAGTGGTGCTGATCGTCAGCGTCGTCGAGACCGGCGTCGTCCCGCTCAGCGGCAGCGAAGCCGGTGAGAAGCGGCAAGCCGCGCCTGCAGGCAGGCCGCTGCACGAGAACCCGACCGTGCCGCTGAAGCCACTCCCCGGCGTGAGGCTCAGCGTGGCCTGCACCGACTGCCCGGCCTTGACGGTGCCGGTTGTGCTGTCGGCGCCCACCGAGAACCCGGGCGGCGGCGCCACGGCGGGGCCGGCGCTCAGGAGCTGCACGTTGCCGACGATCACGTCGGGCCTGGCGTCGCCGTTGAATTCGACGACCCGCGTCGCGCCGCCGATCGGCAGGACCAGCGCGAGGTTGGGTAGGTAGCTGCCGGCGTTGCCCAGCGGCGCGAGCGTGCCGTCGCCGTTGCCGAAGACGATGCCGGTGGTGCCGAACGGATTGGCAATCAGCACGTCGGTCTTGCCGTCGGCGTTGAAGTCCGCCACGGCGAGCTGCTGGCCGTTGCCGAGCGCCTGGGCGGCGAAGGTGGTGCGGGCGGGCGGCTTGAAGCTGCCGTCGCCGTTGCCGAGCGCGAGTGCCACCTGCAGGTTGTAGCCGCTCGACGAGCCGAGGATCGCCATGTCGTCGATGCCGTCGCCGTTCATGTCGGCCACGACCAGCGGCACGGGCTGGGTGTCGGCGTAGTAGCGGGTCATGATCTCCGGGCCAGCCACGGTGGCCGGGGCCGCGAAGGTGCCGTCGCCGCGGCCGAGCGCGACCTGCACGTTGGAGACCGGGGCGCTCAGCGTCCTGTCGATGGTCGAGGTCTGCGTGATCATCACCAGATCGAGCTTGCCGTCCTTGTTGAGGTCGACGAACTGCTGCACCACGGAGCTGAGGTTCTGGAAGCTGCCGTTGTCGGTGCCCGAATAGAAGGTGAAGGTCTGCGGCGCCCTGAAGCTGCCGTCGCCGTTGCCGAGTTGCACCGCCGTGCCCACGGTCCGCTGGTTGGTGGCGTAGGCGGTGCTGGCGTAGGCGTACACCAGGTCGGCCTTGCCGTCGCCGTTGACGTCGGCGAGGCGCACGTTGCTCAGCTTCGGGTTGTAGTCGAAGTCGGGGCTGGCGGTGAACGCCGGCGCGGGCAGGAACGTGGGCGTGGCGAAGCCGCCGCTGCCGTTGCCGCGGGCGATGAGCAGGCCGGGCGAATAGAAGTCGGCAGTGCTGTTGCGGGCCACGAAGTCGCGGCCCAGGATCACGAGGTCGATGTTGCCGTCGCCGTCGACATCGGCGAGGTCGAAGGAATCGATCTCGCCGATGCCCTGGGTGAGGCCGCCGTAGACCAGCGAGTTCAGCAGCAAGGTGGAGACGGCGGTGAAGCCGCCGCTGCCGTCGCCCTTCCAGGTGGTGAACGAGCGGTCGGCATTCACGCCCACGCCGTCGAGCTTGCCGTCCTTGTCGAGGTCGACGAGGTTGTGGCCGGTGTAGACGAAGGGCTGCAGCGGCGCGCCGGCGAAGCTGCCGTCGCCGCGGCCCATGAGGGCGTAGCCCTGGTTCACGCCGTACTGGTCGCCGCCGAGGAAGCCGCCGTTGCCGAGGCCGACCCAGAGGTCGAGGTGGCCGTCGCCGTCGAGGTCGGTGGCGGTGACGTAGCCGACGCTGTCGTTGTTGGCGTACGCGCGGCCGGGGGTGAAGCTGCCGTCGCCGCGGCCGAGGTGGATCTGCATCGAGTCGCCGGTGCCGACCACGACGTCGACCTTGCCGTCTTCGTTGAAGTCGCCGGTCGCGAGATTGGGGCCGTAGCTGTTGCTCGAGCTCGGCGTCGGAAAGGCGAAGGCCGGCGCGGGCGCGAGGCCGCCGCTGCCGTTGTTCAGCAGAACCAGGCCGTTGGAGCCGACGATGTCGGGCTTGCCGGTGCCGCGCAGGTCGGCGGCGACCATCGTGACGAGCAGGCCGTTGTAGCTGGTCGTCGGCGTGGCGACCGGGAAGGTGGCAGCGGCACCGAAGGTGCCGTCGCCGCGGCCGCGCAGGATCGCGATGCTCTGCTCTTCGCGCGAGGTCGTGGCGTTGAAGGTCGAGCCGGCGACGACGAGATCGAGCTTGCCGTCGCCGTCGAGATCGGTCAGCACCGCGGCGCGGCTGCGGCTGCCGGTGGCAGCGTAGGTGACGGGCGCACCGATCGAGCCGTCGGCATGGGCCAGGAAGACGGTCACGTTGCTGGACATCATGTCGAGCACGACGATGTCGGCGAGGCCGTCGCCGTTCAGGTCGCCCGCAGTCATGCCGGCGATGTCGCGGACGGTGGTGTCGGTGTTGTAGGAATGGACGGTGCGGGTCGCGGCGTCGACGGTGTTGTAGTAGAGCGCGTCGGTGTCGCCGGGGTAGTAGTAGCCGGTAGAGGCGAAGAACCAGAGGTTCTGGCTGGTGCGGCCGAGGAAGAACCCACGCCGGCTGCCGAGGCCGACGGTGCCCGGGTCGGCGCAGCCGTGCGGAAAGGTACCGGCCTGCGTGCCCAGGCCGGCGGCGCCGTGCAGCACGTCTTGGAAGTTGGCGGTGGTGGCCTGCACGTTGATCGCCGGCGCGGTGAAGCTCAGCGTGTAGCTTCCTGTCAGCTCGGAAAGCGAGCAGTCGGCCTGGCGCTGCAGCACGAAGGCCTGGCCCGACGGCACCCGAACCTGCGTGAGGTTGCCCTGGAACGGCGCCAGCCCGGGCGTGGGCGACGTGCCGGAGGCAAGCGCCTGGAGCTTGCGCTGGGCGAGCATGGCCAGCCGGCCGATGCGACCCTCGGCGGTGAGCGTGCGCCACTGCGGATGCTGCTGCGCCTGGTGCGCACGCTCCAGGGCGACTCGCTGCTCGGCGGTGTACGCCGGGGCGCCGAGGGCCGCGGCGGCGAGGGCTTGGACAGCGTTGGGCGCGAAGGTGCTGCCGGCGACCGCCAGTGCCAGCGGCACGCCGACCACCGCGACGGCAGCTGCCTTGAACAGCGTTCTCATGGGCTCGTCCCTCCAGGATGGTTCGATGCGCGGGGGCGCCCTCGCATCGCCTCCGTTCATCGTCGGTGCGCCGACCGGCGGTGGCAACCGAATGGAGGTGACGAAGAGGTGACATTCGACCGCCGCGAGGGCTCGGGGGCACGGGAGCGCTCCCGAGCTCGCCGCCGAGGATCCGAGGCACGAAAGGACGGGCTACTTCGCCGAGCAGAGCCCGATCAGGCCGTCTTCATGGACGAAGGCCAGGTGATCGAGATCGCGTCGCGCCGAGAGTTCTTCGACGAGCGGCGTCACGAGCGCGCGAGGTCGCTTCTGGCTGATCTGTTGCGCGCGTGGTCGAGAGGAGTCGACGCTTGTACGAGATTGCTTGGCCCGTCTGTTCGCCGCAATTGGCCAGAAGCGGTCGGATGTCCGATTCAGACTGGGTACAGCCGTTCGAAGCCGGCGACACGAGCACGCCGCGCAAGGCGGCGGACGGGAGCTCGCCGCGGCGGCGGGCGAAACGGACAAGAGCCGAGGCAATCGGGGTCGGCATGGTGGGTTCCTCCTGCGATCGATGGTATGCAGAGGGCGTTGCGGCATCGCCGCCGCTCGCTTCATGCCGACGGCAGGGGCGTTGCGGCCCGGTCGTCCCGCAACGGAGGCATGTCCGTAGAATGCCGATACGGGCGCTCCAGGAAGCGCCCGTTTTTGCGTCTGCGCGAAAGGCGGCGAGCCATGGAAATCTTCGACTACGACAACGTCCTGCTGCTGCCGCGCAAGTGCCGCGTCGAGAGCCGCGCCGAGTGCGATCCCTCGCAGGAGTTCGGCCCGCACCGCTTCGCCCTGCCGGTGGTGCCGGCGAACATGAAGACGGTGGTCGACGAGCCGATCACCGAGTGGCTCGCGGCCAACGGCTTCTTCTACGTGATGCACCGCTTCGACGTCGACAACGTCGCCTACGCGAAGGCGATGCGCGACAAGGGCCTGTTCGTCTCGATCAGCTCGGGCGTCAAGCCGCCAGACTACGAGGTGATCGACCGCCTCGCGAGCGACGGCGT
>JANMCC010000386.1:0-6685 GCA_031360885.1 Burkholderiales bacterium | reverse complement strand
AGGTGACGTGGCCGCGATGCAGGATGTCGAACACGCCGTTGGTGAACACCAGCGGCCGCGCCAGCTCGGCGAGGCGCGGCTGCAGCTCGGCCCGCGGGCAGAGCTTGGCGACGAAGGCGGGGAGCATCGGCGGATTGTCGCCGCGCCGTCCGCCTTAGACTGCCGTCAAACCACCGGGAGGCTCCATGCTCGTGCTCTGCGGATCGTCGATCTCGAACTACTACAACAAGGTCAAGCTGGCGCTGCTCGAAAAGGGCGTCGCCTTCAGCGAGGAATACGTCGCGACCGGCGGCAGCGGCGAGGCCTTGCTCCGCGAATCGCCGCTGGCGAAGATTCCGTTCCTGCGCACCGAGCGCGGCGCGCTCAGCGAAAGCGAGGCGATCCTCGAATACATCGAGGCGGCGTATCCCGAGCCACCGCTCCCGCCGCGCGATCCGTTCGAAGCCGCCAAGGTGCGCGAGCTGGCGATCTACACCGACCTGCACCTCGAGCTGGTGGCGCGCGAGCTCTATCTACAGGCGTTCTTCGGCGGCACGCTGCACGAAGGGGAGGCAGCGCGGATCCGCAAGAAGCTCGAGAAGAACATCTCCGCGTTCAAGCGCCTGGCCCGGTTCACCCCCTATGCCGCCGGCGACACCTTCACCCAGGCCGACTGCTCGGCCTGGAACTCGCTGCCGCTGGTCTCGATGGCGACCCGGGCGATGTACGGCGAGGACCTGCTCGCCGCCGCCGGCATCGACGTCAAGGCGTACTCGAAGCTGATCGGCGAGCGGCCGAGCGCGCAGAAAGTGGCGGCGGACCGCAAGGTCGAGCAGGCGAAGCTCGCGGCAAGGCCCTGAGGCCGGGTCTGCCGCGCGGTCTCAGGCCGAGGCGGTTCCCGGCGCGGCGGGTACGACCCCGGCGGCGGCAGCGCCCGCGGCCGCCGCGATCTTCGCGGTGAGCTCCTTGCGGTAGCGGTTCAGCTCCTGCACGCTGGCGAAGCTGCGCTCCATCAGCAGGCTGAGGTTGTGCAGGATGCGCTCGACGACCTTGCCTTCCCAGACCGAGTCGAACTGGATCTGCTTGTCGAGCCAGGCCTCGAGCCACTCGGGGTCGGGCAGGCGGCTCTGCACGGTGTCGCGCGGGAACAGGCTGACGTTGACGTGCAGGTTGGTCGGATGCAGCGCCTGGGCGGTGCGGCGCGCGCTCGCCATCAGCACGCCGACCTTGGCGAACGCGGCGCGCGCCTCGTCGCCGAACTTGTGCATCGCCTTCTTCATGTAGCGCAGGTAGGCGCCGCCGTGGCGCGCCTCGTCGCGGGCGAGCGTCTCGTAGATCGCCTTGATCACCGGCTCGTCATGCCATTCTGCGGCGCGGCGGTACCAGTGGTTGAGGCGGATCTCGCCGCAGAAGTGCAGCATCAGCGTCTCGAGCTTGGGTGCCGGGTCGAAATCGAAGCGCACCTCGTGCAGCTCGGCTTCCGTCGGCACGAGGTCGGGGCGAAAGCGCCGCAGGTACTCCATCAGCACCAGAGAATGCTTCTGCTCCTCGAAGAACCAGACGCTCATGAAGGCCGAGAAATCGCTGTCGTCGCGGTTGTCGCGCAGGAACATCTCGGTCGCGGGCAGCGCCGCCCACTCGGTGATAGCGTTCATCTTCACCGTCTGCGCCTGCTCTTCGCTCAGACGGCTCGCGTCGAACTGGTCCCAGGGGATGTCCTGGTCCATGTTCCAGCGGACAGCTTCGAGCTGCTTGAATAGTTCTGGATAGATCATCGGCGGCCTTGCAAGGGCGCGAGTTTAGTCTGTCACCCCCGAATCCCGGCCCGGGGCAGACGCCAGCAGGGAATTCGCCGTCGCGTGCATCCGGACGCGCCCCGCCTGCGTATCGTCGCCGATAGGCGGGGGGGAAAATGGCAGCACGGCGAGTTTTCGGGATCCGGCGGGAACTCTGCGCGCGAGTCGGCGTCATACCGGTTCAGTTTTCGTCGCGGAGCCGGCCGGCATTGCCGGTTGCAATCCCCGGGGGGTTCTCCTCCTCCCTCCTCCCTCCCTCGTTCCCCCGGGGGCGCTCGGCGACTCTTGTACAGGCCCGGCAGGCCGCCCCCGGCGGCCTGCCCCGCCGCCCCGGCCGGTGCCCCGCCGCCCGCCGCCCCCTTTTGCGACGCGTGCAGCCGTGAGGCGGGTCGCGGTCGTCGGTTCGGGAATCGCCGGCCTGGCGGCGGCGCGGGCCCTTTCGACGCATACCCAGGTCACGCTGTTCGAAGCCGCCGACCGTTTCGGCGGCCACACCCACACCGTCGAGATGACGCTGGACGGGGTCCGCCACGGCGTCGACACCGGCTTCCTGGTCTTCAACGAGGCCACCTATCCCCAGCTCACGCGCCTGTTCGCCGAGCTCGGCGTCGAAAGCGCGCCGTCGGAGATGTCGTTTTCGGTGCAGGCCCGGGACGCAGGCCTCGAATGGAGCGGCTGCAACCTCGACACGGTGTTCGCCCAGCGCGCCAACCTGGCCCGGCCGGCGTTCTGGCGGATGCTGGCCGACCTGCTGCGCTTCAACCGCCTGACCACCGCCCTGGCCCGGGACGGCACGGCGGAAGGCGCGGCCTCGCTGGCCCGGCCGATCGGCGCGTTCCTCGACGCGGAGCGTTTCTCCGGCGCCTTTCGCGACTGGTATTTCCTGCCCATGATCGCCTGCATCTGGTCGTGCCCGACCGAACAGATGCTGCGTTTCCCGATGGCCACGCTGGTCCGCTTCTGCCACAACCACGGCCTGCTCCAGGTCAGCGGCCGGCCGCCCTGGCGAACGGTCCGCGGCGGAGCCGGGAGCTACGTGACCCGGATGCTCGCCTCGATCGCCGATGCCCGCCTGAAGACCCCCGTACGACGCGTCCGCCGCTTGCCGGCCGGCGGGGTCGAGCTGTCGACCGACGCCGGCACGGAGCGCTTCGACGGCGTGGTGCTGGCTTGCCACAGCGACCAGGCGCTGGCGCTGCTGGCCGACCCGACGGCCGCGGAGCGGGACGTGCTCGGCGCGATCCGCTATCACCCGAACCGCGCCGTCCTGCATACCGATGCCGGCGTCCTGCCGCGCAGGCGCAAGGCCTGGGCGGCATGGAACTACGAGCGTGCCGCGCAGGCGGGTGGCGGGCAGGCTTCGGTCTGCCTGCACTATCTGATCAACCGGCTGCAGCCGCTGCCGTGGCAGCGCCCGGTGATCGTTTCCCTCAATCCGCTCGCCGAGCCGGCGCCCGGGTCGGTGCACGCCGACATCGCCTATTCGCACCCGGTGTTCGACACTGGCGCAGTCGCCGCGCAGGCCCGCCTGCCCGGCCTGCAGGGCGAGCGCGACACCTGGTTCTGCGGCGCCTGGACGCGCTACGGCTTCCATGAAGACGGCCTGAGCTCGGGCCTCGCGGTGGCGGCGCAGATCGCGGCGTGCCCGATGAGCCCCGCGCGGCGACCGGCGCCTGCGGAGGAACCGGCATGAGCAGCGTGCCGCCGACCGCCTTGCTCGGCATCGGCGAAGTCCGCCACGCCCGCCTGCGCCCGGTGCGGCACGCCTTCGCCTACCCGACCTACTTCCTGCTCCTGCCGATGCGGTGCCTGCGCGACCGTCCCGAGCCGGCGCTGCGCCGCAACCGCTTCGGCCTGCTCAGCTTCCACGACGCCGACCACGGCGATGGCCGCAGCGACAGCCTCGCCTGGCTCGACGCGCTGCTGCGCGGCGAAGGCATCGCCGATGCGGCCGGCGAGGTCTGGCTGCACTGCTACCCGCGCGTCCTCGGCTTCACCTTCAAGCCGGTGAGCTTCTGGTATTGCCATCGCACCGACGGCTCGCTCGCGGCCGTCGTGGTCGAGGTCAACAACACCTTCGGCGAACGCCACTGCTACCTGCTCGCAGGCCCCGATCTCGCCTTCGGCCGCGAGCTGCGCGCGGCCAAGGACTTCCACGTCTCGCCGTTCTGCGCCGTCGCGGGCGACTATCGCTTCCGCTTCCTGCGCACCGACCTGCCGCCCTCCGGCGAAGCCGCACCGGGTGGTCGCGCCCGGATCGTGGCGCGGGTCGACCACCACGACGCCGTCGGCGTGCTGCTCAAGACCAGCCTCTCGGGGGCGCTGGCGCCGCTCGGCCGCGGCCGGATCCTGGCCGCCTTCGTCTCGATTCCGCTGCTCACGCTCGGCGTCGTCGCGCGCATCCACTGGCAGGCGCTGAAGCTCTGGTGCAAGCGCGTGCCCTTTCGCCGGAAGCCCGAGCCGCCGCAAGCCTTCGTCACCCGCTAGCCCACTTTGCTCTCGATGCCCATGACCTCGCTCATCCGCACCCCTGCGCCCGTCCTCGCGCCCTCGTCGCCGCCGGCGGCGCGTGCCGTGTTCCACCTGCTGGCGCAGCTTCGCCACGGCTCGCTCGACGTGCAGTTGCCCGACGGCGCGATGGTGCACTTCGGCCACGAGGCCTCACCCGGCCCGCGCGCGGCGATCGCGCTGCACAACTGGAACGCCTGCGCCGCCGCCCTGAAGTCGGGCGACATCGGCTTCGCCGAAACCTACATCGCCGGCGACTGGACGACGCCCGACCTGGCCGCCCTGCTCGCGGTCTTCACCGCCAACCGCGACGCGCTCGAGCAGGCGATCTACGGCAGCTGGTGGGGGGCGCTGCTCTATCGCGCCCGGCACCTATTCAACCGCAACTCGCGCCGCGGCTCGAAGAAGAACATCCACGCCCACTACGACCTGGGCAACGACTTCTACCGCCTCTGGCTCGACCCGACGATGAACTACAGCAGCGCCTGGTTCGAGGGCGACGATTCAGCCGACCTCTCGACGGCGCAGCGGGCCAAGACCCGCCGGGCGCTGCGCGAGTGCGGCGTGCAGCGCGGCGACCGGGTGCTCGAGATCGGCTGCGGCTGGGGCGCGCTCGCCGAGCAGGCGGCGGGCGAATTCGGCGCCGCGCTGACCGGTGTCACCCTGTCGTCGGAACAGCTGGCGTGGGCGCGCGAGCGCCTGGCCGCGGCCAGGCTCGAGGCCGACCTGCGCCTGCAGGACTATCGCGACATCGACGATCCGCCGTTCGACGCGATCGTCTCGATCGAGATGTTCGAGGCGGTGGGCCGCAGTTACTGGCCGGGGTTCTTCCGCACCGTGAGGTCGCGCCTGAAGCCGGGCGGCAAGGCGTGCATCCAGAGCATCACGATCCGCGACGACCTGTTCGACCGCTACGTGCGCTCCACCGACTTCATCCAGCAGTACATCTTCCCCGGCGGCCTGCTGCCGAGCCGGCACGAGTTCCGCAAGGCCGCGGAAGCGGCGGGGCTCGAGCTCGTCGGCGAATTCGACTTCGGGCCCGACTACGCCGAGACCCTGCGCCGCTGGCGCGAGCGCTTCCTCGGCGGCGAGGCGGCCGTGCGCGAGCTCGGCTTCGACACCCGCTTCATGCGCACCTGGGAGTTCTACCTCGCCTACTGCGAGGCGGCGTTCGCCGCGGGCAACACCAGCGTCGTCCAGTTCACGCTGCGCCGCGCCTGAGCGCCGACCGCGCCGGCCGCGCTAGCGGAAGGTGACCGACACCGGCGCCGCGCCGGGCAGCCCGTCGTAGCGCACGGTCACCTTCTGCCCGGGCTTGGGCGGAGCGAGCGGCGAGAACGAGCCGAGGCTGATCACCTGGCCGGGCTCCATCGCCAGACCCTGCCTGGCCAGCGCCTCGGCGAGCCAGACGACGGCGTTGAGCGGATGCTCGAGGATGTCGCTGCCCTTGCCCTCGGCTCAGCTCGGCGCCGCTGGTGTCGATGACGACGACCGTCATGTCGCGCAGCGCATCGATCATCGCGAACCGTTCGCCGCGAAACGCGGGCACGGCGATCGGCTTGCCGGCGACGCCGAGACGCGCGCCGACGTTGATCGCCGAGATGCCGTTGCCGTTCAACGCCATCGACGGCGCGACGACCAGGTCGGGCAGCTCGATGAAGGGAATGATCTGGTCGATAGCTTCCAGAACCTCCATCGGCGTCTTGGCGCGGTTGATGTCGGCGCTCTTCACCCGCACCAGCATGTCGGCCTCGAACAGCGGCCGTGCGCCGAAGGCCGCCTCGACGGTCGCGCCGTCGTCGAGGATCATGCCGTCGTAGAGCACGCCCCAGACCGGCTTGTCGGCGCCGAAGCGCTTCTGCACCGCGGGGTTGGTGAGGCCGGCCTTGTAGCCGACGACCTTGCCGTACTGCAGCAGCAGCAGGGCGTTGAGCTTGGTCCGGCTGCAGGCCGCGTCGGCTTCGCTCGTCATCGCCGACATCGTGGCCGGCGTCTTCGACGCGAAGCTGTCGAACAGCGCCGCGGCTTCAGCGTCGCTGAGGCAGGCTGCGGGCGCGGCGAAGGCACTGGCGAGAAGCGCCGCGCCGATGGCGGCACGCTGGCTGTTCATGTCGATCCTCCGCGATTTTCTGCAGGCGATTGTGCTACCGCAGCCAGCCCTTCCTGCGGAAATAGATGAAGGGCGCGGCCACCGAGGCGATCATGATGGCGATCGCGAACGGATAGCCGAACTGCCAGTCGAGCTCGGGCATCGCCTTGAAGTTCATGCCGTAGATGCTCGCGATCAGGGTCGGCGGCAGCAGCGCCACGCTCGCGACCGAGAAGATCTTGATGATCTTGTTCTGGTTGATGTTGATGAAGCCGACCGTGGCGTTCATCAGGAAGTTGATCTTGTCGAACAG
>JANMCC010000223.1:0-1754 GCA_031360885.1 Burkholderiales bacterium | reverse complement strand
GATCGCCGGCGTCGGCACCGAGCCGAAGCTCGCGGCCGGCATCTTCGCCACGTCGACCATCACCGTGATGCCGCCACCGGGCCAGACGTAGACCGGCGCGCCGCCGCAGGTGACGTTGACGAGCAGGCTCTTGATCGAGCGGGTGAGCCGCACCGGGTTGTCGGTGACGCCGGCGCGCAGGCTCCCGCCCGCGCCGGCGACGTAGAGCACCGAGCAGAGCGAGGGCTCGCAGTTCTCGCCGATACGCTCGACCACGCGCCGCACCTCGGCCGGCATCTCCGCCGGCCGCGGCACGAGCTGGTCGTCGAGTACGAACCAGGCCGAGTCTTCGCCGGTGGTGGAGACCATCAGCATGCGCAGGCCGGGCCGCGCGCCGTGCCTGGCGTCCCAGCCCTCGACGATGGCGAGCGGATCGGTGATGTCGGTGCCGCCCCAGCCCGAGCCCGGGTTGGCGACCTGGAAGTAGCGGCCCGGCGTCGACTTGCGGCCGCGCAGGCGAATTCCGGTCGGTGTCATGTCGAGGAACTTGCCCGCCTGGTGCTCCGAGAGCACGCCGGTGATGTGGTCGTCGATCACCACCACCTCGTCGGCATGGCCGAACCACTGCGGCGCGAAGATGCCGATGGTGGCCGAGCCGCAGCCGACGCGCATCCGCCGCTCCTCGACGCCGTCGACGATCGGCGGCCTGTCGGCGGCGACGACGACGGTGGCGCCGCCTTCGATCTGCAGCTCGACCGGCTCGCGGTTGCCGAGCGCCATCATCATCTCGCAGGCGACGCGACCCTCCTTCTTCGAGCCGCCGGTGAGGTGGTGCACGCCACCGAGGGCGAGGAACTGCGAGCCGTACTCGATCGTGCTGACGTGGCCCACCGCCTCGCCGCGATGGCGCACCGTCGCCTGCTCGGGGCCGAGGTAGCGGTCGGTGTCGATCTTCACCTTGAAGCTGCAGTAGCTGAAGATGCCCTCGGTGACCACGGTCACCATGTCGACGCCTTCGTGCTTCGAGGCGACGATGAAGGGCGCCGGCTTGTAGTCGGGATAGGTGGTGGTCGAGCCGATCCCCGAGACGAACACGGGCGCGTCGGCGACGAGGCTGCCGTCCCAGCCGGCTGCGTCGCGCGCGGCCTGCCACTCGACCAGGTCGGTGCCCGGCCTGACCACCAGCGCCAGCGTGTCGGTGCGCGTCAGCACGCCGTCGACGTTGCCGTAGCGGTCGCAGGCGCCGAGCTTGCCGGGGCTGATCTGGCAAAGCACCGGGCAAGCCTCGCAGCGCACCTTGTCGGCAGCCATCTTCTCCGGCGCGCGCGAATGCTCGAGCACGACGGGCTGGCCGTCGGAGCGCGGCGCGAAGGCGTCGGGCTGAGATCCTTCGCTGCGCTCAGGATGACGGTCTACGGCCACGATGTCATCCTGAGCCGAGCGAAGGATCTGCGGCGCCGCGCAGGATCGCCGCACGCAGCCGGCTCGGCGTCACCGGCACCTCGCGCATGCGCACGCCGGTCGCGTGATGGATTGCATTCAGGATCGCCGGCGCGGTGGCCACCAGGGCGGGCTCGCCCACGCCCTTGGCGCCCCAGGGTCCGAGCGGCTCGGGATCCTCGACCAGGTGCACCGTGATCGGCGGCACGTCGCCGACGGTCGGGATCAGGTAGTCGTGCAGGTTGTCGGTGCGGCCGTTCACGTATTCCTCCATCAGCGCCATGCCGATGCCCTGGGCGATGCCGCCGTGCACCTGGCCCTCGACGAGGGTCGGG
>JANMCC010000008.1:0-7685 GCA_031360885.1 Burkholderiales bacterium | reverse complement strand
GGGTTCTCGATCCTGAGGATCTCGCCGTTGTTCAGCGCCACCTCGTAGACCACCGACGGGGCGGTCGTGATCAGGTCCTGGTCGAACTCGCGCTCGAGCCGCTCCTGGACGATCTCCATGTGCAGCAGGCCGAGGAAGCCGCAGCGGAAGCCGAAGCCGAGCGCCTGGCTCACCTCGGGCTCGTAGCGCAGCGAGGAGTCGTTGAGCTTGAGCTTTTCGAGGGCGTCGCGGAGCTGGTCGTACTCGCTCGCCTCGGTCGGATAGAGGCCGGCGAAGACCTGCGGCTGAATTTCCTTGAATCCGGGCAGCGCCTCGGTGGCGACGCCCTGGTTGTTGGGCAGCTTCTTCTCGAGCGTGATCGTGTCGCCGACCTTGGCCGCCTGCAGCTCCTTGATCCCGGCGATGACGAAGCCCACCTCGCCGGCCGAAAGCTTGTCGCGTGCCACCGAGCGCGGCGTGAAGACGCCGAGCTGCTCGGCGCCGAAGACGGCGTCGCTCGCCATCAGGCGGATCCGCTCGCCGCGGGAGAGCGAGCCGTCGACGACACGCACCAGCATGACGACGCCGACGTAGTTGTCGAACCAGGAGTCGACGATCACCGCCCGCAGCGGCCCGTCGGGGCGGCCGCGCGGCGCCGGCATCCGGTGCACCACCGCCTCGAGGATCTCGTCGATGCCCTCGCCGGTCTTGGCGCTGCAGGGAATGGCGTCCTCGGCGTCGATGCCGATCACGTCCTCGATCTCGGCGCGGGCCCGATCGGGGTCGGCCTGCGGCAGGTCCATCTTGTTGAGCACCGGAACGACCTCGACCCCCAGGTCGAGCGCGGTGTAGCAGTTGGCGACGGTCTGCGCCTCGACGCCCTGGCTCGCGTCGACCACCAGGAGCGCGCCTTCGCACGCCGA
Source organism: Burkholderiales bacterium (assembly GCA_031360885.1). GTDB lineage: Bacteria > Pseudomonadota > Gammaproteobacteria > Burkholderiales > Burkholderiaceae_C > Schlegelella_A. The sequence continues at coordinate 6,783 of JANMCC010000008.1, read as the reverse complement.
GAGTGAGCGGCTCACCTCGTACGAGAAGTCGACGTGGCCCGGCGTGTCGATCAGGTTGAGGTTGAAGACGCGGCCGTCGCGCGCGGTGTAGGTCAGCGCCGCGGTCTGCGCCTTGATCGTGATGCCGCGCTCGCGCTCGATGTCCATCGAGTCGAGCACCTGCGCTTCCATTTCGCGGTCGCTCAGGCCGCCGCAACGCTGAATCAGTCGGTCGGCCAGGGTCGATTTGCCGTGGTCGATGTGGGCGATGATCGAAAAATTGCGGATCTGATCCATGCTTGCGCGGTTCTTAGAAGGCGAGCTCGCTGCGAAACGCGAAACGGCGCGGCCGTTTCAGCGCGAGCTCACATCGCGAAGCGATGTGAAGGCACAAAAGCGCCTTGCTGCAGATAAAAAAAAGGCACGTCGAATGACTGACGCGCCTTCCAACAAAACGTATGGCAACTGCTTGTTGGGACTTCATTGTAGTCAAAAGCGCCCGCCCGCAACCCGCGCCAATGCTTGATTTCTCGCCGTTGCGGGCCGCCAACAGGGAATTTCATCCACAGATTATCCACATATGCCTGTGGACGCGTTGGGGGCAATTTCCTTGCCCTGGTCCACTGCTCGAATGCAGCCCGCCACGGCCGACTCTTATATGGAGGCGACGCAGTCGACGGCCTCCATCACCATCAGGAATGTGAGCATGCGCCCACTACTTGAAGGGTAAACCCGCGCGTCAACGGGCCGGACGCAGGATCAGGAACTTGGCCACCTCGCCCTGACGCACCAGCAAGGTGATCGGCTTGGTCTTGTCGAGCTTCGCCACCGCGGCCTCGAACTGCTTGACGCTGGTCACTTCGACGTTGTCGATGGTCACGATGACGTCCCCCTCCTTCACCCCGGCCCGGGCGGCGACGCCTTCGGCGGTCTCGACCCGGACGCCGTTCTTCAGCTTCAGGTCGCGCTTTTGCGCATCGGTCAGGTCGGTGACGCCCAGGCCGAGGGTGCCGACCGGCGCTGCGGGCTTGGCGCCATCGCGCTCGGTCGGGCGCTTGGCCGCGACCTTTTCGGGCTCGAGCTCGGCGACGACCACCGGCAGATCCCGGTAGGCGCCGCGGCGGAAGACCTGCAGGCTGGCTTTGCTGCCCGGCTTGATGCCGCCGATGATCCGCGGCAGGTCGACGTTGCTTTCCACGTTGCGGGCGTCGACCTTGGTGATGATGTCGCCGGCCTCGACGCCGGCCTTCTCGGCCGGCCCGCCGGCCTCGACCGTGCGCACCAGGGCGCCGACCGGCTTGCCGAGGCCAATCGACTCGGCCACCTCGCGGGTGACGCGATCGATGACGACGCCGATCCGGCCGCGGATGACCCGGCCACCGGCGCGCAACTGCTCGAAGACGCGCGCCGCCTCGTCGATCGGAATCGCGAACGAAATTCCCTGATAGCCGCCCGAGCGGCTGTAGATCTGCGAGTTGATGCCGACCACCTCGCCGCGCATGTTGATCAGCGGGCCGCCGGAGTTGCCGGGGTTGATGGCCACGTCGGTCTGGATCAGCGGCAGCAGTTCGCCGGTGTCGCGCGACTTGGCGCTGACGATGCCAGCGGTCACCGTGCTCTCGAGGCCGAACGGCGAGCCGATGGCGATGACCCACTCGCCGACCTTGAGCTTGCTCACGTCGCCGATGCGCACCGTGGGCAGGCCGCTGGCGTCGATGCGAACCAGGGCGACGTCGGAGCGCTTGTCGGCGCCGATGATCTTGGCCTTGAACTCGCGCTTGTCGGCCAGGGTGACGATCACCTCATCGGCGCCGTCGACGACGTGGGCGTTGGTCAGCACGTAGCCGTCGGCGTTGAGGATGAAGCCGGAGCCGACACCGCGCGGCTGCGCGTCGCCGTCGCCCGGCGGCTGCTGGCCGCGCGGGTTCGGCCGGCCCGGCGCCGGAATGCCGAAGCGGCGGAAGAACTCGAGCATGTCCTCGTCGAGCTCGTTCCCGCCCGGACCGCGCACGGCGCGGGCCCGCTCGGTGGTGCGGATGTTGACCACGGCCGGCCCGACCTTGTCGACCAGCTCGGTGAAGTCCGGCAGGCCCTGCGCCCGGGCGGGCTGCGGCGCGGCGGTCACGAACAGGCTGAGCGAAAGCGCCACCGCGGCGAAGCCGTAGCGGCCGGCAGCGGGGACGAGCGAGGTCGGGAGCGGTTGCATCGGAATACCTGCGAGGTCGGTGGACGGGGAGAGGAAGGTGACGGAAGTGTGCGACTTGGCGACAGAGAATACGGTTTTACGGCTTTTTGCGTTCGAGCGCAGCGGCAAAGGTCTTCAGGGTCGCGGCCGGCGTGTCGCCAACCACGGTGACCCACCAGTCGCCCTGGCGCTGGCCGAGCGTCGCCGTCGCGCCGAACGTGGCGAGCACCGGCTCGGTGTGGCGGTCAGGGCGAAAACGCTCGATGAAGACCGAGACGTAGGTGAGGCCGTCGGAATAGATCGTCTGGATCACCGGCGCCGGGCTCGCATCGGCGGCGGCCTCGCCGGGCATTTCCATCTGCCGGCGCACGCAGCTCACGAGCCTGAAGCCCGGCGTCACGGGTCGCATGGCCCAGCCTTCGGCTTCGAGCCGGGTGGGCGTGAGCACCGGCCGCACGATCCGGTAGCCGTCGAGCTTCTTCATCGCCTGGACGACGCTGTCCGGCTGGGCGCGCACGCCGATCGAGACTTCGGAGAAGGCCGCGGTCTCCAGCGCCTCGCCACGCTCGCCGATCACGTCGGCGCGCAGCAGCAGGCCCGAGGCCCGGTCGGCCCAGAGCCGGTAGCCGTAGCGATAGCTGTCGCGTGGCTTGACCACGAGCACGTCGGCCTCGTGCCCGGCCACCCGGTCGATGCCCTCGGGCCGCACCTCGTACCACTCGGCCAGGCCGTCGTCGCCGGCCTGCAGCAACGCCGGAAAGGAGCTGAGCTGGCCGCGCTGCTCGATCATCGCCACGTGGCTCGCCGGCCAGAGGGTGTGGACCACGTCGTTGTGGCGAAACACCTTGCGCTGTCGGCCGTCGAGCGACTCGATCCGCTCGTACTGGTTCGGCCCCTCGTGGAAATGGGAGATCCGGGCGTTGGCGACGCCGCCGCCGCCGCTGACCACGAAGGTGCCCTGGAAGTTGCGGCGGCTCGCCGCGTCGTGGATGCGCAGCAGCCAGGCGCGCACGTCGTTCTGCGGCGCCGCCGACGCCGCCCCCGGCCGGGCTTGCCCGAACGCCGCCGGCACGCCCGTCAGCGCCGCGCAGGCCAGAGCGAGCGGGACGAGCGAGCGCGACAGCATGCGGGTGGCGATGGCCGATTCTTCAGCGCGGCTCGGCGTCGACCGTTGCGCTGCGCAGGAAGGTGGAAGGCACGCCGAGCGCCGACGTGCCGGCGAACTGCTTGTGCGCCGCCAGGTAGCGCTCGAGACGGGCATCGCGAATCATCCGGCCGTTGAGGGCCACCGCCTCGGGAGCGGCGGACTCGCGAATCGACGCCTGACGGATCGGTCCGTCGGCGCTTGCCGGCGGGGCGCTGCGAGCAAGCGTCGGCGCCGGGGAGGTCGGGGTGCCGGTAGGCCCGAGGACGACGAAGGTGCCGATCACCATCATGAAACTGGCCGCGACCGACGACGTCAGCAGCCAGCGCCCCGTCGAGCGACGGCTCGGCACCGGAGAAGACACGGGCAGCGGCTCCGGCGCCAGCACCACCGGCTCGGCGGCCATGCGCACGCGCAACGCGACCAGGAACGCCTGGTCGCGCCCGGCGCTCGACGCCAGGTCCTCGGAGCGGAGCACGTCGCCGATCAGGTGCCAGGCGTGCCAGGTGCGGCGCAACTCGGCGTCGGACTTCCAGGCGCCGCATGCGTCTGCGGCGGCGGCGCCGTCGACTTCGCCATCGGCGAGCGCGGAGAGCCGCTCCCCCTTCGCCGTACCGCTCTCGAATCCTGACGACATTTCGCTCTCCACTTCAGCCCCCAACGCCGACGGCGGACCTGCAGGCCCGCCGCTCATCGATTCTCACCACCGTTCGCCCTCGCGAGTATCGAGCAGCGGCCGCAGCCGGGTCGCAATCGCCTCGCGGGCGCGAAAGATCCTTGACCGAACCGTCCCGATCGGGCAGTTCATGAGCTCGGCGATCTCCTCGTAGCTCAGCCCTTCGATCTCGCGCAAGGTGATCGCCTGCCGCAGTTCCTCGGACAAGCCTTCGATCGCAAAGTTCACTGCGGCGGCGATCTGTTTGCTGGCCAGTACCGCATCCGGCGTCTCGCCGTCGCTCAGCTCGTTCTCGGCCGGCGAGCGATCGTCGTCCTCGTCCCGGCTCGCCCGGGCCGATTCGGTGACCAGCGGGTCGCGCTTGAGGTCCATCAGCGCCTTCTTCGCCGTGTTGACCGCGATCCGGTACAGCCAGGTGTAGAACGCGCTGTCGCCGCGGAATTGCGGAATCGCGCGATAGGCGCGGATGAAGGTCTCTTGAGCGATGTCCGGCACCAGATCGACGTCGCGCACCATGCGACCGATCAGCCGCTCGATCCGCCGCTGGTACTTCACGACCAGCATCTCGAAGGCCTTGACGTCGCCCTGCTTGACCCGCTCGACGAGAGGAGCGTCGGCGTCGGGGGAAGTCATCGCTCAGGGCTGCCGCGGGTCCGCGGCGACCGGCCGCGGGGAATACACGGCACAGCGAAACGCATGCCACTCGCGCTCGAGGCCGGCCCGGCCGACCGGAATCCAGCACACGGCCGCCGGGCTTCTCCGGCCGGCCGGAACGAACCGGAGCAGCAGGAACGCCCCGAGGTCGACCGCCACGTCCAGCCGGCCCGGGGTCGCCGGCTCGGCGCCCGAGACCGGCGCGACCGACCAGACGAGCCCGTCCCAGACGAGTCTGACGGGAGGTACGCGCCAGAGCGATGCCGCCAGGGCGAGCGTGGCGAGGGCCGCCGCCGCCACGGCGCCGCGGACCCAGATGCTTTCGCCCCGCGGCGAGCCGAACCGCCAGGCCGCCAGCGAGCCGAGCGCGGCGGCCGCGACGATTGCCACCGCCGCGCGCCAGGCGCCGAACCGGGCGACCGCGATCGCGCAGGAGGGAGAGCCGTGCATCGGCCGCGCCGGCCGGCGTCACATCCGCTTGAAGACAAGCGTGCCGTTGGTGCCGCCGAAGCCGAAGTTGTTCTTGGCGGCGTAGTCGATCTTCATTTCCCGCGCCGTGTTGGCGCAGTAGTCCAGGTCGCACTCGGGATCCTGGTTGAAGATGTTGATGGTCGGCGGCGAGACCTGGTTCTTGAGGGCGAGCACCGTGAACACCGATTCGATGCCGCCGGCGCCGCCGAGCAGGTGCCCGGTCATCGACTTGGTCGAATTGACGACCAGCTTCTTCGCATGCTCGCCGAAGGCGAGCTTGATCGCGTTGGTTTCGTTGACGTCGCCGAGCGGCGTCGAGGTGCCGTGGGCGTTGAGGTACTGGATCTGGTCGGCGTTGACGCCAGCCGAGCGGAGCGCGGCGACCATCGAGCGCTTCGGGCCCTCGACGTTCGGGGCGGTCATGTGGAAGGCATCGGCGCCCATGCCGAACCCGACCAGCTCGGCGTAGATCTCCGCGCCGCGGCGCTTCGCGTGCTCGTACTCCTCGAGCACCACCACGCCGGCCCCTTCGCCGAGGACGAAACCGTCGCGGTCCTTGTCCCACGGACGCGAGGCCGTCTTCGGATCGTCGTTGCGGGTCGAGAGGGCGCGCGCCGCGGCGAAGCCGCCCACGCCCAGCGGCGACACGGTCGCCTCGGAGCCGCCGGCGACCATGACGTCGGCGTCGCCGTGCTCGATCATCCGGCCGGCGATGCCGATCGAGTGCAGCCCGGTCGTGCAGGCGGTGACGATCGCCAGGTTCGGCCCCTGGAAGCCGCACAGGATCGAGACGTGGCCCGAGATCATGTTGATGATCGACGCCGGCACGAAGAACGGCGTGATCCGGCGCGGGCCGCGGGCATCGAGCTCGGCCTTGGTCTGCTCGATCAGCGGCAGGCCGCCGATGCCCGAGCTCACGAGGCAGCCGATGCGTTCGGCCTCCTCCGCGCCGAGCTCATCCCGGGTCGGCAGGCCGGCGTCGCGAATCGCCTGGAGCGAGGCGGCGAGGCCGTAATGGATGAAGGTATCCATGTGCCGCGCTTCCTTGGCGGAGATGTAGTCCTCCACCTGGAAGTCCTTCACCTCGCCGGCGAAGCGGCAGGAGAACGCGGCCGCATCGAACTTGGTGATGTCGGCGATACCGGAGCGCCCTGCCAGCAGGTTCCGCCAGCCCTCGTCGACGCTGTTGCCGACCGGGCTGACCAGGCCGAGGCCGGTGACGACGACGCGTCTGGAGCTCATGCGCGAGATGCTTTCGGAACCGTCGACCCTCAGGCGGCCTTCTGGTGCTTCTGCGCGTAATCGATCGCCAGCTGGACGGTCGTGATCTTCTCGGCTTCCTCGTCGGGGATCTCGATGCCGAACTCGTCTTCGAGCGCCATCACGAGTTCGACCGTGTCGAGCGAATCGGCACCCAGGTCGGCGACGAACGCCTTTTCGTTCGCCACGTCGGCCTCGGGAACGCCCAATTGCTCGGCGATGATCTTCTTGACTCGTGCTTCTATGTCGCTCATGACTCCTCCGGGAGTGTGGGAAAAAGTAGACGCGGATTCTACGGCTTGACAATGTCCTCGAATGGCGCCCAGGCACCCGCCTGGCCACTCGGCCGAAGGCCCCCGGCGCGGGCCTCAGTTCATCAGCATTCCGCCGTTGACGTGCAATTCGGTGCCGGTG
>JANMCC010000171.1:0-7669 GCA_031360885.1 Burkholderiales bacterium | reverse complement strand
ATCGTGCCGTGGCCGCTCATCATGATCACCGGCATCGAGAGCTGCGCCGACGAGCCCCACTCCTTGAGCAGCGTGATGCCGTCGACATCGGGCATCCAGATGTCGAGCAGGACCAGATCGGGGCGGATCCGCTCGCGACAGGCGCGTGCCTGGGCCGCGTTCTCTGCGAGTTCGACCGTGTGACCCTCGTCGGCGAGGATCTCCGAAAGCAGCGCGCGAATGCCCAGTTCGTCGTCGACGACAAGAATGGTGGCCATGAACCTTTCAGTGAGATCCGGCCCGCGCCGCGACCCCGGCCGCCGCGGCGTGTTGCACCGGGGCGAGTTTTGAAAATGATAGCGAAACTTGCGCGCCGCGCGGGGCGCTCTCCGCGCCGTCGCCGCTGCCGTCGTTTGCGTCCTTGCCGCCGAGGTTGACGATGCGGATCCGTGCCCCGTGCTCGTCGGCGATCTTCTTCACCACCGCCAGTCCGAGGCCGGTTCCTTTCGTCTTCGTCGTCACATAGGGTTCGAAGGCGCGCTTGAGCACCTTTTCGGAAAAGCCGTGCCCATTGTCGAGCACGATCAGGCGGACCGCGCGCACCTCGCCTTGCTCGTTGCTGACCGCTTCGGTGCAGACCCGCACCCGCCCGTCCGGACGCTCGGCAACGGCGTCGAGGGCGTTCTGCACGAGGTTGTGGATCACCTGGCGCAGCTGGGTGCCGTCGCCGACGATCTCCGGCAGGTCCTCGGCCAGCTCGGCCGCCAGGCGCCCCGACTCCTGCGCCGAGCCGTACAGGCCGAGCACCTCGTTGACCAGGCCGTTGAGCTCGAGCGGCACGAGCTGCGAGGCGGGCAGGCGCGCGTAGTCGCGAAACTCGTTGACCAGGGTCTTCATCGCCTGCACCTGGTTGACGATGGTGTCGACCGAGCGATGCAGCATCGCCTGGTCGCTGCCCTCGAGCTTGGACGCGAGCTTGAACTGCAGCCGCTCGGCCGAGAGCTGGATCGGCGTGAGCGGGTTCTTGATCTCGTGGGCGAGGCGGCGCGCCACCTCGCTCCACGCCTCCACCCGCTGCGCCGAGACCAGCTCGGTGATGTCGTCGAAGACCATCAGCCGCGCCCCCTGCGGCATCGCCGCCCCGCGCACCAGCAGCGTGATCGACGGCCGCTCCGCCCCGGGCAGGCCGCCGGCCTGCAGCTCGAACGAGTCCTGCCAGTGGTCGCGCTCGCCCGCCTCGGGGCTGGTGGCGTGCATCTCGAAGCGCTGCCACACCGCCTGGCCGAAGGAGCCGAGGCCGGTCACCTCCTCGAGCTTGCGGCCGCGGTAGGCCGAGAGCGGCAGGCGCAGGATCCGGGTGGCGCCGGGATTGACGGTGTCGATCGCACCGCTGCGGTCGAACACGATCACGCCGGCGGTCAGGTTGTCGAGGATGGTCTGCAGGTTGGCGCGCGCGCCCTCGACCTGGACCACGCTCTTGTGCACCAGCTCGCGCGCATCGGAGAGCTGCGCCGTCATCTCGGCAAACGACCGGGTCAGGCCGCCGAGCTCGTCGCGCGAGGTGAACACGGTCTTCGAGCTGAAGTCGCCCCGCGCCACCTGCTCCACGCCCTGGGCGAGCAGGAGGAGCGGCTGCGCGAGCTGGTTGCTGAGGGCGATGGCGAGCAGCAGCGCGCCGAACACCGCGAGCACCAGGGCCAGGGTCAGCGTGCCGATGTACATATTGCGCAGGCCGCTGCGCGCCAGCGCCCGCTGCTGGTATTCGCGGTAGGCGTTGGTCACCGCCAGCGCATTGGCGGCGAGGGTCGTGCTGAGCGCCTGGCTGACGACGAGGTAGCGCTCCTGGGCGCCGAGCTCGAAGTTGCTGCTCGGGATCAGGGCAACGGCGCGAATCCGCGCCGCGGTGCCGGCGGCGGCGGCGTCCTCGTCCAGCCCTTCGGCCACGCTCACCACCCGCTGCGTCCTGGCCTGGCGCAGGAGCTGCAGCGGCAGCCGCTCGGGCATCAGGCCGGATCGGGTCGTGCCGGTGGTGATCAGGGTCTGGCCGGCGCTGCCGACGATGCCGACCTCCTGCGCCGAGAGCTGCTCGCGCAGCCGCTCGAGCGCGATCGGCTCGGCCGCACCCGCCGACTCGCCCAGCCGCTCGGCCGCGAGCCGGGTCTTGGTGCCGACGTCGGCGACGAGCGAATCGATCGTCCCCCGGCCGAGGTTGAGGCCGGCGTCGAGCGCGCCTTCGACCTTGACGTCGAACCAGCTCTCGATCGAGCGCGAGACGAATTGGTAGCTCACGGTGTAGATCAGCACGCCGGGCACCACGCCGACCAGCGCGAAGATCGCCGCCAGCTTGAGCAGCAGCCGGCTGCCGAAGCGGCCGCGCGCCACCCGCCAGAGCAACCGCACCGCGGCGACGAGGATCACGGTGACCAGCAGGCTGGCGAGGCCGACGTTGACCCAGAACAGCCAGACGTAGTGCCGTTCGTAGAGGGCCGGGCTGTTGGTCGCGACCGACAGCAGGAAGACCAGCACCAGGCCGGCGCCGAGGGCGGCGAGGGTCGAGACGACCCAGGCCCAGCGCGAAGCCGGGGTGATGCCCGGAAGTGCCGAGCCGGGGGGGTGTTGGCGCGCCATGAGCCGGCGTCCTGCAGCAGTCTTCAGTTGATGCGCAGTGTGCGCTTGACCGAAAGCTGCCAGTCGGGCTCGCCGCTGATGCCGATCTGCATCGGCCGCGGAAGCTGGGTCGTGTCCAGCCGGTACTGGAAATCGAGATAGTGGCGTCCGCCCTCCTCGAGCTGCCCGGGCTCGGCGACCTTCCAGCGCGAGCCGCGGCTGAACGAGGCGATCGCCTCGGCCCGGGTCGGGTAGCTCTGGCTCAGGCCGCCGATCGTCGTCACCCGGTAGGTCGAGGTCAGCGGCTGGTAGACGATGCGCCAGGTCCGCACGGCGTGGGCGACGCGGCGGTCGCGCCAATACCAGCGGTCGCGGAAGATCTCGACTTCGGCGACGAAGAAGAGCGGCACCGACTTGACCAGGGCGTCGTCGACGCCCCGCCCGAGCTCGAACTCGACGGCGTAGCTGAGGTAGACGCCGTCCTCGTCGCGCGACAGGTCGAACCCGGTCAGCTCCGCCGCCGACGCCCGGGCGGCCGGCGCGCCGCCGAGCAGGACCGTCGCCGGGCCCCAGACCGGCAGCACCCGCACGGCCGCAGCGCCGAACGCACGCAGCAGGCTGCGGCGGCGCAACGAGCCGGGGGGCGGCGGCAAGATCATGGATTCGTGGGGTCTCGGTATTTCTCTAGAAGCGTCAGGAAAAAGCCGTCCGCCGCGGCGGCCGTCGGCCCTGGCGACGGCGTTGCGTCATTGTCGGGCAGCGGCAGCAGGTGCCCGGGCGAAGGGGGCGACGCGGGGACGAAGGCGTCCCCGTGTCGTTGCAAAAAAGCGTCGATCTGGTCCTGGCCTTCGGCGCGGAACAGCGAGCAGGTGCAGTACAGCAGCCGGCCACCCGGCGCGAGCAGCGGCCAGAGCGCGTCGAGCAGCCGGGCCTGGATCTCGACCAGCGCGGCGATGTCGCTGGCCCGGCGCAGCCAGCGCACGTCGGGGTGGCGCCGGACGATGCCCGAGGCGCTGCACGGGGCGTCGAGCAGGATCGCGGCGAACGGGCGGCCGTCCCACCACGACTCGGGCCGGGCGGCGTCGGCGGCGAGGGTCGTGGCCGCCAGCCCCAGACGGCCCAGGGTATCGACCACCCGGGTCAGGCGGGCGGGATCGCGGTCGAGTGCCAGCAGGTCGAGGTCGGCCCGCTCGAGCCACTGCGCGGTCTTGCCGCCCGGCGCCGCGCAGGCGTCGAGCACGTGCGCGCCCGGCGCGAGCGGGGCGGCGAGCAGCAACTCGACGGCGCGCTGGGCGTTTCCGTCCTGGACCGAGACGTCGCCGGCAGCGAAGCCGGGCAGACGCGCGACCGGCACGGGTTGCAGAAGGCGAACTTCGTAGCCCGGTCCGGTTTCCGCGTCCAACCCCGCCTGCGCCAGCGCTCCCCGGTAGCTCTCGGGCGTGCAGCGGCGGGCGTTGACGCGCAGGGTCATCGGCGGCCGCGTGTTGTCGGCCTCGGCGATGGCCTGCCACTGCCCGGGCCAGTCCATGCGAAGACGGTCCAGCCACCAGACCGGATGGTTCCAGCGTCCGGCCGGGTCTGCGCAGATCTGTTGGATCAGCGCCTCTCTTTCGCGAATAGAGCGACGAAGGACGGCATTGATGAACGAAGCCGCTCCCTTGTCGCGACTCCGCGCCGCCGAAACCGCCTGGTCGACGAGCACATGCTCGGCATACGGCGGGTCGCCCGCGGGCCAGAGCAGGGCGAGCGCGGCGAGCAACAAGGCGTCGGTCCGCGGCGGCGGCGCCTTCTTCGCCAGGATTCGCCGTGCCGCCTCGGCCGATCCGAGCCAGCGCAGGGCATGAAAGCTGAGCGCCTGCGTGCCGGGGCGGGCGCGCGGCGGGCAGCGGTCGAGGGCGGTGTTGAGCGACTCGCCGGCCCGGACCGCGGCAATCGCGTCGGCGGTGTGCCCGAGCAGCGTGGCGAGGGGCAGCGAGCTGCTGGTCGGGTCGTCGGTCATCCGAGCGGCAGTCTACGCACGACTGCGGTACGCTCGCCTCCCCAACCCCCTGGCAATGCCCTCCCTCCATGGCCGGCGAAAAACCCACCCCCATCTTCCGCAGCGAAGGCGACCTCGCCCGGCTGCCGGCCTCCGACCGGATCCGCTACCGGCTGATCGGCGCCGATTGCCGCTATCACGCCAACGACAACATCGCCGCGCACATCGAGCCGGGCGAGATCGACGAGCTGCAAGCCGAGGTCGAGGAGAAGATGCAGGCCGTGCTGCGCTCGCTCGTGATCGACACCGAGAGCGACCACAACACCGCCGGAACCGCCCGGCGCGTGGCCAAGATGTTCCTCGCCGAGGTGTTCCGCGGCCGCTACGTGGCGGCGCCGACGATCACCGAGTTCCCGAACATCTCGCGCCTCAACGAGCTGATGATCGTCGGCCCGATCAAGGTGCGCAGCGCCTGCTCGCACCACCTCTGCCCGATCCTCGGCCGGGTCTGGATCGGCCTCTTGCCGAACGAGCATTCGAACCTGATCGGCCTCTCGAAATACGTGCGGATCTGCGACTGGATCATGAGCCGGCCGCAGATCCAGGAGGAGGCGGTCACCATGCTCGCCGACGAGCTGCAGGACCGGGTCAAGCCCGACGGGCTGGCGATCGTCATGGAGGCCGACCACTTCTGCATGCACTGGCGCGGCGTCAAGGACGACGAATCCATGATGACCAACAGCATGATGCGCGGCGCCTTCCTCAAGGACGCGAACCTGCGGCGCGAATTCCTTTCGCTTTTGACCAAGAAGAACGGAGGCTGAGATGCTGGTCCGCCTGCTCTACGCCAGCCGCGCCGCCGACTCGGTTCACGCCGACACGTTGGCGGCCATCCTCAAGATCTCGAAGGAGCACAACCTCGCCGCCGGCGTGACCGGCGTGCTCTGCCACTGCGCCACCTCCAAGATCTTCATGCAGGTGCTCGAGGGCGGCAGGATGCAGGTGAGCACGCTCTACAACCGGATCGCCCAGGATCCGCGCCATCGCGACGTCGTCCTGCTCAGCTACGAGGAGATCGGCGAACGCAGCTTTTCCGGCTGGGCGATGGGCCAGGTGAGCATGAGCCGGCTCAACCCGTCCCTGCTGCTCAAGTACTCGGAATCGGCCGTGCTCGACCCTTATGCGGTGTCGGGCACCGCCTCGCTCGCCCTCTTCAACGAGCTGGTGGCTACCGCCTCGGTGGCAGCGCCGGGCTAGCGGTTCGGCGCGGCGCCGGCGTCAGCGCGCGGGCGCCGAGGCGGGCTTGGCCGCGGTGGTCGCGGTCGCGGCCGGCGGCGGCTTCTTCTGGACCGTGGTGACCACCGGGCCGATCGGCTTGGCGTAAGCGTTGCTCGCCACCGCCGACGGACCCGGCCGGGCGGCCGCGCGCGCCGCCGCCGACGAACGCCGGTTCTGATCGGCCTGGTCGGCCGATTGCTGCGACGGTGGCACCGGCATGCCGAGCTGCATCGAATTGCTCGTCGACGGCGTGCCGGCATCGACTCCGGCCGGGATCTCGCCCATCTGCGCGGTCGGCGGGACCCGTCGCTCCGGCTTCTTGGCGCCGGGGTCGGCCGCGGCGGCAAGCAGGCTCAGGCTGGCCAGGCCGACGAGGGCGGCCGCCTTCGCGAAGCGAAGCGACAACAGGCTGTTCATTCCGTTCTCCCCATGGCCAGGACGGCGTTGCCGGGATTGTCCGCTCAGCCGCCCTTCCCGGCCGCTTTCCTGGCCGGGGTCTTTCTGGCGGCGGTCTTGGCCGGAGCCTTCTTCGCCGGAGCCTTTTTCGCCGCCGCGACCTGCACCGGAGCGGTCTCCGCCGCAGCCTTCTTCGTCGCCGCGGGCTTGCTCGCAGCCGCGGCGCCTGGCGCCCCCTTCGCACCCGGACGCAGCGGGCGGGGTTCGAACGAGAACACCACCTTGCCCTCCTTGGCGTCCCAGGCCAGGCGCGCCTTGAACTTGCGCCGCGTCTTGTTGGAGACGAAGCCTTCGAGCAGGTCGGTCGCCCCGGTGGCGAGCAGCTTGGTCATCTGCTCACGCGCGATCGGCTGCTGCAGGATCACCTTGCCGCTCTTGAAGTCGCAGATGACGTTGGCGCCGACCGCGTGCTCGCACACATAGCTGCTGCCGAACTCGTAGACCTTGCCTTGCGTCTTCGGGCAGATGCCCAGGCTCTCCTGCGCGGAGAAGTCGACCGGCTCGCCGGATTCGCCTTCGCGCTTGGCGTCCTCGCCGAAATCGAACTCGAGCTTCCAGTTGTTCACCTCCTCGTCGCGCACCAGCCGGATCTCGGCGGTGAAGGGCCAGCCCGCCTTGGAGCGGAAGCCCTCGAGCGGGCCGATCTTCTTGTCGCGCAGGAACGCCTCGACCTCGGGCAGCTCGAACGCCCGCCCGCCGGGGATCTTGCTGATCGAGAAGCCGCAGGGCTCGGTCTTGCCCGGGATGCCGGTGCAGGCATAGCGGCGGTAGTTCTCCTTGATCACGCCGCCGCAGTTCGGGCACGGCGTGGCCAGGGTCGCGTAGTCGCCGGGGATGGTGTCGCGGTCGTATTCCTTGGCCTTGCGCACGATGCGCTCGGCCATCGCCGCGATCTGCTTCATGAAATCCTCGCGCTCGAGGTGGCCCTTTTCCATCTCGGCGAGCTGGTATTCCCAGTTGCCGGTGAGCTCGGGCTTGGTCAGGTCCTCGACGCCGAGGCCGCGCAGCAGCGTCATGAGCTGGAACGCCTTCGCGCCGGGCACCAGCTCGCGGCCTTCGCGGTGGATGTATTTCTCGTAGATCAGGCCTTCGATGATGGCCGCGCGCGTGGCCGGCGTGCCGAGGCCCTTTTCCTGCATCGCCTCGCGCATGTCGTCGTCGTCGATCAGCTTGCCCGCGCCCTCCATCGCCGAGAGCAGCGTCGCCTCGGTGTAGCGCGCCGGCGGCCGCGTCTTCAGCGCCTTGACGTCGACGCTCTCGGTCCGCGCCAGCTCGCCCGCGGCGACGGCGACCAGGTTGGCGTCGTCCTCCTGCGCCTCGCGCCCGTAGACCGCGAGCCAGCCCGGCTTGACCATGACCTTGCCGTTGGTC
>JANMCC010000107.1:0-9315 GCA_031360885.1 Burkholderiales bacterium | reverse complement strand
CCTCGCTCGTGCTCATCATCCTCGCCGACCAGCTCGGCCGCAGCGTCGGCGACCTCTACAAGGGCGCGTTCATTCCGGGCTTCGTGCTTACCGGCCTCTACGTCCTCTACGTGCTGGTCGTGAGCCTGCTCCGGCCGCAATGGACGCCCGCCCTTCCCGCCGAAGCGCGCACGATCCGCGAGGACGACGGTTCCGCGGGACTGAGGTCGCTCGGGGTCGTGCTCGTTGTCTCGGTCGCCGCGGCATTCGTCTTCGCCAAGACTCGGCCGGCGACGACCGCCACCGACGAGCTGATCGTCGTCTCGATGTGCGTCGGCGTCGGCGTCGCGTTCCTGCTCGCGGTGATCAACCGCGTCACCCGGCTCGGCCTGCTGTCGCGCATGGCAGAGCGCGTCACCTTCGTCCTGATCCCGCCGCTGGCGCTGATCTTCCTGGTGTTGGGCACCATCTTCCTCGGCATCGCGACGCCCACCGAGGGCGGCGCGATGGGTGCGGTCGGCGCGCTGGCGATGGCGATGGCCCGGCGCCGGATCGACCTGAACCTGATGCGCCAGGCGATGGATGCGACGATGAAGCTCTCCTGCTTCGTCCTCTTCATCCTGGTCGGCTCGACCGTGTTCAGCCTCTCGTTCCAGGGTGTCGACGGGCCGAAGTGGGTGGAGCACCTGCTGACCGGCCTGCCCGGCGGCCAGCTCGGCTTCCTGATCGTCGTCAACGTCCTGATCTTCATCCTCGCCTTCTTCCTCGACTTCTTCGAGCTCGCCTTCATCATCATTCCGCTGATCGGGCCGGTGGCGGAGAAGATGGGCATCGACCTGGTCTGGTTCGGCGTGCTGCTGGCGGTCAACATGCAGACCTCGTTCATGCATCCGCCGTTCGGTTTCGCCCTGTTCTACCTGCGCAGCGTCGCTCCGAACGACGACTACAGCGACAAGATCACCGGCAGGCGCGTCGCCAAGGTCACCACCGGCCAGATCTACTGGGGCGCCGTGCCGTTCGTGATCATCCAGGTGTTCATGGTCGGCCTGATCATCGCCTTCCCGTCGCTGGTCTCGACCGGCCTGGGGGCCAAGGAGCCCACGGTCGACGTCGACAAGGCGTTCCGCGAGATGCAGGGGGCGCCGAAGGAGACGGCGGCGGGCGGGCCGACCTCGCTCGATCCGGCGAGCGGCGCTGCCTCCGGCGCGTCGCCCGGCTCCGGCGCAACGCAGTCCTCCGACAAGGACGAGATGTCGAGGGTCATCGAGTCGATGCAGCGCGAGAAGGAAAAGGGCCAGAAGCCCTGACCTCGGGCGCTGCGTCCCCGCGGTTCGCAGCCCGCAAGGACAACAAAAAACCCCGCAGCGCGGGGTTTTCTGTTTCGAGCGAAGCGGCGACTACAGCTTCTGGCTTTGCATGAAGTCGTCGAAGCCGGCTTCGGTGAAGCGGAACCAGAGATTGGCATCGCGACGGAAGGCGGAGAAGTCGTCGAAGACCTTCTTCCAGGCGGGATTGCTGGCGTTGAGCTCGGCGTAGAGTTCGCCTGCGGCCTTGAACGAGCTCTCCATCACATCCTTCGGGAAACGGAACAGCTTGACGCCGGAGCCGACCAGCGTCTTCAGCGCCGCAGGATTGCGCGCGTCGTATTTCGCCTGCGTGTCGAGATGGGCAACGGCCGCTGCCGCCTCGACGATCGCCTTGTACTCGGCGGACAGGCCCTCGTAGGCCTTGTTGTTGATGAAGAAGTCGAGCTGAGGTCCGCCTTCCCACCAGCCGGGGTAGTAGTAGTTCGGCGCGACCTTGTTGAAGCCGAGCTTCAGGTCGTCGTACGGACCGACCCACTCGGCGGCGTCGATCGTGCCCTTCTCCAGTGCCTGGTAGATCTCGCCGCCGGGGATGTTCTGCGGCACGCCGCCAATGCGCTCGATCACCTTGCCGCCGAAGCCGCCGATCCGGAACTTCAGGCCCTTGATGTCGGCCAGCGACTTCACTTCCTTGCGGAACCAGCCGCCCATCTGCGCGCCGGTGTTGCCGCCGGGGAAGTTGACGATGTTGTACTTGGCATAGAACTCGCGCATCAGCTTCAGGCCGTTGCCCTCGTACATCCACGCCGTCATCTGCCGCGAGTTGAGGCCGAACGGAATCGCACAGCCGAGCGCGAAGGTCGGATCCTTGCCGAAGAAGTAGTACGGCGCGGTGTGCGCCATCTCGACCGTCGCCGCCTGGACGCCGTCGACCACGCCGAACGCCGGCATCAGCTCACCGGCGGCGTGGGTCGAGATCTGGAACTTGCCGCCCGTCATGTCGCTCACATGCTTGGCGAAGACTTCGCTGGCGCCGTAGAGGGTGTCGAGCGACTTCGGGAAGCTCGAGGCGAGGCGCCAGCGGATGGCGGCCTGGGCATGGACGATGGCAGGCGCCGCGCCGGCGGCGATGACGCCGGCCAACCCGGTCTTGCGGATGAATGAACGACGCTGCATGGTTTCTCCTGGGGGCGTACGAGGGATTCGGTCGCGCCGGATTCTAGGAAGCACCCCCCGGTCAATTCCACGGGATTTACCCGCGCGGCGTCGCGCGCCGTGACATGCTGGCGCGCTCTCAGGCGCCGGCGATCTTCATGCGCTCGACCAGCACCGAGCCGGTCGTCTTGCTGCCCATCGTGTAGGCGTCGGCGCCGACTGCGACGATGTCCTGGAACATCTGGCGCAGGTTGCCGGCGATGGTGATCTCGTGCACCGGGAAGGTGATCCTGCCGCCCTCGACCCAGAAGCCGGCGGCGCCGCGCGAATAGTCGCCGGTGACGTAGTTGACGCCCTGGCCCATGAGCTCGATCACGAACAGGCCGCGGCCGAGCTTCTTCAGCATCGCCTCGAGGTCGTCGCCCGGCTGAGTCAGGCGCGAGGACAGCGTCATGTTGTGCGAGCCGCCGGCATGCCCGGTCGTCTTCATGCCGAGCTTGCGCGCCGAGTAGGTCGAGAGGAAGTAGGTCTCGGCGACGCCGCCGACGACGATGTCGCGCGCCGTCGTCACCACGCCTTCGTCGTCGAAGGGCGCACTGCCCTTGCCGCGACGCAGGTGCGGATCCTCGCGCACGTCGAGGTGACCGGCGAGTACGCGCTTGCCGAGGCAGCCTTCGAGGAACGACGACTTGCGATAGAGCGCGCCGCCGCTGGTCGCCGCCACGTAGGCGCCGAGCAGGCCCGAGGCGAGCGACGACTCGTAGAGCACCGGCACTTCGCAGGTCTTGATCTTCCTCGAGCCGAGACGCGAGAGGGCGCGCTCGGCCGCGTAGCGCCCGACTGCCGCCGGCGCGGCCAGCTCGTCGGCCGAGCGCATCGAGGTGTACCAGGCGTCGCGCTGCATGTCGTCGCCGCCCTTGCCGGGCAGCGAGGCGATCGGCGCGACCGAGAGCGAATGCCGCGAGCTGGCGTAGCCGGCGCCGAAGCCGCGCGTGTTGGCGGCGTAGAAGTGCGATTGCTGGGCCGAGACGCCGGCGCCTTCCGAGTTGGTGATGCGCCGGTCGACCTCGAGCGCGGCGGCCTCGCACTCGATCGAGATCGCGATCGCCGCCTCGGCGTCGATCGCCCAGGGATGGAACAGGTCGAGGTCGCGCTCGGCCGCCTCGCCGGTGGCCAGGCTTTCGGCCTCGGGCAGGCCGGCGGCGCTGTCTTCGGCGGTGAAGCGGGCGATGTCCCACGCCGCGCGCACCGTCTGCTCGATCGCCGCCGCCGAGAAGTCGGAGCTGCTGGCGTTGCCGCGCCGCTGCCCGGAATAGACGGTGATGCTGATCGACTTGTCGCGATTGCGCTCGACGTTCTCGGTCTCGCCCTTGCGCACCGAGACCGAGAGGCCGACCCCTTCGGACACCTCGGCGACGGCGTCGCTGGCGCCCAGCGACCTGGCGGTCGCCAGCGCGCCGTCGACGAGTTCACGGAACCGTTCGCGCGAATAGGCGAAATCAGACGGGGAGAGCGACCGGGAAGGAGAAGGCATGGGGGAGAAGTCGATGTGGCGCCGGCAGCGACGAGCGCGCCGGGCAGGAGGCTGAAAGCTATGATAACGACGACCCTCCCCTCGCCCTCTCGCCCGCGTGCGAACCCGCCCCGACCCCACCGCTCCCTCCGCCGAAGACATCGCCGCCGCCGAGAACCTGGCGCGCCTGCAACGGCCGAGCAAGACCCGCCGCAAGGAGGCCTCGCACGAGCTGCAGACGCTCGGCGCCTCGCTGGTCGAGCTCTCCGACGAGCGGCTCGCCGGCCTCGGCCTGGGCGAGCCGCTGCTCGACGCTATCCAGATGTACCGGCGCACCCGCACCCATGAAGCGAGGCGCCGCCAGATGCAGCTGATCGGCAAGCTCATGCGCCTTTCGGAGGTCGATGCGGCGCGGCTCGCGGTCAACGAGCTCGAGCTCGGTCGGGCCCAGGATTCGCTCGCCCTGCACCAGGCCGAGCGCTGGCGCGCCGAGCTGATCGCCGACGACGACGCAGCGACCCGGTTCGCAGCTCAGCACCCGGGCGCCGACACGCAACGCCTGCGCGCGCTCGTGCGCAACGCGCGCAAGGATGCGTCGCTGGTGCCCGAAAAGCGCAGCGGTCGCGCCTTCCGCGAGCTGTTCCAGTTCGTGCGCGAGCTGCAGCGAGCCGATGCCTGAGCCCACGCCCTCATCGTCGGCGCACGACCCGGTCCGGATCGGCCTGGTCTCGATCAGCGACCGCGCCTCGGCGGGCGTCTACGAGGACAAGGGCATTCCTGCCCTGCGCGACTGGCTGGGGCGGGCGCTGCTCAACCCCATCGAGTGGCAGACGCGGCTCATCCCCGACGAGCAGGAGACGATCTCCGCGACCCTGCGCGAGCTGGTCGACGCGACCGGCTGCGACCTGGTGCTCACGACCGGCGGCACCGGGCCGGCGCCGCGCGACGTCACGCCCGAGGCGACCCTCGCCGTCGCCACCAAGGAGATGCCCGGTTTCGGCGAGCAGATGCGGCGCATCAGCCTGGCGTTCGTGCCGACCGCGATCCTCTCGCGCCAGGTCGCGGTGATCCGCGGCCGGGCGCTCGTCATCAACCTGCCGGGGCAGCCGAAGGCGATCGCCGAGACGCTCGAAGGGATGCGCGACGCGACCCCGCCCGTGCCGGGCATCTTTGCCGCGGTGCCTTACTGCATCGACCTGATCGGCGGCCCCTACCTCGAGACCGACAACGCCGTCTGCAAGGCGTTCCGGCCGAAGTCGGCGGTCCGGCCTCCCCGGCCGGCCCCCTAGGGCAAGGGTCGGTCCGGCGCGGCGAGCCGCTCAGGCCGGCTCGACCAGCGAGGGATGCCGCGCCGGCGGCGGCGCGAGATCGTCGGTCGTCTCGCCCAGGAAGCCGCCGCTCTGGTGCGCCCAGAGGCGCGCGTAGAGCCCCTCCTTCGCGAGTAGGCTGGCGTGGTCGCCCTCCTCGACGATCCGCCCCTGGTCGAGAACGATCAGCCGGTCCATCGCCGCGATCGTCGACAAGCGGTGGGCGATCGCGACCACGGTCTTGCCTTCCATCAGGCGGTACAGGCTCTGCTGGATCGCCGCCTCGACTTCGGAGTCGAGCGCGCTGGTCGCCTCGTCGAGCAGCAGGATGGGCGCGTCCTTCACCATCACCCGGGCGATCGCGATCCGCTGCCGCTGCCCGCCCGAAAGCTTGACGCCGCGCTCGCCGACGTGCGCGTCATAGCCGCGCCGGCCCTTGGCGTCGACCAGGTCGGCGATGAACGACTCGGCTTCGGCGCGCTGCGCGGCCAGGCGCATCTTCGTGTCGTCGGCGTCGGGGCGGCCGTAGAGGATGTTGTCGCGCACCGAGCGATGCAGCAGCGACGTGTCCTGCGTCACCATGCCGACCTGCGCGCGCAGCGAGTCCTGCGTCACCTCGCGCACGTCCTGGCCGTCGACAAGGATCCGGCCCTGGTCCACATCCCAGAAGCGCAGCAGCAGGTTGACGACCGTGCTCTTGCCCGCGCCCGACCGGCCCACCAGGCCGATCTTCTCGCCCGGCCGCACCGTCAGCGAGAAACCGTCGAGCACCCGCCTCGGCGCCGGCGCCGTGCCGCCCGCACCGGGCGCCGCCGCCGGCTGCGGATAGGCGAAGACCACGCCCTCGAAGCGCACCTCGCCGCGCGGCACGACGAGGGGCTCGGCCGTAGCGGCGTCGACCACGGCGTGCGGCCGCGAGAGCGTGGTGATGCCGTCCTGCACTGTCCCCACCTGCTCGAACAGCGAGGCCAGCTCCCACATCACCCAGTGCGAAATGCCGTTCAGGCGCAGCGCCATCGCCGTCGTCGCCGCGACCGCGCCGACGCCCACCTCACCGCGGGTCCAGAGCAGCAGCGCCGCGCCCGCGGTGCAGGCGACGAGCGCCATGCTCAGCATCTGGTTGACGATCTCGAAGGCGCTCACGAGCCGCATCTGGCCGTAGGCGGTGACCATGAATTCCTGCATCGCCGCCTTGGCGAAGCCGGCTTCGCGGCGGGCGTGCGAGAACAGCTTGACGGTGGCGATGTTGGCGTACGCGTCGGTGACGCGGCCGGTCATCAGCGAGCGGGCGTCGGCCTGCTTCTGGCCGACCTTGCCCAGGCGCGGCACGAAGTACCAGCAGGCCGCGAGGTAGAGCGCCAGCCAGCCGAGGAAGGGCAGCAGCAGCCAGAGGTCGAACGCCGCCGCCACGCCGAGCATCGTGCCGACATAGATGACGACGAAGACGATGATGTCGGCCACCAGCATCCAGACGTCGCGGACCGCGAGCGCGGTCTGCATCACCTTGGTGGCGACGCGGCCGGCGAACTCGTCGGCGTAGAACGCCAGGCTCTGGGCGAGCATGTGGCGATGGAAGGTCCAGCGCAGGAGCATCGGCATGTTGCCGGCGAGCGCCTGGTGCTTGAGCAGCGTCTGCAGCGCCACCACGATCGGGCTGAGGAGGAGGATCACGGCCAGGGCGATGAGGGCCCCGCCACGCTCGCTCATCAGCCGCTCGGGCGGCACCTTGGCAAGCCAGTCGACCACGCCGCCGAGCACCGAGAACAGCAGCGCCTCGAAGGCGCCGGTGATCGCGGTGCACGCCGTCATCCACAGGATCCACGGCCGCACGCCGCGGGTGCCGTGCCACAGGAAGGCGAAGAAGCCGCGCGGCGGCGTCTGCGGCTCGGCCGCGGGATAGACGTCGACGAGCCGCTCGAAGGCTCCGAACAACCTCACTTCACCAGGCGATTCAGCCGCTCGGCGTCGAAGTTCTCGATCTTCTGCGCCTCGCCGGGCACGCAGTCGTCGCTCGGCAACTCGCGCGAGCGGGCCGAGAGCTTCTCGATCGCCTGCCAGAGCAGCGCGATCTGGTGCTCGTGCCCGGAGGCGTTCTCGATCAGGCCCTTCATGGCCTGGGAGACCGGATCGTCGCCATGGGTCAGGCCGTAGGCCGAAAAGCCCGTCTGCGCTGCGTTCGGCTCGCGCGTTTCCTCGGCCTTGGCCTGGAGGATCCGGGCCGGGTTGCCGACGGCCGTAGCACCGGCGGGAACCGCCTTCAGCACGACTGCACCGGCGCCGACCCGGGCGCCGTCGCCTATCGTGAAGCCGCCGAGCACCATCGAATTCGCGCTGACGATCACCCCGCGGCCGAGCGTCGGATGCCGCTTGGCGCCCTTGGCGAGCGATGTGCCGCCGAGCGTCACGCCCTGGTAGATGGTGCACTCGTCGCCGATCTCGGCGGTCTCGCCGACGACCAGGCCCATGCCATGGTCGATGAACACGCGCCGACCGACCTTCGCCCCCGGATGGATCTCGATGCCGGTCAGGAAGCGGGCGAGGTGCGAGATCCAGCGAGCCATCCAGTGAAAGCCATGGCGCAGCCACCAGGCCGACCAGCGGTGCATCACGATCGCGTGCAGGCCCGGGTAACACGTCAGCACCTCCCAAGCCGACCGGGCAGCCGGGTCGCGCTCGAGGATGCAGGCGATGTCTTCGCGCAGGCGCTGGAACATGAGGATTTCGCAGAAGGTTGTGCGGTCGCCCAGTCTATCGGGATCGCTCTTGCACTGCTCGGGCGATGCCGCGCAGGATCTGCACCTCCTCGACCGTCAGATCGGCGCGGTTGGCGAGCCGGTGCAGGCGCGACATCAGCTTCCTCGGCGCGGCCGGGTCGAGAAAGCCGACCTTGGTCAGCGCGCCCTGCCAGTGCGCGAGCAGGCCGCGCACCGCCACCGCATCGGCCAGGGCGCCGGCGTCGGCCCGCGCCTCGACCGGAAAGCCGCCCTGCGCCTGGCGCCAGTCGTAGGCGATGAGCTGCACCGCCTGGGCGAGGTTGAGCGAGCCGTAGCGCGGATCGGTGGGGATCGAGAGGCAGGCGTGGCAGGTGTAGAGGTCGTCGTTGGAGAGGCCGAAGCGCTCCGAGCCGAACACGAACGCGACCTGCCGCCCCGTCGCCGCGAGCTCGGCGAAGACCTGGCGCGGTGCGAAGGTCGGCGGGCCGAAGTCGCGCGGCGTCATCGCCGTCGCGCCGACCCAGGTGACACCTTCGAGCGCCTCGCCGAGCGTGGCGACGACGCGCGCGGCCTCGAGCACGTCGGTCGCGCCGCTCGCCATCGCGATCGTCTCTTCGCGCTGCAGCACGTCGGGCCAGCGCGGCGCGACCAGGACGAGCTCCGAAAAGCCCATCACCTTGATCGCCCGCGCCGCGGCGCCGACGTTGCCGGCGTGGCTGGTGCCGACGAGAACGAAGCGGGTCGGATCGGGGGTCATGGCGCTCGACCGCTAAAATTGCGGCTCTTCATTCTGCAGCCGCGCTGCGGCGGGCCGCCTCCGGCACGCGCCCGCCCGAAACGGATCCCCACCCATGTCGCAAGCGCTGCACCCCATGCTCAACATCGCTGTCAAGGCGGCGCGCGCCGCCGGGGCGATCATCAACCGGGCTTCGCTCGATCTCGACCGGCTCCAGGTCAACACCAAGGCGCCGAACGACTTCGTCACCGAGGTCGACCACGCGGCCGAGGCGGCGGTGATCGACGTGCTGCTCGGCGCCTACCCGGGGCACGGCATCCTGGCCGAGGAATCGGGCTCGACCCGCGGCGCCAAGGACAGCGACTACGTCTGGATCATCGATCCGCTCGACGGCACCACCATCTTCATCCACGGCCGGCCGACCTACGCGGTCTCGATCGGCCTGGCGTTTCGCGGCCAGGTGCAGCAGGCGGTCGTCTACGACCCGGCGCGCAACGACCTGTTCTACGCCACCAAGGGCCGCGGCGCCTTCCTCAACGACAAGCGGCTGCGTGTCTCCAAGCGCACGCGCATGGCCGATGCGCTGATCGGCACCGGCTTTCCGTTC
>JANMCC010000093.1:0-14559 GCA_031360885.1 Burkholderiales bacterium | reverse complement strand
CCGCCGTGGGCGCGCGCGACCCGCTCGACGATCGCCAGGCCGAGACCCGCTCCGGGCGCGCCGCTGCGGGCCGCGCCGGTGCGCCGGACCGGCTGCTTCACCGCTTCGATCTCGGAGGCGGGGATGCCGGGGCCGGCGTCGGCGACCTCGAACCAGACCGAGACAGCGTCGCTGCCGGTCGCCAGGCGGACCGGCGGCCGGCCGTGGCGCAGCGCGTTCTCGACCAGGTTGATCGCGGCGCGGCGAACCAGCGCCGCGCGCATCGCCACCGCCGGCCCCGGCGCCGAGTCGACCTCGAGCGCATGCCCCTGGTCGGCGAAGGACGCGGCGATGTCGCCGGCCAGGGAGGCCATCGTCAGGCTCTCGGTCGGCACCGCGCTGTCGTCGACGCGCGCGAAGTCGAGGAACTGGCCGATCACCGCGTCCATCTCGGCGACGGCGCGGTGCAGGCTGGCGGCGATGCCGGGATCGCTCTCGCCGGCCAGGATCTCGACCCCCAGGCGCAGCTTGGTGAGCGGGGTGCGCAGGTCGTGCGACACGCCGGCCAGCATGAGCGCGCGCTCGCGCTCGATCGCCTCGAGGCTGCGCACCAGCTCGTTGAAGCTGCGGCTCACGGTGGCGATCTCGGTCGGCCCGTCTTCGCCGAGCGGCAGCGGCCGCTTGCCGCGGCCGAGCGCCGCGGCGGCGTCGACGAGCGCGCCGAGCGGACGCTGGATCCGGCGCTGGATCGCCAGAGCGCCGAGCAGCGCGAGCAGCGCAGAGGCGAGCGAGGCGACCAGCCAGGCGCCGGTCTGCTCTCGGGTCGGCAGCACGTCGGGCAGGGGCAGCCAGTAGCCGCGGCCGTCGATCCGCAGGTGCAGCGCCAGGCTGCGCCCGTCGCGCCGCCAGATCACCTCGGTGTCGTCGGCGGCCAGGCGGGCCGAGACCGAACGGACGAACAGGCGCTCGAGCGTCATCAGGCCGCGCGGCTCCTCGCCGGCATCGTCGGCCTCGCTGGTCGGATCGCGGCTGGCCTGGCGGAAGCCGTCGAGGAAGGCGGCGCGGTCGGCTTCCGGAAGCGCATGCAGTCCGGCGCGGATGGCGGTGATGTTGCGCGCCACCGAATCGGCGATCTGGTCGACGCGCGGCTTGAGGATCAACTCCCGGATCAGCAGGCCGCTGACGAGCTGCGCGAGCAGGATCAGGCCGACGATCAGCAGCGCGTTGCGGCCGACCAGGCTCTTCGGCCAGAGTGTCATGGCGCCGCGCCGCCCCCTTCCGGGACGAACACGTAGCCCACGCCCCAGACGGTCTGGATGTGGCGCGGCGTCGCCGGGTCGGCCTCGACCAGGCGGCGCAGCCGCATCACCAGCACGTCGATGCTGCGCTCGGTGGCCTCGTGGTCGGGGCCGTGCGCCAGCTCGATCAGGCGGTCGCGGCCGAGCGGCCGGTTCGGATGCCGCGCGAAGGCGCGCAGCAGGGCGAACTCGGCGCTGGTCAGCGCCACGCCGGCGCCGTCGCGCTCGAGGCGGCGCTCGCCCAGGTGCAGCGCGTACGCGCCGAAGCGGACCACGCCCTCGCTGCTCGCCGGCCCGCTGTGTGCGCCGAGCATCCGCTGGCGCCGCACCAGCGCCTGGATGCGCGCCAGCAGCTCGCGCGGCGTGAACGGCTTGCCCAGGTAGTCGTCGGCGCCCATCTCGAGGCCGATGATGCGATCGAGCGGATCGCCGCGCGCGGTGAGCATGATGATCGGAATCGTCTCGCCCTGCGCGCGCAGGCGCCGGCAGATCGACAGGCCGTCTTCGCCCGGCATCATGACGTCGAGCACGAGCACGTCGAAGCGCTCGCGCGCCAGCAGCTTCTCGAGCGGCTCGGCGCCTTCGACGGTGCGCACCGCGCAGCCCTGGTCGCTGAGGTAGCGCTGCAGCAAGTCGCGCAGGTCGGCGTCGTCGTCGGCCACGAGCACGCGGGCCAGCGCGTCGGTCATCGCGGGATCTCCAGGTGCGAAGGCGAGCCGATCGTAGCGGCGTGGCGGCGCGGACAGGAGCGGCGAATTGATGACAATCGATGACAGCGCGGTTGCCGCTGTCATCGTTGCTCACCATTGACCGGTGCGCAGCAACCGGGCGTTGACGCCATCCGGCGACAGTGAGCGCAATCGTTGCAGGTGCAGCCACCCCATGCAGAAGCCCGTCATGAACCGCATCGCTTTGCTTGGCGCCCTGAGCGCCGTTCTCTTCGGCTGCTCGCTCGTGGTCGCCGCTGCCGAACCGGCCGCCGCAGCGAACCGCCGCGTCGTCCGGCTGAACCCCGAGGGCGGCGTCACCGCCGGCGGCGTCACCGGCTGGCGCGGGCCGGAGCGTGGCCTCGCGCTGCGCGGCCGGGCGGTGAAGACGGATGGCCAGGGCCATGCCACGGTCGTGAACAGCGCGGCGGGGCGCGGCCCGAACGGCGGGCAGGCCGCCCGGGCTGGAACCACCACCGTCAACGCCGACGGCTCGGCCTCGCACCGCAGCGCCATGCAGGCGCAAGGGGCGCGCGGGAGCGTCAGCAGCGAGGGCAGCGCCAGCCGCGACGCGAGCGGCAACACGACGCAGAGCCGCACCACCTCGGTCACCAGCGCCGCCACGGGCAACGGCGCGACGACGACGTCGAGCTACAGCAAGGACACGGGCCGTACGCGCTCGACCCTGTGCTTCGACGCGAACGGCGCCACCGTCGCGTGTCCGGCCAGGCCCTGAGCGACGCCGGCGTTCAAAGAGACAAGGACCTACGACATGCGCGCATCACATC
The DNA here is from genome assembly GCA_031360885.1 of Burkholderiales bacterium. Lineage (GTDB taxonomy): Bacteria > Pseudomonadota > Gammaproteobacteria > Burkholderiales > Burkholderiaceae_C > Schlegelella_A. The sequence continues at coordinate 11,787 of JANMCC010000093.1, read as the reverse complement.
GATTCCGGGGCTGCACGGTGGCGCTGCTCGCCCTCGCGGGGATCGCCTCGTCCAGCGTGTTCGCCCAGGCGGCCGACGGCGGCCGCGGGCGGGACATGGCGGCCGAGCTGCAGAAGCGCTTCGCCGCCGCGGACGCAAACCACGACGGGCGACTCACGAAGGAAGAGGCCAAGGCCGGCATGCCGTTCGTCTACAAGCACTTCGACGAGATCGACAGCGCAAGGAGCGGCTCGCTGTCGATGCGGGAGATCGGCGCCTTCATCCGGGACAAGGCGGCGGCCCGCAAGGCGAGCGGTTGACCCTGAGCGAGCTCCCGCGCCGGGCTCGGCAAGGCTGGGGTCCGTTTGGCAAAGCCGGGGTCGGGTACCCATCGGCGTGCGACCTCGGCGGTCAGCCTCGCTGCGCGAGCCTGACTCCCCTGCGCTGCTCGGCGTCGGCGCTTCCGTGCGTACCGGCGTCCCGATCGGCCAACTCGTTGCCGACAGACGCAGCCGTCAGCTCGACGCCAAACTACGCGGCGACGAACTTCAGCGCGACCCCGTTGTTGCAGTAGCGCTTGCCCGTCGGCGCCGGGCCGTCGTCGAAGACGTGGCCCTGGTGGCCGTCGCAGCGGGCGCAGTGGTACTCGGTGCGCGGGATGATCATCTTCACGTCGGTCTTGGTGCCGAGGGCGCCGGGCAGCGCGGCGTAGAAGCTCGGCCAGCCGGTGCCGCTCTCGAACTTGGTCTCGGAGGCGAAGAGCGGCAGGTCGCAGCCGGCGCAGTGGAAGCGCCCCTTGCGCTTCTCGGCGTTGAGCGGGCTCGAGCCCGGCCGCTCGGTGCCTTCGTGGCGCAGCACCTCGTAAGCGGCGGGCGCCAGGCGCTTCTTCCACTCCTCGTCAGGCAGGACGACCTTCTCGATCTTCGGCGTCGGCCCCTGCGCGGTGGCGAGCGTCGGTCCGAGGCCGAGGGCGGACAGGGCGGCGGCGAGGAAGGGGCGGCGGGTCATCTGCAAGTCTCCACGGAACAAGGTCGGAACGCATCTGTCGTGCGTACGAGGCGATTCTTTCTCACTTCGGCCACAGCACCCAGTAGCGCAGCGCCTGTTTCATCCGCCCGGCCTGCGCCTCGGCGGCTTCGCCCCAGCCCCAGAAGTAGTCGGCGCGCACCGCGCCGGTGATCGCCGAGCCGGTGTCCTGGGCGACGACGAGGCGGCGCAGCGGCGTCGCCGAGAGCGGCTCGGAGGTGTCGAGCCAGACCGGCGTGCCGTAGGGAACGCTCAACGGATCGACCGCGATCGAGCGGCCCGGCGTCAGCGCTACGCCCTGCGCACCCTTGGGACCGATCGCCGGATCGGGCAGCGGCTCCTCGCGGAAGAAGACGACCCTCGGGTTGGCCCAGAGCATCTCGTCGACGCGCTTCGGATGCTGCCTGGCCCAGGCGCGGATCGCCGGCCATGACGCCTGCTCGAGGCGCAGCTCGCCCTGATCGACCAGCCATCTGCCGACCGACTTGTACGGCTGGTCGTTGTGCCCGGCGTAGGCCACGCGCACCAGCTCGCGCGGCTTGTCGTTCTCGTCGACGAAGCTGAGCCGGCCCGAGCCCTGCACCTGCAGCAGCAGGGCGTCGAGCGGATCGCGCAGCCAGGCGATCTCGTTGCCGGCGAGCGAGCGGCGCGCCCCCGGCAGGGTGTCGAGCTGCTGCCGCGTCCAGTAGGGCCTCCGGGTCGCGAGGTCGGCGGGCGGGCCGTAGAGTGCGACCCGAAATCCCGGCCGCGGCCGGCGCGAGGCTTCGACCAGCGGCTCGAAGTAGCCCGTGGCGAGGCCGGTCGTTTCGCCTTCGAGCGACTCCACCCGCCACGGCCGCAGGTTCGCCTCGAGCCAGACGCGGGCGCCGGTGTCGTCGGCGAGCAGCGCGAACGCGTCGCGCCGGGCCAGGCCGCAGACGCCGACCCAGGCCGGCGCGGGGCGGTCGCAACTGCGCAGCAGCGCCGGCATCGCGTTGCTGGCGCGATCGGCACTCCAGCCGGGCAACTCGTTCCAGGAGGCGGCGAGCCAGCGGGCGCGCGGGCGCAGCATCGATCCGGCCGCGGCGACGACCGGCCCGCCGTCGTCGACCTGGCCCGGCGCGTCGCTCGGCGCCGTCTCCGGTCTGCCGGCAGGACGCGCCGCCGGTGCGGCGATCGGCGTGCTCGAGCAGGCGACGAGGAGGGCGGCCGTCAGCGCGGCGGCGAGCTTTCCTAGAATGGTCCCCGCCAGGCGCCTGGCGCCCTGGAAGGTGGTCGTCATGTGGGTCATTCTGCTGGAAGCCGGTCTCGCCCTCGCGCTGCTGGTCGCGATCGTCTGGTGGACGATGTTTTCCGGCCGCCGCCGCGGCGAGCGCCGCGACGAGGACTGATCCCTCCCTGACCCATGCGAACCCTGGAGATCATCGCCGCGGTGCTGTTCGCGGTGGCCGTGCTGCACACGCTCTCGACCAAGGTGTTCGAGCACCTGGCGCACCGCCATCCCCGGCACGCGGGGCTGTTCCACTTGCTCGGCGAGGTCGAGGTGGTGTTCGGCTTCTGGGCGGCGGTGCTGGTGGCGACGATCGGCGTGGTCGCCGGTTCGGCGGTGGCGATCGAATACGCCGAAAGCCGCCAGTACACCGAGCCGCTGTTCGTGGTCGTGATCATGGTCGTCGCCGCCTCGCGGCCGGTGCTCGAGGCGATCAGGGGCGGGGTCGCCTTGCTGCCCCGGCTCCTGCCCGTGCGCGCGGCGGTTGCCGAGGTCTGGCTCTGCCTCGCGGTCGTTCCCCTGCTCGGCTCGCTCGTCACCGAGCCGGCGGCGATGACCCTGGCCGCGCTGATGCTCGCACCGCTGGTCTTTCGCCCCGAGCTGCCGGAGCCCCTCAAGTACGGCGCGCTCGGCGTCCTGTTCGTCAACATCTCGATCGGCGGCACGCTGACCTCGTTCGCCGCGCCGCCGGTGCTGATCGTCGCCCAGACCTGGAACTGGGACAGCGCCTTCATGCTCGCGACCTTCGGCTGGAAGGCGGCGATCGCGGTGCTCGTCAATGCCACCGGCATCGTCTTCCTGCTGCGCCGGCACCTGCCGGATGCCGCCGCCGCCCCCGCCGAGCGCAGCGCCAGGGTGCCGGTGGCGGTCACCGCGATCCACTTCGCCTTCCTGGTCGCGACGGTGGTCTTCGCCCATCACCCGGTGATCTTCCTCGGCCTGTTCCTGCTGTTCCTCGGCTTCACCCAGGCCTATGCCCGCCATCAGAGCCCGCTGCTCCTGAAGGAGGCGCTGCTGGTCGGCTTCTTCCTCGCCGGCCTGGTGGTCCTCGGCGGCCTGCAGGCGTGGTGGCTGCAGCCGCTGATCTCGAGCCTGAAGCCGCTGGCGCTGTTCTTCGGCGCCCTCGGCCTGACGGCGATCGCCGACAACGCCGCGCTGACCTACCTGGGCTCGTTGATCGACGGCATGAGCGCCGAGGCGAAGTACATGCTCGTCGCCGGCGCCGTGGCCGGCGGCGGGCTGACGGTGATCGCCAACGCCCCCAATCCGGCCGGCGTGGCGCTGCTCCGCCAGGGCTTCGACAAGGGCTCGATCGGCGCGGTCGGCCTGCTCCTCGGCGCCCTCGCGCCGACGGCGGTGGCCGCGCTGATGTTCCTCGTCTGACGAGCTCTCAGGGCACGATCGCGAGGAACAGGAAGGCGGCGAAGATCAGCAGGTGCACGGCGCCTGGAGCACGTGGGTGCGGCCGGTGCCGAGGGTGATCGCGCCGACGGCGAAGGTCAGCGCGGGCAGAACCAGGTCCTTGGGCGCGAGGCCGAGGCGCAGCGGCCGGTCGGCGCGCGCATGTTCATGGCGGGGGCGTGGAAGTGGCGACACGATCGCGCGGCGGCAGCAGGAACGACAGCGGCCGGCGCCACAGGCGCCTGCGGAAGGCGCTGCCGATCCGGGTTTCGTCGGCGAGGCGGATGCCGCGCGAGCGCAGGGCGACGCGAAAGGCGAGAAAGAAGCTGACCGCGAGGTTGAGCGCGCCGGTCGCGGCGATGCCGGCGACGCACCACCAGAACGGCGCGGTCAGCACCGTGCCCACGCCGAGCGCGCCGACCGCCGCGGCGAGCTGGCCGCTTGCCAGGGTGACGTGGCGAACGTCGAGCGGCAGGGCGAAGAAGGCGACGATCGGCGGCACCAGCCCGAGCATCAGGCCGAGCGAGATGTTGGAGGCGAAGCCGGAGATGTGGCTGCGCAGGTAGCTCGACCAGCGCCGGGCGCGCGCCGCGCCGAGCCGGGCGACGATCTTCGGATTCCAGGCGATCGCGCTGTCGAGCCGGTGCCAGACGAACCAGTTCTCGAACCAGCCGGCGATCAGCGAGCTGGCGAACAGGAGCACGCCGGTGAAGGCGGCGAACAGGGCGGTCGGGCCGAGCAGCGTCAGCGAGTCCAGCACGTAGCCCGCGTCGCGGACGCCGACCAGCGGCGCGCCGGACACGGCGCGGGCGATCCACTGCGCCGCCAGCACCAGCGGGATCACCGCCAGCACGTTGCCGAAGATGCCGGCCGCCTGCGAGCGGATCAGGTGCGCGGTCTCGTCGACGAAGCTCTCGACCGCGGCGTCGCTCGCGACGTCGGCGAGCTTCTCGGCCATTGCCGGCGCGGTCATCGCCGGCTGCTTGGTCGCGACCGTGAAGTGCAGGATCTGGATCAGGACGAACGAGGCGGCGTAGTTGAGTCCCGCCGCCAGGCCGCCCCAGAACGCGCCAAGGGCGACCGCGGCGATGGCGAACTTGAGCAGCGTCGTCAGCGCCAGGACGGCGCCGCCGCCGGCCGCGGCGCGCAGCATTTCTCTGTACTCGGCGCGGCTGCGGGTGATGTAGTGCTCGCCGCTGGCGGCGCTGCGCTCGGCCACCTTGCGCGCCAGCATCGAGTAGTGGCGCGAGAACAGGCCGCGGATCGAGCGCCGCTCCTCGGCCATGGCCGCGAGCTCGGCGACCAGGCCGGCGACCTCGCGCGAGGCGTCGGGCGCGAGCACGCAGCCGAGCAGCAGGTCGATGCGGTGGGCGCGCTCGCGCAGCTGGTCGACCTCGAACACGACGTCGACCGAGACGCCGTGCGCTTCGAGATGCTCGTGCACGCTGGCGGCGCAGCGCCGGCAGGTGTCGAGCAGGGCGCGCAGGTACTGCGCGTCCTGGAGGAAGAGGGCGCGGTCCTCGGGCAGCGTCGACCGGCCATGTTCGCGCAGCCGCTCGGCCACGCGCGCGAGCTGATGAAAGGGCGCATCGGCGAGCAGCTCGGGACTCATGCGCTGGCGAAGCTGCGCCGAGAAGCCCGCGGCGCGCACGGCGCTGGCGAGGAAGTCGATCGCCTCGAAGAACGGCCCCCGCCAATCGTGCGCGAGCCCGCTGTCGCCGGCTTCGAGCACCGAGGCGAGGCGCGCCAGCGTCTCGTCGTCGATCGCGTTCAGCCAGGCGACGTCTTCGCCGCGCGGAAAGAGCAGGGCGAACAGCTCGCCGAGGTCGGTCGTCGCCGGCGTGAGCGGCAGCACGCGGGCGCGCAGGCGCTGCCCGAACTCGGCCCACAGCCCCGTGCGCGGGGCGAAGCCGAAGTCGGCGAGCAGCGCGGCGCTGTCGACCTCGCGCAGGAAGAGGCGCAGCATTTCCGCGGCGCGCAGGCGATGCTCGGCGTTGCGCTCGAGCACGCCGAGCAGAAAGCGCAGGCGCAGCACCGGCGTCGGCGTGCTGCGCGCCTCGGTCTTTGCATCGGACTCGAGCGGTGCGTGGCGCAGCCACTCGACCAGGCGGATGACCCAGAGATGCCGCTCGGCGAGGCCGGCCTTCGGGTCGGCCGCGTTGAACAGGGCTGTCAGGTCCCAGGGCGAGGTGCCGCCTTTCGCCATGCCGGGACTGGCGCCGCGCCTAGTGCAGCGCGGAGGCGAGCGTCAGCCCGAACTCGCCGATCGGCGCGTCGAACGGCTGCGCGTCCTCGGTCATGCAGAAGAAGGTGCCGCGCATCGTGCCGTGCGGCGTCGCCAGCCGCATCCAGCTCGTGTATTCGAAGCTCTCGCCGGGCTTGAGCACCGGCTGGTGGCCGACGACCGCGAGGCCGCGGACCTCGTCGACGTGGCCGCTGGCGTCGGTGATGATCCAGTGCCGGCCGATCAGCTGGCCGGTGACGTCGCCGCTGTTGGCGATGGTCACCGTGTACGCGAAGGCGTACTTGCCCGCATCCCTGTCCGACTGCTCGGGCAGGTGACGAACCGCGACGGTCGTCGTGAACTCGGGTCGGGCCATGCGCCGATTCTCGCAGGCATGGGAAAAACCCTCGACCTAGAATCGTTCGCGTTGAGCACCTCATGACGCAGCCCCTGATCGCCCCCAGCATTCTTTCCGCCGACTTCGCGCGGCTCGGCGAGGAGGTGAGGAACGTCATCGCCGCCGGCGCCGACTGGATCCATTTCGACGTGATGGACAACCACTACGTGCCGAACCTGACGATCGGGCCGATGGTCTGCCAGGCGATCCGGTCGCACGCGGCCAAGGCCGACGGGACCCCCGTGCCGATCGACGTGCACCTCATGGTCGAGCCGGTCGACGCCATCGCCGAGGCCTTCGCCAAGGCCGGAGCCGACGTGATCAGCTTTCATCCCGAGGCCAGCGCGCACGTCGACCGCACGCTGCAGTTGATCCGCGGCCTCGGCTGCAAGGCCGGGCTGGTGTTCAACCCGGCGTCGCCGATCGACGTGCTCGACTGGGTGATCGACAAGGTCGACCTGGTGCTGGTGATGAGCGTCAACCCCGGCTTCGGCGGGCAGAGCTTCATCGACTCGGCGCTGCGCAAGCTCGAGCATGTGCGAAAGCGCATCGACGCCAGCGGTCGCGACATCCGCCTCGAGGTCGACGGCGGCATCAAGGTCGACAACATCCGCGCCGCCGCCGACGCCGGCTGCGACACCTTCGTCGCCGGCAGCGCCATCTTCGGCGCCAAGGACTACCGCGCGGTGATCGCTGCCATGCGCGCCCGGCTGGCCGAGTGAAGCGAAGCAGGCGCTCGCGATGAGCAGCCACGATCACGATCACGCGCATGCCCACGGGCACGACCACGCCGGCCACGCCCACGGCCCGGCCCGTCACGACCGCGCGTTCGCGATCGGCATCGGCGTCAACATCGTCTTCGTCGCGATCGAGGCGCTGGCCGGTTGGCGCGTCGATTCGCTGGCGCTGCTGGCCGACGCCGGCCACAACCTCGGCGACGTGCTCGGCCTGGTGCTCGCCTGGGCCGGCGCGTTCGCCGGCCGGCTCGCGCCCGACGACCGCCACACCTGGGGCTGGAAGCGGGCCTCGATCCTGGCCGCGTTCGGCAATGCGCTGCTCCTGCTGGTGGCCATGGGCTCCCTGGTCTGGGCGGCGGTGCTGCGCCTGCAATCGCCGGAGCCGACCCAACCGGGCGTCGTCATGGCAGTGGCGGCGATCGGCATCGTCGTCAACCTCGGCACCGCGCTGCTTTTCATGCGGGGACGCCACGACGACCTCAACATCCGCGGCGCGTTCCTGCACATGTCGGCCGACGCGGCGGTCTCGGCCGGGGTCGTCGGCGCTGGCGCGCTGGCGCTGTGGCAGGGGTGGCTCTGGGTCGACCCGGTCACCAGCCTGCTGATCGCGGCGGTGATCCTGATCGGCACCTGGGGCCTGTTCAGCGATTCGCTGCACCTGATGGTCGACGGCGTGCCGAGTTCGATCGACCTCGACGCGGTGCGCGCCGAGCTCGAGGCGTTGCCCGGCGTCGACTGCGTCCACGACCTGCACGTCTGGGCGACCGGCACCACCGACGTCGTGCTGACGGCGCACGTCGTCATGCCCGGCGGCCATCCCGACGACGCCTTCTTCCGCGCCGCCGCGGCACGCATGCAGGAGCGCTTCGCCATCGGCCACGTCACCCTGCAGGCCTCGACCGAGCCGGTGATGCCGGCTTGCGGCGGACCGATGGCGCCCTCATCTGCTTCGCGCCAGCCGGCGCCGATCGCCGCCTCGCATTGACGACCGCACATGAAATACAAGGATTACTACGAAGCCCTGGGCGTGCCGCGCACCGCCACCCAGGACGACATCAAGAAGGCTTACCGCAAGCTCGCCCGCAAGTACCACCCGGACGTGAGCAAGCTCGCCGACGCCGAGAGCCGCTTCAAGGAGATCAACGAAGCCAACGAGGTGCTGAAGGATCCCGAGAAGCGCGCCGCCTACGACCAGATGGGCAGCAACTGGAAGGCCGGCCAGGAGTTCCAGCCGCCGCCCAACTGGGACGCGGGCTTCGAGTTCCGCGGTGGTGCGCCGGGCGGCGGCGCGGGCGGCAGCCCGTTCGGCGCCGACTTCGATCCGAGCGACTTCTTCGAGTCGCTGTTCGGCCGTCGCGCCCGCGGAGCCGGCGGCGCATCGCCCCGACGCAGCGTCAGCACGCAGGGCGAGGACCACCATGCCAAGGTGCTGATCGACCTGGAAGACGCGTACCGGGGCGCCGAGCGCAGCATCTCGCTGCGCGTGCCCAAGGAAACCGGCGACGGCCGCGTCGTCCTCGAGGAGCGCCGGCTCGACGTCCACATCCCGCGCGGCATCCGCTCGGGTCAGCAATTGCGCCTGGCGAAGCAGGGTGCGCCCGGCGGCAACGGCGGGCCCGCGGGCGACCTCTACCTCGAGATCGCTTTCAACCCGCATCCGCGCTTTCGCCTCGAAGGCGCCGATGTCTACGTCGACCTGCCGCTGGCTCCCTGGGAGGCCGCGCTCGGTGCGACCGTCGACACGCCGACGCCCGAGGGCACGGTGCAGCTGACGATCCCCAAGGGCTCGGCCGCCGGCAGGAAGCTGCGACTCAAGGGTCGCGGTCTGCCTGCCGCCAAGGCCGGCGGCACGGCCGGCGACCTGTACGCGGTGCTGGCGATCACCTTGCCGCCGGCCGAGCCGCAAAAGGCGCGCGAGGCCTACGAGGCGATGGCCAACGCGTTCGCCGACTTCGACCCGCGCGCCTAGGCCCTGTTAACGCTATGGCAGCGGCGCGAGCCCTCCCATAGTGTCAACAGGCCCTAGCTAACCGGCCCGGCGTGAGGCCGGCGCCCGGGCGGCCTTGCGGGCCCGGCCTGCCGGCGGATGGCCGGCGCCGGGGATCGGCACCCCCGCCTCGGCCTTGACCTCCTTCAGCACCACGCTCGAGCGGATGTGCGTCACGCCCGGCAGGCGGAACGCGATCTCGTGCAGGAAGGTCTCGTAGCTGCGGATGTCGGGCACCAGGACCTTGATGCTGTAGTCGGCGCCGCCGGTGGTGCTGTAGCAGGCGACGATCTGGGGGCAGGCGGCGACGGCGCGCTCGAACTCGCGCACCGTGCCCTCGTTGTGCTGGGTCAGGTTCACCTCGGCGAGCACGCACAGGGCGAGGCCGACGCTCTCCCGGTCGACCACCGCGCCGTAGCCGCGGATCACGCCCGCCGCCTCCATCGCCTTCACCCGCTTCCAGCAGGGCGTCGAGGTCAGGCCGACGGCGGCGGCGAGTTGCTGCACGGTCTGGCGCGAGTCGCGCTGCAGCGCCTCGAGGATCGCGTGGTCGGTGCGATCGAGAACGATCATGCTGTCTCCTGTACCGAAATAGAGTATCCATTCTCCATGGGGCCGACTCGGCGACAAAGAAAGAAGCACATTCTCCGCTCCGGCCCGTAAATTGCCCGCTCCAGCCGCGCTCGACGGAGGCCCCATGCCAGAGACCCTTGTTCGTCCCGACTACCGCCTCGCCGACAACCTCGCGGCCGCCAGCGGCGTGGTCTTTCTCACCGGCACGCAGGCGCTGATCCGCCTGACGCTGATGCAGGCGGCGCGCGACGCGGCGTTCGGCATCCGGTCGCAGGGCTTCATCAGCGGCTACCGCGGCTCGCCGCTCGGCATGGTCGACCAGCAGGCGTGGAAGGCCTCGAAGCTGCTCGACCAGGCGGGCGTGAAGTTCCTGCCGGCGATCAACGAGGAACTGGGCGCGACCGCGGTGCTCGGCACGCAGCGGGTCGAGTCGGACCCCGAGCGAACCGCCGACGGCGTCTTCGCGATGTGGTACGGCAAGGGCCCGGGCGTCGACCGCGCCGGCGACGCCCTCAAGCACGGCAACGCCTACGGCTCGTCGCCGCACGGCGGCGTGCTGGTGGTGGCCGGCGACGACCACGGCTGCGTCTCCTCGTCGATGCCGCACCAGAGCGACGTGGCCATGCAGTCGTGGCACATGCCGGTGGTCGCGCCGGCGAGCGTCGGCGAGTACCTGGAGTTCGGCCTCTACGGCTGGGCGCTGTCGCGCTTCTCGGGCAACTGGGTCGGCTTCACCGCGCTCTCGGAGGTGGTGGAGAGCGGCTCGACGGTCGATCTCGACCTCACGAACGCGCGCGTCGCCGCGTGGAAGAGCGGCGCGGAAGTCGAGGCGGGAACCGGACTGGTCCGACCCGCCGACGGCTTGCACTACCGCTGGCCCGACCTGCCTTCGCTGAAGATCGAGCAGCGGCTGCACGCCAAGCTCGATGCGGTGCGCGCGTTCGCCAAGGTGAACTCGCTCGACCGGCAGATCGTGGAATCGACGAACGCGACGGTCGGCATCGTCACCTGCGGCAAGGCGCACCTCGACCTGCTCGAGGTCTTCCGCCGGCTCGACGTCTCGCTCGCCGCGCTCGCCGAAGCGGGGGTTCGGCTCTACAAGGTGGGCCTCTCCTATCCGCTCGAGCCGACGCGGATCGCGAGCTTCGCCGAGGGTCTCTCGGAGATCCTCGTGGTCGAGGAAAAGGGCGCGGTGGTCGAGACGCAGATGCGCGACCAGTTCTACAACGCCGCCGTGCGGCCGGCGATCGTCGGCAAGCGCGACGCCGCCGGAAATCCGCTGGTCTCCGAGCTCGGCGAGCTGCGGCCCTCGCGCCTGATCGAGATCGTCGCCAACTGGCTGGCGGCGCGCTTCCCGCAGCTCGACCGGCGCCACCTGGTGGTCGACTTCACCCTGCCGCAGCTCCTCTCGAACATCGGCGACGCCGTCAAGCGCCTGCCCTACTTCTGCGCCGGCTGTCCGCACAACACCTCGACCAAGGTGCCCGAGGGCTCGCGCGCGCAGGCGGGCATCGGCTGCCACTTCATGGCCTCGTGGATGGACCGCGACACCGAAGGCCTGATCCAGATGGGCGGCGAGGGCGTCGACTGGGTCTCGCACGCGATGTTCACCAAGGTTCCGCACGTCTTCCAGAACCTGGGCGACGGCACCTACTACCACTCGGGCTACCTGGCGATCCGCCAGGCGATCGCGGCCCGGACCAACATCACCTACAAGGTCCTGTTCAACGACGCCGTGGCGATGACCGGCGGCCAGCCGGTCGACGGCATCATCTCGGTCGACGGCATCGCGCGCCAGGTCGAGGCCGAGGGCGCGACCAAGGTGGTCGTGCTCTCCGACGACATCTCGAAGTACGACCGGATCCACGACCGCTTCCCCGCCGGGACCGAGTTCCACGAGCGCGGCCAGCTCGACGCGGTGCAGCGCCAGCTGCGCGAGCTGAAGGGCGTGACCGTGCTGATCTACGAGCAGACCTGCGCGGCCGAGAAGCGCCGCCGCCGGAAGAAAGGCGAGCTGGTCGATCCGGCGCGGCGCCTGTTCATCAACGAGCGCGTCTGCGAAGGCTGCGGCGACTGCTCGGTGCAGTCGAACTGCGTCGCCGTAGTGCCTCTCGAGACCGAGCTGGGCCGCAAGCGCAAGATCGACCAGTCGAGCTGCAACAAGGACTACTCCTGCGCCAACGGCTTCTGCCCGAGCTTCGTCGGCGTCGTCGG
>JANMCC010000396.1:0-15398 GCA_031360885.1 Burkholderiales bacterium | reverse complement strand
CATTCCCTGGCCCTCGCACGACGGGCAGCGGCCTTCGCCGGTGTTGAACGAGAACCGCGCCGGCGCGTAGCCGCGCGCCTTGGCCTCGAGCGTGTCGGCGAAGAGCTTCCTGATCGTGTCCCAGAAGCCGATGTAGGTGGCGGGGCAGGAGCGCGGCGTCTTGCCGATCGGCGTCTGGTCGACCTCGAGCACGCGGTCGATGTAGGCCCAGCCGTCGATCTGCGCGCAGCCCTGCCAGTTCGGCCGGGCGCCGCGGGTGTTGATGAACTGCAGGTTGGCAAGCAGCACGTCGCGCGCCAGCGTCGACTTGCCCGAGCCGCTCACGCCGGTCACCGCCACCAGGCGCTTCAGCGGCAGGTCGACGGTCACGTCCTGCAGGTTGTGCAGGGTCGCGTTGCGGATCGTCAGCAGCGGGTTGGTCGGGCTCTCCTTGCGCTCGGTCGCGGCCGTCACCGGCGCGACCTTGCGCCGCGGCTGCGCCGGATGCAGCAGCGGATGCGCGAGCACCCGGCCGGTCGCCGATTCCGGGTTCGACGAGATCTCGCTGGCGCTGCCCTCGGCCACCAGCCGGCCGCCTCGCTTGCCGGCGCCGGGCCCGATGTCGATGATGTGGTCGGCGGCGCGGATCGTCTCCTCGTCATGCTCGACGACGACCAGGGTGTTGCCCTTGTCGCTCAGGTTCTTCAGCGCGCCGAGCAGGATGGCGTTGTCGCGCGAGTGCAGGCCGATCGTCGGCTCGTCGAGCACGTAGCACACGCCCTGCAGGTTGCTGCCGAGCTGCGCCGCGAGGCGGATGCGCTGCGCCTCGCCGCCCGAGAGCGTGGGCGCCGCGCGGTCGAGCGTCAGGTAGCCGAGCCCGACCTCTTCCAGGAACTCGAGCCGGCTCTTGATCTCGGTGACGACGTCGCGCGCGATCTCGGCCTCGCGGCCCACCAGCGTGAGCGCCTCGACCCACTTGCGCGCGTCGCCCACCGACCACTGTGCGATCCAGGCGATCGACTTCTCGTCGAAGCTCACCGCGCGCGAGGCCGGGTTGAGGCGCGTGCCCGCGCACTCCGGGCACGGCTCGTCGACGATGCCCTCGACCTCGGCCTCCTCGGCCGGGAAGCTCTGCTCGCGGCCGCGGTTGTCGTCGTCGCGGATCGAGTCGTCGTAGGCCTTGCGCTGCTCGCGGTTGAGCTTCAGGCCGGTGCCGACGCAGGTGGTGCACCAGCCGTGCTTCGAGTTGTAGCTGAACATGCGCGGGTCGAGCTCGGGGTAGCTCGTGCCGCAGGTCGGGCAGGCGCGCCGGGTCGAGAACACCTTGACCGTGCCGACCTTGCGCGTGGGCGTGCCGGCGAGCATGGCGCCGTGCAGGCCGGTGAGCGGCGCCAGCAGGTGCATGACGCCCTTGCCGGTGTCGAGCGCCTTGTCGAGCAGGGCGCGCAGCGCGCCCTCGTTGGCGCGATCGACGATCACGTCGCCGACCGGCAGCTCGAGCGTGTGCTCCTTGAAGCGGTCGAGCCGCGGCCACGGATCGACCTTCATGAACTCGCCGTCGACGCGCAGGTGGGTGTGCCCGCGCCCCTTGGCCCACTTGGCGAGGTCGGTGTAGACGCCCTTGCGCGCCACGACCAGCGGCGCGAGCACGCCGACGGGCTCGCCGGCAAGGTCGCGCAGGATCTGCGCCGCGATCTGCTCCACGCTCTGCGGCTGCACCGCGGTGCCGTCCTTGACGCAGTGCTGCACGCCGAGCTTGACGTAGAGCAGGCGCAGGAAGTGCCAGACCTCGGTCGTCGTCGCGACCGTGCTCTTGCGGCCGCCGCGCGAGAGCCGCTGCTCGATCGCCACGGTGGGCGGGATGCCGTAGACCGCGTCGACCTCGGGCCGGCCCGCGGGCTGCACGATCGAGCGCGCATAGGCGTTGAGCGACTCGAGGTAGCGGCGCTGGCCTTCGTTGAACAGGATGTCGAAGGCGAGCGTCGACTTGCCCGAGCCGGAGACGCCGGTGATCACGCTGAACTTGCCGCGCGGGATCGAGACGTCGAGCGACTTCAGGTTGTGCTCGCGGGCGTTGACGATGCGGATGTTCTGGTCTTCGGTGTGGCGCTGGCGCGCCGGCTTGAGCAGGAGCTGCAGCGGCCTGCCCTCCTCGACCGCGTGGCCCTCGAAGCCGAGCGCGACGTCGTAGTCGCGCAGCGCCTTCGCGGTATGCGAGCTGCCGTGGCGCTTCACGTCCTCGGGCGTGCCGCAGGCGACGACCTCGCCGCCGGCGTCGCCTCCTTCGGGGCCGAGGTCGATCAGCCAGTCGGAGGCGCGGATCACATCGAGGTTGTGCTCGATGACGATGATCGAGTGGCCCGCCTCCAGGAGCTTCCTGAACGAGCGCATCAGCTTGGCGATGTCGTCGAAGTGCAGGCCCGTGGTCGGCTCGTCGAACATGAAGAGCGTGCCGCGCCGAGCCAGCGCCTGCCGGCTCGCGCTCGAGTTCTGCGCCGCCTCGGCGAGGAAGCCGGCGAGCTTGAGACGCTGCGCCTCGCCGCCGGAAAGCGTGGGCACCGGCTGGCCGAGCTTCACGTACTCGAGGCCGACCTCGACGATCGGCTGCAGGCGGCGGATCACCTCGCGGTCGTCGCGGAACAGCTGCACGGCTTCGGCGACGGTGAGCTCGAGGACGTCGGCGACGCTGAGGCTGCGGCTCACGTCGCCGGCCAGGCGGCGCTCGATCGTCACGTCGAGGATCTCGGCGCGGAACCTTCGGCCGTCGCAATCGGGGCAGCGCAGGTACACGTCGGAGAGGAACTGCATCTCGACGTGCTCGAAGCCCGAGCCGCCGCAGGTCGCGCAACGGCCGTTGCCGGCGTTGAAGCTGAACATGCCGGCGCCGTAGCCGCGCTGCGCCGCGAGCGGTTCCTGCGCGAAGAGCTTCCTGATCTCGTCGAACGCGCCGACGTAGCTCGCGGGATTGGAGCGCGCGGTCTTGCCGATCGGGCTCTGGTCGACGAACACCGTGTCGCCCAGCCAGTCGGCGCCGTGCAGCGCCTCGTGCGCGCCCGGCGTCTCGGTCGCCTTGCCGAAGTGCCGCGCCAGCGCCGGCGCCAGGATGTCCTGGACCAGCGTGCTCTTGCCCGAGCCGGAGACGCCGGTCACGCACACCAGGTGCAGCAGCGGGAACTCGACCGTGACGTTCTTCAGGTTGTGGTCGCGCGCGCCCTCGACGACGAGGCGCGGCGTCGAGGCGCCGACCAGGCGCTTCAGGCCCATGCCGACCTGCTTTCTAGCGCCGAGGTAGGCGCCGGTCAGCGTGTCGGCGCTCTTCACCGCTTCAGGCGTGCCGTCGAAGACGATGCTGCCGCCGCGCTCGCCGGGCCCGGGGCCCATGTCGATCAGCCGGTCGGCGGCGAGCATCACCGCCGGGTCGTGCTCGACCACGACCAGCGTGTTGCCGGCGTCGCGCAGGCGGTGCATCGCCAGCACGATCCGGTTCATGTCGCGCGGATGCAAACCGATCGACGGCTCGTCGAGCACGAACAGGGTGTTGACGAGCGAGGTGCCGAGCGCCGTCGTCAGGTTGATGCGCTGGACCTCGCCGCCCGAGAGCGTGCGGCTCTGCCGGTCGAGCGTGAGGTAGCCGATGCCGACGTCGCAGAGGTAGCGCAGGCGCGTGCGGATCTCCTCGTGCAGCAGGGCGAGCGCGCCGTGGTCGTCGGCATCGGCGCCGGCCTCGAGCCGGTCGAAGAAGGCGCGCAGGCGGTCGATCGGCAGCAGCATCAGGTCGTGCACCGTCAGGCCGGGCAAGGCCTCGAGCTGCTCGCGGCTCCAGCCGGTGCCCACCGGCAGGAAGCGCTTGCCCGCGGGCAGCACCGCGTCGGCGTCGTCCTTCGAGCCGAGGCGCCAGAGCAGCGCCTCGAGCTTCAGCCGCGCGCCGCCGCACACCGGGCACGGCGTGTAGCTGCGGTACTTCGACAGGAGCACGCGGATGTGCATCTTGTAGGCCTTCGACTCGAGGTAGCCGAAGAAGCGGCGGATGCCGTACCACTGCTGGTTCCACTTGCCCTTCCAGTTGGGCGAGCCCTCGATCACCCAGTCGCGCTGCGCCTCGGTGAGCTGCGACCAGGCGGTGTCGCGCGGAATGCCTGCCACGCCGGCGTACTTGAGCAGGTCGTCCTGGATCTCTCGCCACGCCGGCGTCTGGATCGTCTTGATCGCGCCGTTGCGCAGGGTCTTGCGATGGTCGGGGATGACCAGGCCGAAGTCGACGCCGATCACCCGGCCGAAGCCGCGGCAGGTCTCGCACGCGCCGTAGGCCGAGTTGAACGAGAACAGGGCCGGCTGCGGCTCGGCGTAGCGCAGGTCGCTGTCGGGGCAGTGCAGGCCGGTGGAGAAGCGCCAGAGCTGCTCGCCCTCCGGCTTCGCGGCGTAGACGTTGACCCGGCCGCTGCCGCGCTTGAGCGCGACCTCGATCGCCTCGATCGCGCGCACCTTCTCGGTGGTGCCGATGCGAAAGCGGTCGGCGACGACGTCGAGCAGCTTGCGCGGCCCGGTCGGCGAGGCGACCTCGCGCTCGGCATGCACGCGCGTGAAGCCGCTCGCCGAGAGCCACTGCTCGACCTCGGCCGCGGTGGTCGAGGCCGGCAGCTCGACCGGGAAGGTCACGACCAGGCGCGGCTCCTCGCCGCCCGCGGGCGCGGCGGCGCGCTGCAGCAGGTCGGAATGGATCGTCTCGGGCGAATCGTGGCGGACGCGCTGCGCCGTCTGCCGGTCGAACAGCTCGGCGGCGCGGGCGAACAGCAGCTTCAGGTGGTCGTTCAGCTCGGTCATCGTGCCGACCGTCGAGCGCGAGCTGCGCACCGGGTTGGTCTGGTCGATGGCGATCGCCGGCGGCACGCCCTCGACCTTGTCGACCGCGGGCCGGTCCATGCGCTCGAGGAACTGGCGCGCGTAGGCGCTGAAGGTCTCGACGTAGCGGCGCTGCCCCTCGGCGTAGAGCGTGTCGAACACCAGGCTCGACTTGCCCGAGCCGCTCGGCCCGGTCACGACCGTCATTTCCCCGGTGCGGATGTCGAGATCGAGGTTCTTGAGGTTGTGCTGTCGCGCGCCGCGGATGCGGATGACGCCGGAGGACATCGGGGAGGGTCTTTCGCGAGGGGAGCGGAGCATTCTAGGGAGGCTCTTCGGCACGCGCGCGGGCCGCGCGTAAAGACCGTCAAGGCCGCTTGCAGCGCCCATCCGGAGGGATGACTAGACTTCGGCCATGAAGATCGAATTCGTTTCCGACGTCGCCTGCCCCTGGTGCGCGGTCGGCCTGCACTCGCTCGAATCGGCGCTGAAGAACATCGGCGACGAGATCCCGGTCGAGCTGCATTTCGAGCCGTTCGAGCTCAACCCGGCGATGCCGGCCGAGGGCGAGGACGCGATCCGCTACCTCTCGAAGAAGTATGGCGCGCCGCCCGAGCAGCTCGCCCGCTCGCGCGCCGCGCTGCGCGAGCGCGGCGCCGCGGTCGGCTTCGAGTTCGGCGAGCGGCCCTGGGTCTGGAACACCTTCGACGCGCACCGCCTGCTGCACTGGGCCGGGCTCGAGGGCGAAGACAAGCAGCGGGCGCTGAAGCACGCGCTGCTGAGCGCGTACCACACCCGGGCCGAAAACCCGGGCGCGCGCGACGTGCTGCTGCGCCTTGCCGGCGAAGTCGGCCTGGACGTCGCCCGCGCCACCGCCGTCCTCGACTCCGACGAGTTCTCGGCCGAGGTGCGCGAGCGCGAGCGCTTCTGGCAGGAGCGAGGCATCCACTCGGTGCCGGCGGTGGTGATCGACGGCAAGCACCTGATCTCCGGCGGCCAGCCGCCCGAGGTGTTCGAGCAGGCGCTGCGGCAGATCGCGGCCCAGGGCTAGGCCCGCTGACGCGGCCCCAGGTCGCACAGAGGCGGCCGGACGGAACGATCGGTCACGCTTTCGGCTCGATCGGGGACGAGGCGGCGCGATAAAGTCGTTCGCCATCGTTTCACCCGTCAGGGAGCCGTTTCGTGTCCAACCGTTCGCTCATCGTCGCCCTCGCCTGCCTCGCCGCTCCCGGCCTCGCCCTCGCCGCCAAGTGGGAAAAGGTCGGCGAGTCCGGCCCGGTCCAGGTCTGGGTCGACAAGGACAGCATCCGCAAGGCCG
Organism: Burkholderiales bacterium; assembly: GCA_031360885.1. Taxonomy (GTDB): domain Bacteria; phylum Pseudomonadota; class Gammaproteobacteria; order Burkholderiales; family Burkholderiaceae_C; genus Schlegelella_A. The sequence continues at coordinate 9,262 of JANMCC010000396.1, read as the reverse complement.
GCAGCGAAGCCCGCGCCAATCTCGAGTGGCGCTGGTCGCGGCCGACCGACGTGCCCGACGCCGACCCGCCGCGCCAGTACCGGCTCGAGCGCCAGGTGCAGATCTCGAACTGCGCCAACCGCGCCTACGCCGTCGCCGAAGGCACGCGCTACGCCGACGAGCGCGGCCTCGACCCGGTCTCGAGCTACAAGTACGACGAGCTCTCGCTGCCGTACAGCGTGGCGCCGGCGCGCTCGGTGCGCGACCTGGTGGTCACCTACGTCTGCACCGCGCCGGTTCCCGCGCCGCCGGTCAAGAAGTAGGGAGCTCGCGCGCGGCTCAGGCCGCCAGCATCTCGCGCTGGAAGTCGACGACCAGCCCTTCGCCGACCTGCTGGCGCATCGCCTTCCACGGCTCGGGCTCGGCGTCGATCTCCGCGATCATCGAGCGCGGCACGCGCATCGCCTTCTCGACCTGGCCGTCGGCCGGGCGCACCCAGGCGAGCACGAAGTCCTCGGCACCCGCCTCGACCAGGCGCAGCTCCCGCTGCCCGGGAATCGGCGTCTCGCTGCCGTGGCGCAGCGTCATCACCTTGGCCAGCTCGAGCGTGCGGTCGTCGATGCCGGCCTGTCTGGCGATGAGTTTTTCCGCCAGCGCCGGCCAGCCGAACACGGCGCGCGGCTCGATGCCCACGCCGAGCTTCTTCGCCTCGGGCGAGGCGCTCTTGCCGAGCCCCTCCTCGAAGGTTTCCGAGGTCTTCTCGGCGCAGGTCTGCCACTGGCCGCGCTTGGCCACCGGCCAGACGCCGATGAAGAGGCCCTGGCGCAGCTCCATGTAGGTGAATTCCGGGTCGACCCGGAACTCTGTGCCGCAGCTCGGGCACGGCTGGCGCTGGAAGGTGCCAGCGACGATGGCGTCGCGCAGGTCGGGCCGCCGGTCCGCGTTGACGCTGTACACCAGCTTGAATGGGACCGGCGTGGCGCACGCCGGGCAGTTGACCGTTTCCGTGTGAAAAATCGACATCGCGATGCCTCCTTGTTCGTCAGAGCTTCTTCAGCCAGTCGTTGGCCGGATGCTTGGGTCCGAGCTTCTTCGACTTGAAGCCGGCGTACAGCTCGGCGAACCACTCCGCCGGGGCGCGGAACTGGTAGCCGGTGAGGCCCTTCTTGCGCGCCGCCAGGAGGTAGCTCACCCACTCGCGCGGGTAAGACTCGTGATAGACCGTCGTGCCACCGATGGCGATCGCCTCGGCATCTCCCTGGCGCTCCCAGATCCCGTCGGAGGTGGCGAGGCCGTACCAGCGATCGAACTCGATGTAGGCCTTCTCGTCGTCGGAGCCGGCTACCAGCGTGCTCGGGCGGGCCGGCTTCTGGTTGAGCAGCGCGTCGAGAACGTATTTCTTGTCCTCGGCCTTCGTGTAGAAGGTGTTGGCGCCTCCCGCCTTGCCGCGGATGTGCGGGCCCACCGCGTCGGCGATGACCTGCACGCCGGAGCCGTAGCTCTGCCAGCCGCCGTGGTCTTCGCGATCGCCGTTGCGCAGCATGTAGGTCTTGGAATCGTCGATGCCGTGCGCCACCTCGTGCAGCGCGGTGAAGCTGGTGTATTCGCCGTCACCGCCGACGGGCAGGCAATCCTTGTCGACGTCGGCCGGCAGCTGCTTCACCTTCTTGACGCCGGTGGGGTCGGTGGGATCGGCGGTGGTCATCTTGGGACCCAGCTCCTGCGTGTGGTCGCCGGGGCGGCCGCTGAGCGTGACGGCGCCACCGGAGCCCCAGGCGCCGCTGCCGCCGGTCGAATCGGTATGCGTGATGCCGGTGATGCTGCCGAACGCCTTGACGTCCTTGGGCACCATCGAGAAGGTGTTGTACAGCCCCTTCATGTTCTTCGCCTCTTTCTTCGCGGCGACGGCGGCGGCGGAGGTGTCGGGCACCATCGTCACGCCGAACCGTCCGGTGGCGAGCGCCGCGATCATCTGCGGGTCGGTCGTCTTCGGCGAATTCACCAAGGCGTCGACTTCCTTTTCGCCGCCGTTGGCCGTCATCTTCGCGGCCAGCGTGGCGATCGCCGGGTCGGCCGGGTTGGCAGCGGCGCGGCTCGTCAGCTCGGCCTTGTCGATGGCGACCTCGAGCTTCTTCAGCGCCGCCATCGCCTCGCCGAACTTGAACGCGTCGGCCAGCTTCTTCGCGTCGGCCAGGGCCGCGTCGAGGGGCTTCTTCGCCTTGGCGTCGGTGATGGTGGCGACGTGGGTGGTGGTCGCGGCGGCGGCGGTGTCGAACTTGCCGCGCTCGGCGTCGGCCTTCGTAGCGGCAGCCGCCAGGTCGACGGCCTGGCGCAGCGCGGCCATCGCCGCGACGCCCGACTTCGCCTTGTTCTTGGCTTTGGCGTCGGCCAGCGCCTTGGCCACAGGATCGATCACACCCTTCAGCAGGGCGGCGCGCGGCAGCGCCTGCAGCGCCGTCAGGCGCGCCTCGACGCTCGGCAATGTCGAGTTGAACTGGCCCTGGGCGACCTGGATCGCCTTGGCCTCCATCAGCGCATTGGCGGCGGCCGCGAGGGGAGCGGCGGCGCCCTTGCCGTCGTTCTTGGCCAGAGCCTTTTCGGCCTTGTCCATCTGGTCGTTGCAGGTCTTCAGGGCGGCGCCGGCTTCGGCTGCGAACGGGGCCGCGGCCGTGACGAGCCGGTCGGCTCGCATCGTCTGCAGCGCCGTCTTCATCGCCGCCACGTCGGCCGGGTTCGCCGCCGCGGCCTCGGCGCCGGCGGCGCTGCCGGCACCGTCGGCCAGGGTCTTCGCGGCCGCGATGTCGGCGCGCGCCCGCACCACCTCGTTCGATGCTGCCGCCCAGCCAGGGCCCGGGTCGACTGCGGTCGCGGCGCCCTCCGCCATCTTGGCAGCCTGCTCGAGCTGCTTGCGCGCCGCTTCGCGCACCTTCGCGACGCGCGCCGCGGCCGGGTGCTTGTCGAGCGCCGCCAGCTCGGCGTCGGTGGGCGGCTTCTGCCGCTTGTAGGCCTCGGTGTCCGCGGTCGCGGCCACGATCGCGTCGCAGCGCGTGTTGATGTCGCGCAGCATCGCCTCGCCGGCCTCGAACTGCATCGCCGGACGGCCGCCCGACTTGTCCGCGTCGGCGAGCAGGGCGTCGAGCCCCGGGCCGCGGTCGGCGAGCGACGCATCGGCCTTGACCGCGGCGATCTTCGCCACGGTCGCGGCCCGTGCCGTTTCGTAGGAAACGCGCCGGGGTGCCATCCGCTCGGTCGACACCAGGGCCCACATCGCCGCCGTTTCCGCCATCAGGGCCTCGCTCCAGCGCCGGGCGGCGAGCGCCGCCTCGGCTGCGGCGACGTGCACCCTGGCCTTGTCGAGCTCGGGCTTCAGGAAGGTAGCCACGCTGGGGTTCGGGGTCGAGTTGGCGAGCCTGCCTTTGACGGTGTCTATCCGCGCCTTCATCCGCGTCCGCAGCTGGACCGCGGCAGCGTCGAGCGTCGCGTTGGCCGCGACGTAGTTGTTGGCCGTCGCCTGGGCGTTGGCGTTGGCGATGGCGTTGCTCAACAGGTTGAAGGTGCCGGTGCTGACGTTCTGGAACGCGTTCATGCCCATCGTCACGTCGGCGAGCTTGACGGTGAAGGCCTGCCGGTCGTCGGCCGCTTTCTTCGCCGTCGCGGCGATCGCCTTGACGTCCTCGAGCGCCTGCATCGCCTGCGGCCACTCCTTCTTGGCGGCATGGGCGTCGGCGGTCGCGAGCTTGGTGTCGACCTGCGTGATGAAGGCCTGTATCGCCGCCGCCTGGGCATGGGCTTTCAAGCCGTTGATCAAGGTCACGGCGGCGGCGCGGGCGGTGGTGAACGTCCCCTGCTGGGGGTCGGCCCCCTTGCCGCCCCCGGCGCGGACCGGGGACTCCGATGCGCCATCGCCCGGGGCCGAAACGGTCGGCGGCGGCGCGCCGCCAGCTTGCGATACGACGGCCGGCTTGACCTCGTCGCCCCCCTTGCCGCCCCCGGCGCGCTGCGGTGCGCCATCGCTCGGAGCGCCCGCGGGCGCCGCCACCGGGGCCTTGGCTTGAAGGCCGAGGACATCGAGAAGTCCCATGGATTGCTCCCGTCGCGAAAGGGAGTCGAAGTCTAGCCAACGGCCCCGCCGTGTCCAGCGTCCCTCTTTGTAGTGGCAGCGGCCACCGGCTCGGGTAGGATTGCCCGCATGCCTGCTTGCCAGCGTTTCCTGTCGCTGCATCGGCCGCTCGCGGCCGTGGTGATCGGCTGCTCGCTGGCTGGCGCCACGTTGGCGGCGCCCGGCGGCGCCGCCGGGCCGGCAAGCAACCCGTCGAGGAGCACGAGCATGGCAACGAACGAGGGGGACGGCGCCTTCACCCCGGTGCAGCTGAAGAACCTCGTCGGCGAGCGCATCGGGTCGTGGAAGCAGGCCGGGCTCGACGTACAGGTGGAGAGGCGGGCCGTGCAGCAGACGACGCTCGTCTACGGGTTTCGCAACGGCAAAGAGAAGGCGACCCTCACCGTCAGCGACCTTGGCAGCGAGAACAACGCCCCCGGTCCGGCGCACTGGACCGGCCCGCCCAATCGGCGCGAGACCCCGACGGGGGCCGAGTTCGTCTACCGCGAGGGCAGGGCTACGGTGCGCGAGATCGAGCGGCGCACGCCGCCGGCCCGCGAGGTGGTCGTGCTGCTGGCCAACGGCATCATGGTCTCGGCCGCCGGCGATGCCGACATGAAGGTGCTGAAGGCGCTCGCCGACGGCGTGTCGGTCGCCGCCGCCGAAGCTCTGGTCCGTCCGGCGAAGTAGCCGCCACCGCGGCCGCCGCCGGGGCGTTGCCCTGCTGCTGGCACGGATATCGCTCGGGGCAGACCCGGATACGGACTTTCCGCCAAGTCCATAGCATGAGGCCGCCGCGGCAACCCGCCGCCACGCTTCCGAACCCCCACGAGGAGATTGCGATGAAAGAGCCAGAACTGCGTGCCCTGATCGAAGAGGTGCGCACCGGCGCGTTGCCTCGGCGCAGCTTCATCCAGCGGATGGTGGGGCTCGGCCTGAGCGCGCCCATGGCCTCGATGATGCTCATGCACGCCGGCGTCGCCAACGCCCAGCCTACGCCTGTCTACAAGCCGACCAAGCGCGGCGGCGGCGGCCCGCTGAAGGTGCTGTTCTGGCAAGGCGCCACCTTGCTGCAGCCGCACTTCGCCAACGGCACCAAGGACCAGGAAGGCTCGCGCATCTTCTACGAGCCGCTGGCGGTGTGGGACAACGACGGCAACCTGGTGCCGATCCTCGCCGCCGACATTCCGAGCGTTGCCAACGGCGGCGTGCTCGAGGGCGGCAAGGTCGTGCGCTGGCGCCTGAAGAAGGGCGTGACCTGGCACGACGGCAAGCCGTTCACCGCCGACGACGTCGTCTTCACCTGGGAGTACGCGCGCGACCCGGCAACCGCCGCCGTCACCATCGCCGTCTACAAGGACATCACCGTCACCAAGGTCGACGACCACACCGTCCTCGTCTCCTTCAAGCAGGCGACGCCGTTCTGGGCGACGGCCTTCGTCGCCGCCGAAGGAATGATCATCCCGAAGCACCTGTTCGGCCCTTACGCCGGCGCCAAGTCGCGCGACGCGCCCACCAACCTCAAGCCGGTCGGCACCGGCCCGTACGTCTTCACCGATTTCAAGCCGGGCGATATCGTCTCGGGCGCGATCAACAAGACCTACCACATGCCCAACCGGCCCTATTTCGACACGATCGAGATGAAGGGCGGCGGCGACGCGACCTCGGCGGCGCGCGCGGTGCTGCAGACCGGCGAGTACGACTACGCCTGGAACCTGCAGGTCGAAGACGAGGTGTTGAAGCGCATGGAGGCCGGCGGCAAGGGCAAGGCGCACATCGTTCCCGGCGGCGACATCGAGTTCATCCAGCTCAACATCACCGACCCGTGGAACGAGGTCGAGGGCGAGCGCGCCCACGTCAAGAGCAAGCACTTCGCCTTCAGCGACATCAAGGTGCGCGAGGCGATGGCGCTGCTCTGCGACAAGAAGAGCATGCAGGAGTTCATCTACGGCCGCACCGGCTTCGCGACCGCCAACTTCATGAACAACCCGCCGCGCTTCAAGTCGCCGAACACGAAGTGGGAGTTCAACGTCGACAAGGCCAACGCCCTGCTCGATGCCGCCGGCTGGAAGAAGGGCGCCGACGGCATTCGCGAGAAGGGCGGAAAGAAGATGAAGTTCGTCTATCAGACGTCCATCAACGGCACCCGGCAGAAGGAGCAGGCGATCGTCAAGCAGGCGGCGCAGAAGGCCGGCATCGACCTGGAGCTGAAGTCGGTGACCGCGTCGGTGTTCTTCTCGTCCGACGTCGCCAACCCCGACACCTACGGCAAGTTCTGGTGCGACATGCAGATGTACACGACGACCATGACCGCGCCCGACGCCGAGCGCTTCATGGACCAGTACATCTCCGCCGAGGCCTCGCAGAAGGCGAACAAGTGGGCTGGCCGGAACATCTGCCGCTACGTCAACCCCGAGTACGACAAGATGGCCGTCTCGGCCAAGTCGGAGCTCGATCCGGTGAAGCGGGCAGCGACCTACATCAAGATGAACGATCTGGTCGTCAACGAGTTCATCGTCATCCCCCTGATCAGCCGGCCGCGGGTGCGCGGCGGCAACCTGAAGCTGGTGACCACCCTCTCGGGCTGGGACCTCGACTTCTCGGCGCTGCAGAACTGGTACCGGGAAGGCGGCGCCGCCTGACGGCGTTGCGCACCTGAGAAGCTGCCGTGGGGCACTACCTCCTGCGGCGGCTGCTCATCGCCGTGCCGAGCCTGCTCGGCATCAGCGTCGTCCTGTTCACGGTGCTCGCCCTCGCCCCGGGCGACCCGTTCTCGGAGATGACGCTCAACCCGAACATCCCGCCCGAGGTGGCGGCCAGCCTGCGCCAGAAGTTCGGCCTCGACGACCCGATCTGGCAGCGCTACTTCCGCTGGCTGCTGGCGATGCTGCAGGGCGACTGGGGCTTCTCCTTCATCAGCCGGGTCGACGTCGACAAGCTGATCTGGCAGCGCGTGCCGGTGACGCTGGCGGTGATCGGCGCCTCGCAGATCCTGGCGCTGGCAATCGCCCTGCCGGTGGGCATCTACTCCGCGGCGCGGCCGTATTCGTGGTTCGACCGGATCGCCAGCACCCTCGCCTTCGTCGGCTTCTCGCTGCCGACCTTCTTCACCGGCCTGCTGCTGATCCTGCTGTTCTCGATCAAGCTCGACTGGCTGCCGTTCGTGTTCCGCGCCGACATCGCCGCGACCGGCTGGCAGTGGTGGTGGCTGAACCTCAAGCAGGCGGCCATGCCGGTGATGGTGCTCGGCCTGTTCCAGGGCGCGAGCTGGACCCGCTACGTGCGCTCGGCGGTGCTCGACGTCGTGCGCCTCGACTACGTGACCACGGCGCGCAGCAAGGGGCTGCGCGAGCGCGCAGTGATCATGAAGCACGTGGTGCGCAACGCGCTGATCCCGGTGGTGACGCTGGTGGCCCTGACCATGCCCCAGGTCTTCGGCGGCGCCATCGTCACCGAGCAGATCTTCCGCGTGCCGGGCATCGGCTCGCTGCTGATCGACGCGATCCTGCGCAACGACACGCCGGTGGTGATGGCGGTGACCTTCGTGTTCTCCTGCCTCGTCATCCTCTTCAACCTGATCGCCGACCTCCTCTATGGCTGGCTCGACCCCCGCATCAGCTATCGCTAGCCCCGCCCTCGCCGCGGCGGCGCCGAGGCGCAATGTCTCGCCCGCGGCCGAGGCGTGGCGGCGCTTTCGCCGGCACAAGCTGGCGGTCGCCGGGCTGATCGTTCTCTCGGCGATGGTGCTGATGGTCGCCTTCGGGCCGTTGTTCTGGAAGATCTCGATCAACGAGATCGACTTCTCGGCGCGGCTGCAGACGCCGACCCGGGCGCACCCCTTCGGCACCGACGACCTCGGCCAGGACATCTTCGCCCGCATGCTCTACGGCGGCCGGATCTCCCTCGCGGTGGGCCTGGCGGCGATGCTGATGGCGATGCTGGTCGGGGTGACGATCGGCGCCATCGCCGGCATCTCGCGCGGCGCGGTCGACGCGGCGCTGATGTGGCTGACCGACCTGTTCCTCTCGCTGCCGCAGCTGCCGCTGCTGCTGATCCTCATCTACCTGTTCCGCGACACGCTGAAGTCGGCCTTCGGGCCGGAGGTCGGCGTCTTCATCCTGATCGTGCTGGTGATCGGCGGCTTCCGCTGGATGCCGGTGGCACGGCTGGTGCGGGCGCAGTTCTTCTCGTTGCGCGAGAAGGAGTTCGTGGAAGCCGCGCGCGCCCTCGGCGCCTCGGTGCCGCGCCAGGTCGTGCGCCACATCCTGCCCAACTCGCTCGGGCCGGTGATCGTCGCCGGCACGATCGACGTCGCCGCGGCGATCATCGCCGAGTCCACCCTCTCCTTCCTCGGCCTCGGCTTTCCGCCCGACATCCCGACCTGGGGACGGATCCTCTACGACAGCAAGGAATACCTCGACATCGCGCCGCACTGGGCGCTGTTCCCGGGGACGGCGATCTTTCTCGCGGTGCTGACGATCAACTTCGTCGGCGACGGGCTCCGCGACGCGCTCGATCCGCGCAAGGTGATGTGATGCCGCTCCTGGACATCAAGGGCCTCAAGACCCATTTCAAGACCGACGACGGCTGGCTGCACGCCGTGGACGGCGTCGACATCTCGATCGAGCGCGGCCAGACCGTGTGCGTGGTCGGCGAGTCGGGCTGCGGCAAGACGGTCACGGCGATGACCGTGCTGAAGCTGCTGCCGATGCCGCCCGGCAAGATCGTCGCCGGCCAGGTGCTGTGGCAGGGGCGCGATCTCGTCACCGCGAGCAGCGACGAGATGCGGCGGGTGCGGGCCAAGGAGATCGCGATCATCTTCCAGGAGCCGATGACCTCGCTCAACCCGGTGTACAGCGTCGGCGAGCAGATCGCCGAATCGATCCGCCTACACGAAGGGCTGGGCAAGAAGGCCGCGCTCGACCGGGCGGTCGAGATGCTCGCCCTGGTGCGCAGTCCGACACCGCAGCAGCGCGTCAACGACTATCCGCACCAGTTTTCCGGCGGCATGCGCCAGCGCGTCATGATCGCCATCGCCCTGGCGTGCAACCCGCAGCTGCTGATCGCCGACGAGCCCACCACCGCGCTCGACGTCACCATCCAGGCGCAGATCCTCGACCTGCTCGCCGAGCTGAAGGAGCGCCTCGGCATGGCGATCATGCTGATCACGCACGCGATGGGCGT
>JANMCC010000335.1:0-36183 GCA_031360885.1 Burkholderiales bacterium | reverse complement strand
GAGCGGCTCCTCGGGCGAGCACCGGCAGGCGGCCAAGTTCCGCTTCCTCGATCGGATGGCGCCCTGCCTCGAGAAGCTCGGCAAGCAGCGCGAGGTCATCCTGGTCGGCGACATCAACATCGCGCACAAGGAGATCGACCTGAAGAACTGGAAGGGCAACCGCAAGAACAGCGGCTTCCTGCCCGAAGAGCGCGCCTGGATGACGCGGCTGTTCGAGGAGCTCGGCTTCGTCGACGTGTTCCGCACGCTCAACCCGCATCCCGAGCAGTACACCTGGTGGAGCAACCGCGGCCAGGCGCGGGCCAAGAATGTCGGCTGGCGCCTCGACTACCACCTGGCCACGCCCGGAGTCGCCGCGCTCGCGAAGAGCGAGCACATCTACCTCGAGCAGCGCTTCAGCGACCACGCGCCGCTCGTCATCGACTACCAGTTCATCCTCTAGGAACCGCCATGTCCCGCGACGCCATAGAAATCGAGACCGCACCGAATCCCACGGCCAGCATGATCATCCTGCACGGCCTCGGCGCCGACGGCAGCGACTTCGTGCCGGTGGCGCACGAGCTCGATCTCGGCCCGGTCGGGCCGGTGCGCTTCGTCTTCCCGCACGCACCGGTGCGCCCGGTCACGCTCAACAACGGCTACGTGATGCCGGCCTGGTACGACATCTTCAGCCTCGACGCGCAGAACCCGCGCGAGGACGACGCCGGCCTGCGCCAGTCGCAGGCGCTGGTCGAGGCCCTGATCGCGAAGGAAAAGGCGCGTGGCATCGCGGCACGGCGGATCGTGCTCGCCGGCTTCAGCCAGGGCTGCGCGATGACGCTCATGAGCGGCCTGCGCCACGCCGAGCGCCTGGCCGGGCTGGTCTGCATGTCGGGCTACCTGCCGCTGGCGGCCCGGCTCGAAGCCGAGCGGCACGACGAGAACCGCGACTTGCCGATCTTCATGGCCCACGGCACGCTCGATCCGGTGATCGCGATCGCCCGGGCGCGGGCGTCGCGCGACGTGCTGGTGCGACTCGGGCATGCGGTCGACTGGCACGAGTACCCGATGCCGCATTCGGTGTGCGCCGAGGAGATCGCCGACATGCAGGCGTGGCTGCGGCGCGTGCTCGCCTGAGGCGAAGGAAGCTGCACGCCACGACGCGACGTGCGGTCCGGAGTCACTCCTTCGAAGGCGGCGCGGCCGGCGGCCCGAACCTGCGATCGGGCCGGCCGGCGCGCTCGTAGAACGGCTGCACGAGCGGCAGGTTGGCCTCGATGTCGCTGATCCGGGTCGGCCCCGAAGGGTGCGTGCTCAGCATCTCGACCGACGACTTCTTGCCCGCGCTCGCCATCTTCTTCCAGAGCGTCACGCCGGCCTGCGGGTCGTAGCCGGCGCGCGCCGCGAGCTCGAGGCCCACCAGGTCGGCCTCGGTCTCGTCCTCGCGACCGAAGCGCAGGGTGAGGAGCTGCCCGCCCATGTCGGCGAGCAGGCGCCCGCCGCCGCCGAGGCCGAGCAGCGCCGAGCCGATCTCGATCGCGCCGCGCGTCGCCGTGTTCTTGCCCATCTGCTCGCGCGCGTGCTCGCGCAGGGCGTGCGTCATCTCGTGGCCCATGATCATCGCCACCTCGTCGTCGCTGAGCTTGAGCTGGTCGAGGATGCCGTAGTAGAAGGCGATCTTGCCGCCCGGCATGCAGAAGGCGTTGATCTGCTTGCTGCCGATCAGGTTGACCTCCCAGCGCCACTGCCGCGCGTGCGGATTCCACTCGTAGGTGTGCGGTATCAGGCGCTGGGCGATGTAGCGCAGCCGCTGCACCTGGGGGTGGCTGTCCGGCGCGAGCGCGCGCTTCTCCGCCGCCTGTCCGAGCATGCCGCTGTACTGGCGGGCCGCGGCCTGCTCGACCTGCTCGGCGCTGACGAGCTTGCTCAGTGCCGAGGGCGGCCCGACCTGGACGCCTTCGCGCGCGCTTGCATCTGGCACGCCGGCCGTGAGCACGGCCCCGCCGAGCAGGGCGACGAACGAGCGCCGGCGAAGCCGCGCGCCAGTGCAGGCGCAGCAGGATGCGCCGGTCGGGAGCAGGAAGTTCTCAGCCATTGCCGTCATTGCGAGCCGGATCGGCCTCCAGCATATCGATGGGTTTCCTCAACACCAAGAGCAAGGCCAAGGCCGGCAGCGCGACGATCGTCGAGGCGATGAAGAACGCCGGCCAGCCGATCGATTGCGCCAGCACGCCGGCGAGCGGCCCGACCCAGACCCGGCCGACCGAGGCGAACGCGCTCAGCAGGGCGAACTGGGTCGCGCTGAAGCGCTTGTTGCACAGGCTCATCAGGAAGGCGAGGAACGCCGCGGTGCCCATGCCGCTGGTGATGTTCTCGCTGGCGATCGCCATCAGCAGGCCGCCGTCGACCGGCGTCGCCTCGGCGAGCTTGACGAAGCCCCAGTCGAAAGGCGGGATCGTCAGGCCGCCGAGCGCCCCGCGGCCGTTCACCGCGAGCCACCAGAAGCCGAGGTTGCCGAGCATCTGCAGGATGCCGAACAGCAGCAGCGCGCGCCACAGGCCGAGGCGGATCATCAGCGCCCCGGCGATCAGCGCGCCGATGATCGTCAGCCACAGGCCGATCACCTTGTTGACGACGCCGACCTCGGCGGTGCTGTACTGCATCGCCGTCAGCAGGAAGGGCGTGAGCAGGGCGCCGGCGAACGCGTCGGGCAGCTTGTAGAGAACGATGAAGGCGAGGAAGGGCGCCGCACCAGGCTGGGCGAAATAGCTCTTGAGGCCGCCGAGCAGGGTCTCGAAGCGGGCCCGCTTCGCCGCCCAGGTGACCAGCGGCAGGGTGAAGGCGATGCCGGCGAAGAGGGCGACCAGGTCGGCCCAGCGTTGCTGCAATGTCGCCGCGACGCTGCTGCCCGCGAAGAGGGGCAGCACCAGCTCGCGCGCCAGCGGCGAGAAGGCGTAGCGGGTGACGACGAAGCCGAGCGCGACCGCGGCGGCGACGGCGAGAAAGCCGAGCAGGTCGTTGCGCGCCACGCTGACCGGCCGCGCCGCGTTCACCAGCCGCGGCACGAGCAGCGCCGAGACTGCCGCCGCGAACACCATGAACACCGCCATCGCCCGGTAGACCTCGGGCCAGTTCCAGCCGCCGCCCTGGCGCGGGTCGACCCAGATGAAGGCGATGCCGCCGGAGAGGATCATCGCCATCCGGTAGCCGAGGACGGTGAGCGAGGAGCCCATGCCGCGCTCGGCCGCGGGCAGGAGGTCGGTGCGGTAGGCGTCGACGACGATGTCCTGCGAGGCCGAGAGCATCGCCACCAGGCAGGCGAGCAGCGCGAAGGCGCCGAGGGCCGAAGCCGGCGGCGTCGCCGCCATCCAGACCAGCGCGCCGGCCAGGGCGAGCTGGGTGAGGACGAGCCAGCCGCGGCGCCGGCCGAGCCAGGGCAGCTCGAACCGGTCCATCAGCGGCGCCCAGAGGAACTTGAAGGTGTAGGGCAGGCCGACCAGGCTGAGGAAGCCGATGGTCGCGATGTCGATGCCGTCGGCCGTGAGCCAGGCCTGCATGGCCTGGCCGGTGAGCGCGAGCGGCAGGCCGGAGGCGAAGCCGAGCACGGTGACCGCGACCAGCCGCCAGGCCCGGTCGAGGCGCGCGCGCGTTGCCGCGCCGCGGTCGCTCGAGGGGGTCATGGGGGCGATTCTAGGGAGCCCCTCATTCCGGCCCTCCTGCAAGCGGAAGAGGGAGCTCCAGCCGACAATGGCGCCATGTCACCGCCTTCCCGCGCCGCCACGCCCGCGTTCAGCGCCGACGACTTTCGCGCCTCGCTGGCGATGTTCGCCACCGGCGTGACCATCGTCACCGCGCTCGATGCGGCCGGCCGGCCCATCGGCCTGACCGCGAACTCGTTCAACTCGGTCTCGATCGAGCCGCCGCTGGTGCTCTGGAGCCTGTCGCGCCACGCCGGCTCGATGCCCGCCTTCAGGCGCGGCTCGCACTACGCGATCAACATCCTTTCCGCCGACCAGAAGGCGCTCGCCGAGCGCTTCGCGAGCAAGGACGTCGAGCGCTTCGAAGGCGTCGCCCACCGCGCCGGCGCCAGCGGCGTGCCGCTGATCGACGGCGCCGCAGCGGTGTTCGAGTGCTTCAACCGCAGCCGCTACGAGGAAGGCGACCACGTCATCTTCGTCGGCGAGGTCGAGCATTGCGCGCGCCGCGAGGGCGCCACGCCGCTGCTCTACCACGGCGGCCGCTACTTCACGGAGCTGCCGCTGTAGCGTTCCGCTACAGCGGCAGCTCTGCTGCTCAGGATGGCTCCCTCCCCGCTTCGCTCCCCTCCCTCCGGGAGGGAGGGGCCGACCCCTCCGGGGTCGCTATTGCGGCGGACCCGACGCCCGCCAGCCGCCCGAGGTAAGCGCGCACCCGCGCGTCGCGCTCGAGCTCGGGCAGCGAGCAGGCCTGGGTGAGCCGGCCGCGCTCGACGAACACGAACCGCTCGCAGACCTCGCGCAGGATCTCGAGCTGCCACGGCTCGTTCGGATGCTGGCAGAGGAAGACGAGACGGTCCTCGGCGCGGAGCTTGCGGAAGAAGTCGAGCATGAAGCCGATGTAGCCGTCCTGGGTGTTGAACTGCGGCTCGTCGAACAGGTGCACGCGCGGGCTCGAGCTCTTCGCCCTTTCCATCAGCACCTCGGGCCGGCTGCGCTTGAAGCGCCGCACCGGGTACGACTGGTGGTAGCGGATCGCCACCCGGTCGCGCTCGCTGTCCGGAGCGCGACCAACGCTTCGTTCGTCAGCGGGCAGGTCCTGACCGTCGATGGCGGCCTCACCGCCACCCGGTAGAAGATCGGAGTTGTTCGGACAACCTTCGTCAATCCCTGATTGAGAGCCTTGCCCGTATCCGATATGTTCGATGCTCGGCACGCAACTGCCGCCTACACCGTCACGGAGACAGAAATGAAGAGACGTCTATTCGCATCGCTCGGCGCCGTCCTGGTCGGGGTCGCCGCCGTCGTGAGCCTGCCTGCGACTTCCCAGACGAAGGTCGTCTGGAAGGCTTCCGACGTCCACCCGCTCGGCTATCCCACGGTCGAGGCGATCGTGCGCATGGGCAAGAAGTTCGAGACCGCCACCTCCGGCCGCATCTCGATCCAGATGTACCCGTCGATGCAGCTCGGCGGGGAGAAGGAAATGATCGAGCAGGCGCAGGTCGGCGCGCTGCAGATCGCCCGCATCTCGGTCGGCGCGATGGGCCCGGTGGTCGACGATCTCAACGTCTTCAACCTGCCGTTCATCTTCCGGGACGAGGCGCACATGCGAAAGGTGATCGACGGCCCGATCGGCGCCGAGCTGCTCGACAAGATCAACACCAACCCGGCTTCGCGCATCGTCGCCCTCGGCTGGATGGACGCCGGCGTGCGCAACGTCTACGGCAAGAAGGCGGTGCCGAACCCGGCCGACCTCAAGGGCCAGAAGATCCGCATGATGGGCAACCCGATCTTCGTCGAGACGATGAACGCGATGGGCGGCAGTGGCGTGGCGATGGGCTTCAACGAGCTCTACAGCGCGCTCGAGACCGGCGTCGTCGACGGCGCCGAGAACAACCCGCCGACCCTGCTGGCGCAGAACCACTACCTCGTCAGCAAGGTCTACACCCTGACCGGCCACCTGATCATTCCGGAGATCTTCATCTTCTCCAAGCGCACCTGGGACGCCCTGACGCCGGAAGACCAGGCCCTGCTGAAGAAGCTCTCGCGCGAGGCGCAGTTCGAGCAGAGGAAGCTCTGGGACGAGAAGACCGTCACCGCCGAAGCCGAGCTCAAGGCCAAGGGCGTGACCTTCGTTCCCGCGGACAAGGCGGCGTACTACAAGGCGACGCAACCGATCCGCGACAAGTACGGCCTCAAGTACGCAGCCTTGCTGAAGCGCATCGAAGAGACGAAGTAGCACCGTGCGAGCCGCCTACGCGCTCGCGATGGAGCGGCTCTACCTGGCGTGCATCGTCGTCTCGGCGGTGGCGCTGGTGGCGATCACGCTGGTCATCCCGTACGGCGTGTTCATGCGCTACGTCATGAACTCGGCGTCGAGCTGGCCGGAGCCGTTCTCGGTCCTCGCGATGGTGCTGTTCTCGTTCGTCGGCGGCGCCGCGGCGTATCGCGCCGGCGCGCACATCTGCGTGCAGATGCTGACCGACGCCGTCCCGCCGGCGGTGCGCGGAGCGATGCTCAAGCTCGCCGACCTGATGATGGTCGCCACCGCGCTCTTCATGCTGTTCTACGGCACCCAGCTGGTGCGCGTGACCTGGGGTCAGACGATCGCCGAGTTCCCGACCCTCTCGGTCGGCCTCACCTACTCGCCGATCCCGCTCGGCGGCCTGTTCACGCTGCTGTTCATCATCGAGCGGCTCTGGCTCGGCGCGCCGCCGCCGAGCTCGATCGTCTACCGGGACCAGCCCCTGGCCGACTGACATGGGTTCCCCTGCATGACCGAGGTCCTGATCCTGCTCGGCGCGTTCGTCGCGCTCTGCATGCTGGGCATGCCGGTCGCCTACACCCTCGGCCTTGCCGCGATCATCGGGTCGCTGTGGATCGACGTGCCGCTCGAGGCGGTGATGATCCAGATCTCGAGCGGCGTCAACAGCTTCTCGCTGCTCGCGATTCCGTTCTTCGTTCTCGCCGGCGCGATCATGGCCGAGGGCGGCATGGCGGTGCGGCTGGTCAACCTGGCGCGCATCTTCGTCGGCGCGATCCGCGGCGGGCTGGCGCTGGTCAACGTCATCGCCTCGACCTTCTTCAGCGGCGTCTCCGGCTCGTCGGTGGCCGACACCGCGTCGATCGGCTCGGTGCTGATCCCGCAGATGGTCAAGCAGGGCTATCCGAAGGTCTTCGCCACGAACGTCACGATCTGCGGCTCGGTGCAGGCGGTGCTGATCCCGCCCTCGCACAACGCGGTGCTGTATTCGCTCGCCGCCGGCGGCACGATCTCGGTCGCCCAGCTCTTCCTCGCAGGCGTGCTGCCGGGGCTCCTGTTCGGCGCCTGCGTCATGAGCCTGTGCGTGATCCTCTCCTACCGGCGCGGCTATCCGAAGGGCGAGCCGGTGACGCTGCGCCAGGCCGGGAAGATCGCGGTCGACGCGCTCTGGGGCCTGGTCACCGTCGTCATCATCCTCGGCGGCATCCTGAGCGGCGTCTTCACGCCCACCGAGTCGGCGGCGGTGGCCTGCCTCTACGCCTTCATCGTCACGATGTTCATCTATCGCGACTACCGCTGGCGCGAGCTGCCGATGCTGCTGCACCGCGTGACCAAGATGGTGGCGATGGTGATGATGCTGATCGGCTTCTCGGCCGCCTTCGGCTACATGATGGCGCTGATGCAGGTGCCGGCGAAGGCGACGCAGATGTTCGTCGCCATCGCCAGCAACAAGTACGAGCTGCTGATGATGATCAACGTGCTGCTGATCCTGCTCGGCACCTTCATGGACATGGCGCCGATGATCCTGATCTGCACGCCGATCCTGCTGCCGGTGATCCTCAAGTTCGGCATCGACCCGGTGCACTTCGGCATGATCCTGCTCGTCAACTCGGGCATCGGCCTGATCACGCCGCCGGTCGGGCCGACGCTCTTCGTCGGCTGCGCGATCGGCAAGGTGACGATGGAGGAGGTATCGCGCGAGCTCTGGCCGTTCTATGCCGCGATGTGCTCGGCGCTCCTGATCGTCACCTACGTGCCGGCGTTCTCGCTCTGGCTGCCGCACCTGCTGACCAAGTAGGCCGCCGCGGCGCGATCAGCCCTCGCGGCGCCGCGCGAACTCGACGAACCAGCCGATGCTCTCGGGCGTGGCCATCGCCCCCGCCTTGAACACCTGCTCGGCCGGCGCGCCCATGAGCAGCTTCTTGACCGGCAGCTCCATCTTCTTGCCCGAGAGGGTGCGCGGAATCGCCTGCACCTGGAAGATCTCGTTCGGCACGTGCCGCGCCGAGAGCGCCGTCCGGATGCCGGCCTTGATGCGCTTTGTCAAAGCCTCGTCGAGCACCAGGCCTTCGCGCAGGACGACGAAGAGCGGCATGTAGCTCTCCTGGCCGAGGTACTCGAGGTCGACGACGAGCGAATCGAGCACTTCGGGCAGGGCCTCGACCGCGCGGTACAGCTCGGCCGTGCCCATGCGGATGCCGTGCCGGTTAATCGTGGCGTCGCTGCGGCCGTAGATGATCGCGCCGCCGCGCGGCGTGATCCGCAGCCAGTCGCCGTGGCGCCAGATGCCGGGATACATGTCGAAGTAGCTGTCGCGGTAGCGGCTGCCGTCGGCATCGCCCCAGAAGCCGAGCGGCATCGAGGGCATGGGCCGGGTGCAGACGAGCTCGCCCACTTCGTCGACGAGAGCCCGGCCGCGGCCCTCGGCGTCGGGCTCGCTCCACGCCTCGACCGCGGCGCCGAGGCAGCGGCACTGCATCTCGCCCTCGACCACCGGCAGCGTCGGCAGGCCGGCGATGAAGGCGCCGGCGAAGTCGGTGCCGCCGGACATCGGCGTCAGCCAGATGTTCTCGCCGGCGACCTTCGGCAGGTGGTCCCAGACCCAGCGGTAGCACTCGATCGCCAGCGGTGAGCCGGTCGCGCCGATGCCGCGCAGGCGCGAGAGGTCGCCGGCGCGCACGGGCTCGACGCCGGCCTTCAGGCAGCTCGCGTAGAACGCGGCGCCGGCGCCGAAGAAGGTGACGCCGGTCTCGGCGGCGAAGCGCCAGAGCGTCGTCCAGTCGGGCGCGCCGGAGGGACCCGCCGGGCTGCCGTCGAACAGGCAGATCGTGGTGCCGCCGAGCAGGCCGTGGATCTGGCAGTTCCACATGATCCAGCCGGTCGAGGCGTACCAGTGGAAGCGGTCGCCGGTCAGGACGCTCGGGCCGAGGTTGTTGTGCAGGCCGATCTTCAGGCCCTCGAGCATCACGCCGCCATGGCCGTGGACGATCGCCTTCGGCAGGCCGGTGGTGCCGCTCGAATAGACGATCCAGAGCGGATGGTCGAACGCCAGCCACCGCGGCTCGAACGGCGGATCGTCGGCCACCAGCGCGTCGAAGTCGTGCGCTTCGCGCGCCGGCCCGGCGAGCGAGCCGACGTCGGCATCGGCGTCGAGGTGGCGCAGCAGCACCGCGTGGCGCACGCTCGGCAGCTCGTCGATCAGCCCTTGCAGCACCGGCAGCCGCTCCTGCGCTACGCCGCCATAGATGTAGCCGTCGACGCCGATCACCACCTTCGGCTCGATCTGCCGGAAGCGGTCGAGGATCGCCAGCGGGCCCATGTCGGCCGAGCACACCGACCAGACGGCGCCGAGGCTGGCGCAGGCGAGAAAGGCGGCGGCCGTCTGCGGCAGGTTGGGGAGGATCGCGCAGACCCGGTCGCCCGGCGCCACGCCCATGCGCGCGAGCGACGCGGCGAGGGACGCGACCTGGCGGCGCAGCTCGAGCCAGCCGATCTCGAGCGTCTCGCCGTGCGCCTGCATCGCCTCGTCGCGAAAGAGGATCGCGGGATGGCCCGCGACATCGCTCCGTTCGGCATGGCTGAAGACGTGTTGCGCGTAGTTGACCTGCGCGCCGGGGAACCAGCGCGCGCCCGGCATCGTCTCGGCAGCCAGCACCGTATCGTGCGGGGTCGGCGACTCGATCTGGAAGAAGTCGAAGATCGATTGCCAGAAGGCCGGTAGGTCGTCGCACGACCAGCGCCAGAAGCGCTCGTAGCCGGCGGTCGTCGTCGGATCGAACGCGAGACCACGGTGCTCGCGGAGCCACCCGGTGTAGCGCAGGATCTGCGGCTCGGAGCCCGTCGCCATTCGTCGCGGCGACGCCTCAGGCGCGTGGCCGGCCCTCGGCATGGTCGATGTCGATCAGGTGCCACCAGCGCTGCGAGAAAAACGGCCGCCGGTAGCCGACCAGCCAGGGGTGCGCCATGTCGTTGTAGATGCGGTGCACGTGCTGTCGGTACGGCGCCCAGGCGACCGACATCCGCTTGGCCTGCAGGAACAGCTGCTCGCGCTCGGGGCCGTCGGCAATGCGCTGCATGCGGTCGTAGAGCGCGTCGAATTCGGCGTTCCGGAAGCGCGAGAGGTTGGCGCCGCCCGACGACGGGCCGTACAGGCGCTGCAGGCCGCCGATCCCGTCGGGCTGCGACGACGAGGAGCCGACCGCCCAGACCATGAAGTTGCCCGCCTGCGCCGCCTTGAGGTTTTCCGGCCACTGCGCGACCTGGAACTGCACGTTCAGGCCGACCGCCTTGAGGTTCTTCTGCCAGAGCGCGTCGAGCTGGCGCTGCAGGCCTTCCGAGTGCGTGCGGCGCACGATCAGCAGCGGCTCGCCGTTCGGCAGCTCGCGGTAGCCGTCGCCGTTGCGATCGACGTAGCCGTACATGTCCAGCAGCGCCATCGCCCGCGCCGGGTCGTGGTCGCCCATCTCGCTCTTGTAGTGCGGGTCGTAGCCGCTGGTGTGCGGCACGCACGGCGACTGCGCGGGAATGGCCTGCGAGCGCCGAACCGTGCCGATCTCGCGCGGCACGTCGACCGCGAGGTTGATCGCCCGGCGGAGTGCCACTTTCTCGGGCGCGTAGCCGCCGATCACCGGGTTCTCCATGTTGTAGACGGTGAGCGTGCTCTCGGGGCCTACGACGCGCATGCCGCGAATGCCGCGCTTGGCGAGGTTCGGTGCGACCTTGCCGCCCGGCATGGCGCTGTTGATGAACTCCTCGGGCACACGCTCGCAGAAGTCGGCCTGCTCGTTGAGGAACGACAGCCAGCGCGGCTGCGGCTCCTCGATGATCGAGATCTCCACCTCGTCGATCAGCGGCAGGCGCCGGCCCTTGAAGCGCGCGAGCAGGGCCCGGCCCTCGGCGTCGCCCTCGGCGGGCTCTGCCTCTTCCTCGTAGAAGCGCGCGCGGTAGTCCGGGTTGCGCTCTAGGACGATGCGCGAGCTGCGCCGCCACGACTTCAGGCGGAGCGGCCCGGTGCCCACGGGATGCGCCGCGAGCTGCTCGCCGTAGGCCTGCACCACCTCGCGGGCGACGGCGCCGTAAAGGCTCGCGTCGGCCATGTCCTCGACGATTCTCGGGCGCGGGCCTTCGAGGCGGAACTGCAGCGTGTGCCGGTCGAGCGCACGCAGTCCGGGAATCTCGCGGTCGTAGTCGAATGGCGCGCGGTTCTTCAGTGCCTCGGCGCGCAGCTCCTTCAGGCCGACGAAGCCCATTTCCTCGACGCTGTTCCAGGCGGGGCTCTTGGTCGCCGGATCGGCGAAGCGCTTCAACGCATAGATGTAGTCGGCGGCGCCGAGCTCGCGGCGCTTGCCCTGGAACGCCGGATCGGCGGCGAAGTAGATGCCGGGGCGGATGCGCCAGACCCAGGTGCGGTACTCGTCGGTCGCCTCCGGCATCGCCACGATCGTCAGCGGCCGGATCCGGGTCGGCCGCATCAGGTGGTCGTAGCAGCAGAGCGACTCGAAGATGTGGCGGGTGATCGTCCTAGAGTAGAGATCCGAGAGCTTCACCGGATCGAAGCCGGTCTCGGCCACCGGGAAGGCGTAGCGGAGCACCTTCGGCGGGACGACGGCGGCCAGCTGCGGCCAGGCCGGCGCCGCGGCGACCGACAGCAGCGCGGTGCCGGCGGCACGGCGGGTGATCGGCACCGGCATGCGCTTCCTCAGGCGGGCTTGATTCGCCGCTCGGGATCGACGTCGACCATGTGGTACCAGTTGTTCCAGAACACCGGCCGCCTGTAGCCGTGGACCCACGGATGCAGCACGTCGGTGCCGAGCCGGTGCACGATGTAGCGATACGGCATGTACGCCGTGCACAGCCGCTTGGTCTCGAGGAACAGCTTCTCGCGCTCCGGGCCGTCTTCCATCGATGCGGTCTGCTCGTAGAGCTTGTCCATCGCCGGCAGCTTGAAGCGCGCCAGGTTCTGCTGGCCGGCCTGCGGGCCGTAGAGGTACTGCAGGCCGGTCTGCCCGTCTGGATCGGCGGACGAAAGGCCGAGCGACCACATCTGCAGCTTGCCCGCCTGCGCCGCCTTGAGGTGCGCCGGCCATTGCTGCACGGGGAAGTCGATGCGCACGCCGATGTCCTTCAGGCCGCGCCGGGTCAGGTTGTTGTACTCGCGGTAGATCTGCTCGGGCTGGCTCGCGTACTGGAGCGTGAAGGGCTTGCCGTCGGGCAGCTCGCGCCAGCCGTCGCCGTCGCGGTCGAGGTAGCCGAACATGTCGAGCAGGGCGTTCGCCTTGGCCGGGTCGTACTCGCTCATCTCGCTCTTGAAGGCGGGGTCGTAGCCGCTCGTGAACGGCACCATCGGCGACTGCGCCGGGATGCCGAGGCCGCGCCGGATCAGCGTGATCTCGCGGTGCACGTCGTAGGCCAGCGAGACCGCCCGGCGCAGCGCCACCTTCTCCGGCGTGTAGCCGCCGACGACGGGGTCCTCCATGTTGAAGTACAGCATCGTCGTGTCAGAGAGCACCGAGCGGTAGAGCTGCACGCCGCGCCGCGCCAGGTTGGGCGCGAGCTTGCCGTTGGGCGCCGCGATGGGGGTGAGCTCCGGCGGCACGGCGCCGGAGCTCGTGACCAGTCCATCGACTTCGGCGTTGAGGAAGGCGAGCCAGTGCGGCTGGCTCTCCTGGATGATCGAGATCTGGACCTCGTCGACCATCGGCAGGCGGCGCCCCTTGAAGCGGGCGAGGATCGCCTGGCCCTCGGCGTCGTCGGGGCCGGGCTGCGCGTCGTAGCGCATCTCGCGGAAGCTCGGGTTGCGCTCGAGGACGATCTTCGAGCTGCGCGTCCAGCTCTTCAGCCGGAACGGGCCGGTGCCGACGGGATGCGCGCCGGTCTGCTCGCCGTAGAACTCGACCACCTCGCGCGCCTGCGCGCCGGAGAGGCTGCCGCTGGCCAGCGTGCCGGTGACGAAGCGGGGCCGCGGCTCGCCGAGACGGAATTGCAGCGTGTAGCGGTCGAACGCCTTCAGCCCGGCCACCGGCGCGTCGTAGTCGAAGGGCTTCTTGGTGTCGAGCGCGCGCTGCCGCACCTCCGCCAGGCCGACCATGTTGTCGTCGAGGATCGAGGTGGCGGAAGGGCTCTTGTTCGCCGGGTCGACCAGGCGCTTGAACGCGTAGAGCACGTCCTCGGCGGTCAGCTCGCGCGGCTTGCCCTTGAACACAGGGTCGTCGGCGAAGTACACGCCACGCTTGATCCGGATGGTCCAGACCTTGAAGTTCTCCGTGATCTCGGGCATGCCCTCGGCAAGCACCGGCACCACCTTGACCGGACGCGCCAGATGGTCGTAGCCGTAAAGCGCTTCGAAGATCTGCGTCGTGATGCAGCGCGAATACAGGTCCGAGATCTTCGCCGGATCGAAGCTCGTCTCGTCGCCGCGAAAGGACAGGCGCAGCACCTTTGTCGCCGGCGCCGCCGCCGGCGCGGTGGCGAGCGCGGTGCAGGGCAGCACGAGCGCGAGCGGCGCGGCCAGCACCGTCCGGCGGTCGATCAGGGGGGCCTCGGTGTCATCCATGAGTACAAACGAGTCTAGCGCCTCGGAGGCGCGCCTACACTCGCCACTTTCCAATGCCCGACCCGCCACGAGCAGGGCTTACCGCATGGCCGCCTACATCCTCAGACGACTCTGGCAGATGGTGCCGACGCTGTTCGGCGTCGTGCTGCTCGTGTTCATCCTGTTCAATCTGTTCGGTTCCGACCCGTCGGTCATCCTGGCCGGCCAGAACGCCACCCAGGCGCAGATCGCGGCGATCCGCCAGCAGCTCGGCCTCGACCAGCCGCTCTACGTGCAGTTCTGGATCTACCTGAAGTCGATCGTCACCTTCGACTGGGGGCGCAGCTGGGCGACCAACGAGGCCGTCAGCAACCTGTTCGCGACGCGCCTGCCGGCGACGCTGACGGTGATGGTCCCGATCCTGGTCCTCGACACGCTGATTGCCCTGCCGATCGCGATGTGGGTCGCCTACCACCGCGGCACCGTCGCCGACCGCACGATCATGGTGATCACGACGGTGGCGCTCTCGATCAGTTTCCTCGTCTACATCATCGTCGGCCAGTACGTGTTCGCGTTCCAGCTCGGCTGGTTCCCGGTGCAGGGCTGGAGCGATTCGGTGTGGAAGAACCTCGTCACCTACGTGCCGCTGCCGGTGATGCTCGCGGTCATGGTGGGGTTGGCGCCGCAGACCCGGCTCTACCGCACCTTCTTCCTCGATGAGCTCGGCCACGACTACGTGCGCACCGCGCGCGCCAAGGGCATGACCGAGCGCACCGTGCTGTTCCGGCACGTGCTGCGCAACGCCGCCATCCCCATCCTCACCAACATCGGCCTGGCGCTGCCCGGCATCTTCGTCGGCTCGTTCCTGATCGAGGTGTTCTTCTCGATCCCGGGTCTCGGCCGCGAGGTGCTGCTGGCGGTGAACCGCAGCGACTACCCGGTGATCCAGGCGGTGACCGTCTACCTCGCCGTGCTGACGATGGTGATCAACCTGCTGACCGACGTCATGTACAAGGTCGTCGATCCCCGGGTGGTGTTCAAGTGAGCGCCGTCCTCCCGGCTCCGGTCGGCGTCGCCACCGGCGAGCGCGCCGAAGGCGTGTGGCACGCGGCGTGGCGGCGCTTCCGTGCCGACCGCGTCGGCGTCGTCTCCCTCGTCGTCGTGCTCGCCTTCTTCGTGCTGATCGCCGCGTCGGCGCTCGGCCTGGTCGCGAAGAACTGGCAGGACGAGGTGGGCGTCGCCAACGCGCCGCCGACCTTCGTTGGGGCGATGCCCGCGGAAGCGACCAGCGCGATCGAGGTGCCCAAGGGGCCGAACGTCGACCTCTCCGACATCGACCCGCTCGCCCCGCGCTACAAGGAATGGGACGACCGCGCCGCCAAGCTGAAGACCACCTCGTCGGCCAAGCGCGAGACGCTGCCGCTCGGCGGCGACCGCTTCGGCCGCGACGTGCTGTCGAAGGCGGTCAAGGGGACGCAGGTCTCGGTCTTCGTCGGCGTCCTGGCGGCCATCGTCGCGACGGCGATCGGCACGCTGCTCGGCGCCTTCGGCGGCTTCTTCGGCGGCAAGGTCGGCGACTTCCTCGAGTGGCTCTACAACGTGTTCGAGTCGATCCCCGGGATCCTGCTCATCTTCGCGTTCGCCGCGGTGCTCGGGCGCGGCATCGGCACCGTGGTGATCATCCTCGGCCTCACCGGCTGGACCGGGATGTACCGGCAGGTGCGCGCCGAGTTCATCAAGCACTCGTCGCGCGAGTACGTGCGCGCGGCGGAGGCGATCGGCGCGCCGCCTCTTTCGCGGATATTCCGCCACATCCTGCCCAACATCAGCCACGTGATGCTGGTGCGCCTGGGCCTCCTCGTCGTCGGCTTCATCAAGGCCGAGGTGATCCTCTCGTACCTGGGCCTCGGCGTGCCGGTCGACGCGGTGAGCTGGGGCACGATGCTCGCCGAGGCGCAGGCGGAGCTGATCCTCGGCCACTGGTGGCAGCTCGCCACCGCGACGCTGTTCATGGCGGTGTTCGTCACCGCCTTTTCGCTGATGGCCGATGCGGCGCGCGACGCCCTCGACCCGAAGCTGCGCGGCCTGGAGTAGAGACCGATGCTTTCGATCCAGGACCTCAAGGTCGCCTTCCGCATGGGCGAAGGCCGGCGCGCCGACGCCGTGCGCGGCGTGTCCTTCGACATTCCCGACAACGCCACCGTGGCGCTGGTGGGCGAGTCGGGCTCGGGCAAGAGCGTCACCGCGATGTCGGTGCTGAACCTGCTGCCCGACAACGCCGAGCGCAGCGGCCGCATCGTCTGGAACCAGGGCGGGCAGGAGCGCGACCTTCTGCGCGCGGGCACCGCCGAGCTGCAGGCGCTGCGCGGCAAGGAGATCGCCTGCGTTTTCCAGGACCCGATGAGCTCGCTGAACCCGGTGTTCAGCGTCGGCCAGCAGCTCGTCGAGCCGCTGATGAAGCACCTGCGCCTGTCGCGCCGCGCCGCCTGGGAACGGGCCGAGGCGCTTCTCGTCGAGGTCGGCATGCCGGAGCCGAAGCGGCGCCTCGGCGCGTATCCGCACGAGCTGTCGGGTGGTCAGCAGCAGCGCGTGATGATCGCCATGGCTCTGGCATGCGAGCCGAAGCTGCTGATCGCCGACGAGCCGACGACGGCCCTCGACGTGACGATCCAGCGCCAGATCCTCGAGCTGCTCGAGGGGCTGCAGAAGAAGCACCGCATGAGCATGCTCTTCATCAGCCACGACCTCGCCCTGGTGGGCGAAATCGCGGACCAGGTGGTCGTGATGCGGCACGGCATCGTGCGCGAGCAGGGCCCGGTGGCGCGGATCTTCGAGGCGCCCGAAGACGACTACACACGAGCCCTGCTGGCGTGCCGCCCCGGCCTCGCCGGCAACCCGGCGCGCCTGACGGTGATCGACGACCACATCGCCGGCCGCGCGGCCCAGGACGGCGCCGCGGCCAAGGACCCCGGCGCGCCGGTGCTGCTCGAGGTCAAGTCGCTCGCCAAGAGCTTCTGGCTGCGCGACGGCATGTTCAGGAAGCGCGAGTTCAAAGCGGTTCGCGACGTCAACTTCAGCTTGCGGCGCGGCCACACGCTGGGGGTCGTCGGCGAGTCGGGCTCGGGCAAGACGACGATGGGCCTGACCCTCCTGCGCTTGCACGAGCCGACCGGCGGCGCGGTGGTGTTCGACGGCCGCGACCTCCTCGCCATGGACAGCCGGGAGCGCCAGGAGATGCGCCGGCGCATCCAGATCGTCTTCCAGAACCCGTACGCAAGCCTGAATCCGCGCTTCACCGTCGGCCAGACGCTGCTCGAGCCGATGACGATCCACGGCATCGGTGCGAGCGTCGACGAGCGCGAGGCGCGCGCGCGCAGCCTCCTCGTCAAGGTCGGTCTCGACGACTCGGCGATGCAGAAGTACCCGCACGAGTTCTCCGGCGGCCAGCGGCAGCGGGTGGCGATCGCCCGCTGCCTGACCCTCTCGCCCGAGGTACTCGTGCTCGACGAGGCGGTGAGCGCGCTCGACGTCTCGGTGCAGGCGCAGGTGCTCAACCTGCTGAAGGATCTGCAGGACGAGCTCGGCCTCGCCTACATCTTCATCAGCCACGACCTCGCCGTGGTGCGCTTCATGGCCGACGAGGTGATCGTCATGAAGGACGGCGAAGTGGTCGAGCAGGCCGGAGTCGAGCAGATCCTCGAGCGTCCCCAGGAGGAGTACACGCGCCGCCTCCTGACGGCCATTCCGCGCGGCTACGTCGCCGCCGCGGCCTGACGCGCCGGCCGGTCGCTGTTCCGGTTACGCCTGCTTGCGAAGGCGACACGGCGGGTCGTCACCGAGCAGCACGCGTCAGAACAGGGAAGCGGCCGCAACCTCGCCGGCGATCGGCCCGTGATCCGCATCACGTCGAGCGACGTGGCACGAACGTTGCAAATCCCCAGGCGACAAACCGGTACCTGCAACCAGTCGTTGCAGGGCCGTTCGAATCGAAGACCGACGGCATGCTGCATCGTTCCCTTTCCCCGGCCGCGTCGCCCCGCGGCGGCGCCTCTTCCCTGCTTCGGCTGGGCCTCGGCAGCGCGTCTCAACCGCTGCCGGCGATGCGTTCGCCGCGTCCGTTCGTGCTGAGGCCGCACGCCTTCGTGCCGCAACAGCTTTCGTTGTTCGGGCCGCCAGGAGGCGGTCGCTAGCGTTCAGGTTTCGGGCCGCAGCTGCGGACGCGAGCCAGTGACCGACACTGTCTCGCGCCTGGTGCAGGCGAGGCGTCGCGATCGGCGGCGTCTCGCCGACCTGTGGCCACGGGGGAGCGGGCATTCGGGGCGGTTTCGAGAGCGAGCCCCGGCATCCTGTCCCGCTCCCCTGTCTTTGTCTTCCGCCTGCCGGCGCTTCACGCGGCGACCAGGGTCCCGGCCGGCTCTGCGGCCGCCTTGGGCAGGAAGTGGGCGATCGAGTTGGCGTAGTAGCGCAGCACCGGCAGCTCGATCGGCTGGGCCGTGAAGAGGCCGTCGCTTTCGTCGACCAGGTGGCGCAGGGTCAGCATGCGCAGGCCGACCCCGACCGCGTAGTCGAGGTCCTTGCGCGGAATGTAGGTGTGCGCGCCCGCAGCCTCGAGCCGTTCGATCAGCGCGTTGACCTCGGCCTTCAGCTCCAGCTCCGAGATCCCGGCCTGCTCGCGCGCCAGGATCACCGCCGCGACCAGCGGCACCGGCAGGACCGGAACGACCCGGCCGACGGACGCCATCAGATGGCCGCCGAGCTCGCCGATGGCTAGCTTGCGCTCGGCGGCGGCCAGCGTCTGGAAGTCGATGCCGCGCTCGGCGCAGTAGCCGCGCATCGACACGGGGGTGCCGAAGTTGACGCAGGCGTAGCCGAAGCGGCGCCAGCCGCTCTTGCCCATCAGGCGCAGGTTGTTGACGACGAAGCCGAGCGTGTTCCAGACGGTCCAGAATCGGTTGGTCGGGCGGGCATTCGGATCGATCGAGCGCAGCAGCGTTCGATCTTCCAGGACGCGGTCGTAGTTCAGGCCGAGCGGCACGAACACCAGGTCGCGCTCGCCCTCGAGGCGAAAGCCGCGCAGCATGTAGTCGATCACGCCCAGCCGCGGTGCGCCGAGCAGGCCGTTGCGCGTGAGGCCGCCCTCGGGGAACACGGCCTGGGGCACGCCGGCCTGCGTCGCCATCGCGATGTAGCACTCGAGGACGCGCCGGTACAGGTCGTCCTTCGAGTTGCGGCGCACGAAGTAGGCGCCCATCGAGCGGATCAGCGCCGAGAGCGGCCAGACACGGGCCCACTCGCCCACCGCGTACGACAGCGCCGCCTGGTCGGCCGCGACGTGGCTCGCCAGGATGTAGTCCATGTTCGAGCGATGGTTCATCACGAACACCACCGTCGCGTTTTCGGGCACCCCGGCCAGGGCGGCGGTGTCGACGTAGCCGAGGCGAACCCGGTAGAGGCCGCGCGAGACCTTGCGGCCGAGCCAGTTGCTGATGCGAAAGACCATGTAGGCGTTGAACGCCGGCACGATCTCGCGGGCGTAGTGCTCGATCGTCGCGAGCACCGCCGGCAGCGGGAGCTTCTTCTCGGCGGCGAAGCTCTCCGCCGCGGCCATCACCTTGGGATCGCCGAGCAGGCGATGGATCAGCACCTGCCGGCGGGTGCGCTGGAACGGGCGCACGCCGATGCGCAGCCGCGACGAGACCTCCTCGAGCACCCGGTTGATCCGGCCGCGCACGAACCAGCGCAGCGCCGGCAGCAGCAGCTTGTCGTACGCCGTCCACGCCGCGCCGGCCAGGACGAGCAGCAGCAGCCAGAGGGGCAGGACGACGGGCTCGTTCATGGCGGCCCAGCTTAGCGCCGCCGGCGCGGCGCGCTGCTGAGGTCTTCCACGAGAAGGCGGCGCCGGGCGGCGCCGGCCGAAGGGACTTGCGGCCTTCCGTCGGCCGCTAGCGGGAGCCACGACCTCGGGCTAGGCGCACCACTGCGGATGACGGGTGGCGAACATGCCCAGCGGATGCTCCTCCTCGAAGCGCAGGCAGTAGCCCCGGCCGTAAACCGTTTCCACGCGCAGCGTCTTCGACCCGGCGTCGCGCAGCTTCTTGCGGATCCGGCAGATATGCATGTCGGCGCTGCGCCGGGCCTCGCCGGCGCCGCTGCCGAGCGTGCGGGCGATGGTGTCGCGATGCACGAACTCGCCGGGCCGGGAGGCGAGCAGCAGCAGCAGTTCGAACTCGCCGGTGGTGAGCACCAGCGGCGCGTCGCCGACGCTGGCCGTGGCGCGGCGCGGATCGAGCCGCAGCGGGCCGAGCCGCACCACGGCGCGCGGCTCGTCGGCGCCGGCGGCAGGCCGGTCCTTGCCGATCTCGATCAGGCGGTGCAGCTTGGCGGCGATCAGCCGCGCCGACGCCGGCTTGACGATGACCTCGGTGGCGCCGCCCTGCAGCGCCTCGATCTGCCGCCGTTCGGCGCCGTCGCTCCAGACGACGACGATCGGCGCGTTCGAGCGGTCGCGCAGCTCGGGCAGGGCATGGAGGAGCGAGCCGGCGTCGCCGTCGCCGTCGACCAGCACGGCGTCGAACTGCCATTGCCGGATCATGCCGAGCGCCGAGCTGAAGGTCTCGACCGCATAGGGCTTGAAGCCGAAGCCGTCGAACTCGCGGTGCAGGCCCGCGGGGTCGACCGCGTCGCTGCCGACGATCAGGCAGAGTGGAAGCACGATTCGGGTCCTGCGCCTGCAGGCGTCGTCTTGCGGAGGTTGCGGAACAGGGACGAGCGGCTGCCGAAGCCGGCCCGGCTGGCCGCCTCGCTGCAGGCGCTGCCGACGGCGAGGTGGCGGCGGGCGACGGCAGTTCGCTTCCTGCGCAGGAAAGCGTGCGGCGTCTCGCCCTGGACCAGGCTGAACAGGCGCACGAAGTGGAAGCGCGACAGGCTCGCTGCGCGCGCCATCTCGTCGAGCGAGATCGGCTCGTCGTGATGGCTGGCGATGAAATCGGCGGCGAGCAGGATCCGGCGCAGGAGCTGCTCGCGCGTCGCCCGCTTGACGCAGTCGATGCGCGCGGCCTGGCGGCGCAAGTCCAGCTCCTCGGCCCAGGCGTCGCGAACCAGGGCGATGCGCTGCTCGCGCTCCTCGGCCTCGCCCCCGCCGGCAGCGCGGGCCCGGGCGATCGCCGCCAGGCGGCGGCCGGCCGGTCCGTCGCGCGAGCGCAGGTTGTCGGCGAGGGCGAAGTCCGCGGGCGGCGCGCCTGCGGTGGCCGCCTCGAACTCGTCGGGCGCGACGACGACCACGAACATCCGCGTGCGCAGCTCGGGATCGAGGCGGACGGAGCAGCTCTCGCGGCCGTCGAGCACCAGCCAGGCATCCTCGTCGAGTCGCACCCGCCGGTTCCCCCAGGCGAGGTTCGCCGCGCCGCTCAAAACGGCGCGAAACACCAGCGTCGGCGCGGCCTGCACCGCGCCGGCCGGCGCCGCCCCCGCCGCCGTCGCTGCTGCGCCCGCCGCCATCGTCCGCCCAATTGAATGCATATACATCGTTCTGGACAAATTTTTGAGGGCGGTCAGGCGATGGCGCGCGTCAACCGGAGCAGGCGGCGATTGGTCTCGCTCAGCTTGTCGTCGAGCAGCGCCGCCACTTCCTTCTGCGCTTTCTGCCAGAGCGGGAGCGCGGCGCCGAACACCTTGCGGCCCTCTTCTGTCAGCGCCGGCAGGCGCCGCCGCCGGTCGCCGCCGACCGCCAGCGTCACCCAGCCCTGCTTCTCCAGCCCGCGCAGGTTGCGGATCAGCGTGGTCTCGTCCATGGCGATGCGCGCGGCCAGCGCCTTGACCGAGAGGCCGCAGGCATAGGCGACCGCCCAGAGCACCGCCATCTGGCTGGCGGAGACGCCGGCATCACGCAGATGCCGGTCGTAGACGCCGGTGACGGCGCGCGCGGCCATGCGGATGTTGCCGCAGACGCAATCGAATCCGCGTGGCGCGAACTGGTCGACGATGTCCATGCGCCTCAGTATAGATGCAGATACAGCTTATGCAAGGCCGAAGATCATGGACATGTTTTTCCTGAAGAGTTGCGCAGCATCGGCGTCGTGGGCCGAGCGAGAGAGACTACGAACGCGAGCGATCGGCCGCGTCGCATCGCTTGCGAATTTCCGCCGCTGGCACGTCGGCGCAACGGCGAGGACAGGCACGAAACCGTGCCGAAGCAATCCTCGCCCGATCTCCCCCACACTACGATTGCGGACGTGCCCCTCTTCGAGGCTCGCCGCACTGGAGACACGCCCCCATGAGTCGACGCTTGCGAATCGCCCTGACGGCCCTCGCCCTCTGTCTCCTCGCGCCGCTCGGCTTCGCGCAGGGCAGCGCATCCGGCTGGCCGACCAAGCCGGTGCGCATCGTCGTGCCGTTCGCGCCCGGCGGCACCACCGACATCCTCGCGCGGGCGCTCGC
The DNA here is from genome assembly GCA_031360885.1 of Burkholderiales bacterium. Lineage (GTDB taxonomy): Bacteria > Pseudomonadota > Gammaproteobacteria > Burkholderiales > Burkholderiaceae_C > Schlegelella_A. The sequence goes on along the minus strand of JANMCC010000335.1, from coordinate 14,279 downwards.
TCCCGAGCTCGGCAAGGCGTTCGGCCAGAGCTTCATCGTCGAGAACAAGCCCGGCGCCGGCGGCAACACCGGTGCCGACCTCGTCGCCAAGTCGCCGGCCGACGGCTACACGCTGCTGATGGGCACCGTCGGCACGCAGTCGATCAATCCGGCGCTCTATCCGAAGATGCCGTACGACGCGGTGAAGGACTTCGCGCCGGTCACCCTCTTCGCCGGCGTGCCCAACGTGCTCGTCATGAACCCGGCCAAGGCCGCGGCGTACAAGATCACGGACGTGAAGTCGCTGATCGCCTACGCCAAGGCCAACCCGGGCAAGCTCAACATGGCCTCGAGCGGCAACGGCACCTCGATCCACCTCTCGGGCGAGCTGTTCAAGACCATGAGCGGCACCTACATGGTCCACTTCCCGTACCGCGGCTCGGGCCCGGCGCTGCTCGACCTGATCGGCGGCACCATGGACCTGATGTTCGACAACCTGCCCTCGGCGCTGCCGCAGATCAAGGCCGGCAAGCTGTTGGCGCTCGCGGTCACGAGCGGCGAGCGCAGCGCTGCGCTGCCCGAGGTGCCGACGATCGCCGAGGCCGGGGCGATCAAGGGCTACGAGGCGAGCTCGTGGTTCGGCCTGCTCGCGCCGGCGGGCACGTCGCCGGAGATCGTCAACCGCCTGCAGCAGGAGACCGCGAAGGCCCTGGCCACGCCGGCGCTGAAGGAGCGGCTGGTCTCGCAGGGCGCGATTCCGGGCGGCAACACGCCGGCGCAGTTCACCCAGTTCATCGCCGCCGAGGCGAAGAAATGGGCACAGGTCGTCAAGGCCTCGGGCGCGAAGGTCGACTGATCCTCAGTTCATCGTGTAGGTCACGCGGGCGTACATGAAGCGGCCGCGCGGGTCGGCGTATTGCGGGTCGTAGCCGCTCTGGAACGAGGTCTGGCCGCCTGCGTTGGTGTACGGCGGGTCCGAGTTGAAGAGGTTGCGCGCGCCCAGCGTCACCCGCCACGACTTCGAGGCCTCGTAGCTGCCCTGCAGGTCGTAGGTCGTGTACGAGCGGACGGTGCGGTAGTGGAAGTCGGCCGGCTCGGGCTGGCTGAAGGTGTCGGCCAGGTCGGTGTAGTGCTTCTGGTAGTTCTGCGCCACCGTCAGGCCCCACGGCCCGATTGACCAGTCGACCGCGACGTAGGTCTTGAGGCGGGGGATGACGCCGCCAGTCGCCGGATTGACGCGGTCGACGTTGCCGGTGAACGAGCCGGCGGGGGTGGAGGTGTCGAACTTGATGAAATAGGTCGCCGTGCCGCCGACGGTGAACCGCCCCATGTCGGCCGTCGGGATGCGCCACTTGACGTCGAAGTCGAGGCCCGAGACCTTGGTCGTGCCGAGGTTGATGTTGATCTGGTTGATCGCGGTGATCGAGCCCGGAATGCCGGCCGCGATGTCCGCCGGGGTCTGCGGCGCGCGGGTGATGAGGTTGGCGTACTGCGTCGTGTCGCCGAGGATGATCGCCGGGTTGACCCCGTTGACGATCGTGTTGTCGAGGCGAACCTGGAAGTAGTCGATCCCGATCGAGACATTGTTCACCGGCTCGAGCACGGCGCCGAGGGTGAAGTTCTTCGATTTCTCGGGCTTGAGGGTCGCCTCGCCGCCGAGCTGTACGTTGAACTGGGTCTGGCAGTCGTTGCCGTTGTTCGTCACCGGGCAGCGGTCGGGGTCGCTCAGCCCGGGGGTCGTCACGCCGGTCTGCTGCGGCAGGAACAGGTCCTGCAGGCTCGGCGCCCGGAAACCCTTGCCGTACGAGGTGCGCAGCAGCAGCTGGGGAATGGGCTGCCAGCGCAGGCTCGCCTTGGGCGTGGTCGAGCTGCCGACGCCTTCGTAGTGGTCGTAGCGGACGGCGACGTTGGCCTCGAGGTTCTTGACGATCGGGATGTTGGCCTCGCCGAAGACGGCGCCGACGTCGCGCGAGCGGCGGGTCGGCAGGAAGTTGCCGCCGTAGCCCGACACGTCGCCCGCCTGCAGCGCCGCCGAGGAGGAGAAGTCGAACTTCTCCTTGCGCATCTCGCCGCCGAAGGCGACGCCGAGCGGACCGGCCGAAAGCTGCATGACCTCGCGCGAGGCCTTTGCGGACAGGCTGGTCATGGACGACTTGATGGAGTACGCCTCGCCGGTGAAGTTGCTGGCCCGGGCCTGCGCCTCGACCGCGGGGTCGCTGGCGCCGAACGGATTGACGAGGCCGCTGTTGAGCAGCGGCATCAGCTGCGTCAGCAGCGGAAAGCCGTCGTTCACCTGCTCGCGGACCTTGCTCTGGCTGTAGAGCCCGGCAACGTCGAAGTCCCAGCCGAGCGCCACCCCCTTGACGCCAGCCACTGCGCGCGGCGCCTCGCTGACGTCGGTGATGTCGCGGTTGCCGGTCAGGGCCGACCGGTAGCGCACGAGCAGGTCGGGGGTACCCCCGTAGTTCGTCGTGGCGAAGGCGGTCGGGTAGTAGGGGCTGGAGGGCCTCAGCAGGAAGGTCGAGACGCAGGCGTTGGCGACGGTGTTGTTGTACGGCGCCTGGCTGCAGAGCGCGTTCTGCAGCGGGATGTTGAACTGGTCCGAGAGCGGCACCGGCTGGATGATGGTCCGGATCTTGTTCCGGTTATACGACGCCTCGACGAAGGCCTGGATGTCGGGCGTGACCGCGAACTTGCCCGCGGCGAAAACGCTGATGCGCTCGGAGGCGGGAATCAGCGTCACCAGCGGTGACGGGTCGAAGCGGCAGCGGGTGGGCGGAAACAGCGGGTCGTTGAAGGAGTACGGCCCGGGGCACCCGGGGGCGGAAGGATTCAGCGTTCCGCCCGAGCCGTCGGCCGGAATGATGTTGGCCGGAAAGGTGTTGCCCGAGGTCGTGTCGTTGGTGAGGGGGACGTTGTAGGCTTGGCCGGCGAAATCGGCCCGATCGCGACCGAACAGCGACCCTTCCTTCTGGTAGGACCCGACCACCATGACATTGAAGCGATCGGCCGCGAGGTTGCCGAAGCCGAAGGTGCCCGTTGCCTTCTTGAAGCTGGCGCCGCCCTGCGTCGTGTTGCCGTAGTCGGCGGTCAGCTCGAGGCCCTTGAACTCCTGGCGCAGGATGAAGTTGATCACGCCGGCGATCGCGTCGGAGCCATAGACCGCGGAGGCACCGTCCTTCAGCACCTCGACCCGCTCGATCGCCGCGAGCGGAATGCTGTTGACGTCGACCGAGACCGAATCTCCGGTGAAGCCGATGCCGTAGGGCGCGATCCGCCGACCGTTCAGCAGCACCAGGGTGCGGATCGAGGTGAGGCCGTGCAGCGACACCGCCGAGATGCCGCCGGTGGTGGCGCCGGAGGCCGACGCCGCGGTCAGTCCGCCCGAGCTCGTGACCGAGCTGATCGTCTGCAGGAGCTGCTCGACGTTGGTCGCGCCGCTCTTCTGGATCTGCTCGCGCGTGATCACCTGCACCGGCAACGCCGTCTCGGCGTCGATGCGCTTGATCGACGAGCCGGTGATCTCCACCCGCTGCATCTGCTGCGCCGGAGCGTCCTGGGCCCAGGCCTCGGGCGAAATGGTCGCGATCAGCGTCGCCAGGGTGGTGGCGAGCAGGGCGGGGGCTTCCTGGGTGCGGGGCATGGTGGGGTCCTGCAAAGGGTTGCGCGGTGCGGCTTCGCGAGCCGAACGGGCAGACTACGAATCGCCGCGCGAGGCGACGTTGCAGGTCTTGCGAATTTGCAGAAGCGAAACGCCCGCGCAACGCTCGCGCAGGCTTCGAAGCAGATTCGAAACAATCGCCGTCTGATCGGCCCCACATTCAGGCCAGGGCGCGCAGCCGCGCGCCGCCGGCGACGCGGTTCAGACGCCGTGCCAGACCACGGGCTTGCGTTTCGCGACCCAGCCCGCGAAGAGCGGCCCGTAGACGTCCTCGATGCGGTTGCGCTTGACCTTGAAGGTCGGCGTGATGAAGCCGTTCTCCACCGACCAGGGCTCGGCGACGACCACCAGGCATTCGAGCTGCTCGTGCGGATCGAGCCCCTCGTTGACCTTGGCCAGGTGCTCGGTCAGCGAAGCCTCGAGCTCGGTCCGCTCCTCGGGCGTCGACGCGCGCTTCACGGCTTCGGCATTGAGCATGACGATGCCGAGCGGCTGGGCCAGGTTGGCACCGGTGACGACGCAGGCCTCGATCGCGCCATGCATCACCAGGCGATCCTCGATCGGCGCGGGCGCGACGTACTTGCCCTTGCTCGTCTTGAACAGGTCCTTGACCCGACCGGTGATGCGCAGATTTCCTTCCGGGTCGAGCGCGCCCTTGTCGCCGGTGTGCAGCCAGCCCTCGGCGTCTATTGCCTCGGCCGTCAGCACGGGCTCCTTGTAGTAGCCGAGCATGAGTCCGGGGCTGCGCATCAGGATCTCGCCGTTGGCCGGGTCGATGCGCGTCTCCACGCCCTCGTACGGCTGGCCGACGGTGCCGACACGCTCGACGCCGGGTAGCGTGGCATGGGAGACGCCGCAGTTCTCGGTCATGCCGTAGACCTCGCTGATCGGCAGGCCGAGCCGCGAATACCAGCGCAGGAGCTCGGGCGGCATCGGCGCGGCGCCGCCAGCGGCGTAGCTGCAGGCGTCGAGCCCGAGCGCGGAGAGCACCTTCTTCGAGACGATCTTGCGCACGATCGGAATGCGCAGCAGGCGCTGCAGCTTGGCCGGCGGCATCTTCGCGTCGACCGCCTGCTGGAACTTGACCCACAGCCGCGGCACCGAGAAGAAGACGGTCGGCCGCGCCCGCTGCAGGTCGGCGGTGAAGGTCTCCAGGCTCTCGGCGAAGTACACGTGCATGCCGGTCGCGAGCAGGGCATGCTCGATCAGCGCGCGCTCCGCGACGTGGGCTAGCGGCAGGTAGCTGAGCAGGCGGGCGTCGCTGCCGAGCGGCACGCGCTTCAGGCCGGCGGCGATCGACCAGGCGAAGGTCGCGAAGCTGTGCATGACGCCCTTGGGCGCGCCGGTCGTGCCCGAGGTGTACATGATGGTCGAGAGCTCGTTGCCGTCGCGCAGCGGCGACTCGGCGAACGGCGCCGTGGCGGCAACGATCGCCTGCCACTGCGGGTAGTCGTTGGCCGGGGCGAGCGGCAGGCCGATGCAGGGCAGCCCTTCGGGCACGCCGGGACGCATGGCCGGCCAGCCGTCGAGCTTGCCGACGAAAAGCAGCTTCGCCTCGGAGTGCTCGAGGATCTGCCGCACGGTGCCGGCGGCGAGCGTCGGGTAGAGCGGCACGGACACATGGCCGGCCAGCCAGATCGCGAAATCGGCGAGCAGCCAATGGGCGCAGTTCTTGGAAAGCAGCGCGATCCGGGTGCCCGGCGCGAACCCGAGCGAGCGCAGGTGCGCGGCCATGCAGCGCACCTCGCCGATCGCCTCGCCCCAGGTGAAGTCGCGGATCGCGCCGCCGCCCTGCGGCTGGGACAGGATCACACGCTCGGGCGCGGTTCGTTCCCAGTGATAGAGGCGCTGAAGCGCGAGCTGCTCGGGAGCGACGGTGTAACGCGGCGCCGGATTCGCCATGGCGGTGTCCTCGCGCCCGCGGCGGCGTGCGCAGCGTCGACCACGCTAGTTCAGCACGCGGCCTACGCCAAGAGAGAGACTACGGGGAATCGGGTCCCCCGGAAGTGCTAGAGCCTGCCAACAGGCCCTAGTCGGTCTTCGCCCGCTCGACCGCCATCTCGATCTGCTCCTGCACCCGGCGGGCGCCGCGCGCCGCCAGCAGCGGGTCGAGCTCGGCCTGCGGCGCCACCTTGCGGGTGACGTCGTCGAGCGTGTCCGGGTCGGTCATCAGCGCATGCGCCATTGCCGAGAGGGCGCAGATCGAGCGCCGCTGCACGTGCATCGGCAGCTCGAGGGTGCTGTTGACGATGACGTGATAGCGAACGCTGTCCACCGCCGGCGGCGCCAGCCCCCAGCTCTCGCAGAGGGCGGCGCCGAGCGTGTCGTGGCTGACGCCGATGTGGGTGTGCTCGAGCAGCAGCAGCTCCTCGTCGTTCTTCGCCTCGCGCAGCATCGGCCGGTAGCGCTCGGTGGCGTGGCGGAACATGACCGCCTTGCCGCATTCCTCGAACAGGCCCGCCGAATGCGCCGCCCAGGCGTCGACGCCGAGCTCGGAGCCGATCCGGCCCATCAGCAGGCCCCGCACCCGCGCCCGCTCCCACACCGGCTCGAGCTCGGGCGCGGGCGGGAACACGGCGCGCAGGCCCATCTCGAAGGTCACCGACGCGACCTCGCGCGTGCCGAGGTAGGTGATCGCCTGCTGCACGCTCTGCACCCGGCCGCGCAGGCCGTACATCGCCGAGTTCACCGCCTTCAGCACCGCGGCGGCGAGCGCCATGTCGGAGCTGATCAGGAGGCTCGCGGCGTTGAAGTCGACCTCGTCCTCGGCGAGCAGCAGCGACAGGCGGACGAGCACGTCCGGCTGGGCGGGAATGTCGACATCGAGCAGGCGACGGGAGGATTGGGTCATGAACGGGGGTGCCGAGCGAAGCCGACCCGCATGGTACGAGGCGCGCCGCGGCCGGGAGCGGTCCCGTCGTCGTCCGGCCCGGCACAATTCCCGTTTTGCGGACGCGCGTGGCGCCTGGGCAAAACAAAGGGGCACCGGTTTCCCGGTGCCCCTGAGCGATTTCTGCATCGGCCTGTAGGCCTGTCTTGAAAGACCGCTCCGGACCTTGCCGGTGGCGGTTGTCGTCTCCTCGCTGACCTCCCCCGCCCCATGGCACCGGGTTGGTGCCTGCGCGAGTCGGGGCACTGTAGATCGTGCCCCGAAGCGAAGCACGAGGGCTTTCCCGGTGCGGCCCCGCGCGGGCTCAGACGGCGGCCGGCCAACGGGTGGTGACCCGGGTTCCCTGTCCGAGCGTGCTCTCGACCGCGACCTCGCCCCCGTGCAGCTCGAGGATGCGCTTGACGATCGCCAGGCCGAGACCCCGCCCGCCGTCGCCGGTGGCAGGCGTAACGGTCGGCCGGCTCTGGTAGAAGCGGTCGAACAACATCGGCAGCTCGGCGGCGGCGATGCCCGGGCCGTCGTCGGCGACGCTGACCTCCACCCGGTCCTCGCGCCGCCGCGCCGCCAGCGTGACGGTGCTGCCGCCGGGGCAGAACTTGAGCGCGTTGTCGACCAGGTTGGCGATCGCCCGCTCGAACAGCTCGACGTCGATCCGGGCGTGCGGCGGCGGCGCATCGCCGCCGTCGGCCATTGGCAGCGCGCGCAGGACGACCCCCTGCTGCGCCGCCCGCTCGGCGAAGCGCAGGGCGATGTCGTCGAGCAGCTCGCTCACGTCGACGGCTTCCGGGCGCAGGCTGTATTCAGGCTCGTCGAGCTTGGCCAGATCGCCGAGCGAACGCACCAGGCCAGCGGCATTGCGGGTGTTGCGCAGGGCGATCTCGACCAGGCGGCGGTCGTCGCTGCGCTCGGCAGTGCCGGCCCAGCGGCCGTCGAGCGTTTCCAGGCAGGCGACAGTGGCGGTGAGCGGCGAACGCAGGTCGTGCGACAGGTTGCTCACGCCCTCGCGCCGGAAGTGGTCGGTGCGGCGCAAGGCGTTCCACTGCCGCCTGCAGACATCGAGCAACATCTCGAAGGCGCCTGTGAGCTGGCCGAACTCGTCCTGGGTCGGCTTCGGCAGCGGGCTCGTCGGCGCCACCGTCAGGCCTTCGGCGAGGCCGCGCTGCGACAGGGTCGCGACCGCCTGCGTCAGCGTGTGCAGCGGCTTCGTCACTGCCGAGATGATGAGCAGCGCGAGCAGGGTGGTGAAGGCAACGACGGCGATCACCAGGCCCATCACCGGCCGGGCAAAGCTCGAGCGCAGCACGTCCAAGCGGTCGGCGGGCAGCTGCTGGGTGTGCAGCACGAGGTAGAGATAGCCGGAGTTCGGCGCGCCGGCCTGGGCGATCGCCCGCTGCACCGGCTTGGCGACGATCACCGCGCCGGCGTCCATGCGCTCGGGGTCGTCGCCCATCACGTACGAGGTGTCCATGCGCTCGATCGACTCGCGTACCGGGCCGAGGGCGACGCGCGAGCCCGGCTTGAGCGGCGTGGGTCCGGTCTTGGCGAGGATCAGGCCGGCCGTGTCGAGCAGGTACAGCTCGGTGTCCGGCTCGTAGAGCACCAGGCCGCGCAGCCAGCGCTGGAACTCCTCCGGGCTCTGCTCGTGCATGCCGAAAATGTTGTCGTACATGCTGACGACGCGGCCGAGGAAGGCCATGCCGCGCCGGTACGCGGTTTCGTTCTCGAAGCGCTGGAACGAGTAGACGACGGTGGCGACGACGAGCAGCGCCGTCACCAGGCCGGTGGCGAAGATCGTCAGCGCGAGCTTGAACCGAACAGACATGCGCTAAGCCCGGGCGCCGGGCCGCCCCAAGGCCGGGCGCGCCCCCTCGGGGGGAAGCGACCGCAGGGAGCGTGGGGGCTTCATGGACTGTCGCGCATCTTGTAGCCCGCGCCGCGCACGGTGAGGATCATCTCGGGCCGCATCGGGTCGCGCTCGAGCTTGTTGCGCAGGCGATTGATGTGCGTCGTCACCGTGTGCTCGTAGCCGTCGTGGCTGTAGCCCCAGACGGCGTCGAGCAGCTGGCCGCGCGAGAACACATGGCCCGGGTGCGACGCGAAATGCAGCAGCAGGTCGAACTCGAGCGCGGTGAAGTCGAGCGCCGCACCGCGAAAGCGCACCTGGCGCTTCGCCGGCTGGATCTCGAGGTCGCCGGTGCGCACGGTCCGGGCCTCGCCGCCGACGTTGGCCTGCGCCGCGCGCAGCAGGTCGGCGCGGCGCAGCAGCGCCTTCACCCGCGCCAGCAGCTCGGCCAGGGAGAACGGCTTGGTCAGGTAGTCGTCGGCGCCGAGCTCGAGGCCGAGCACCCGGTCGAGCTCGGTCGACTTGGCGGTCAGCATCAGGATCGGCGTGCTGCGGCCGCGCGCGCGCAGCGCCTTGCAGACCTCGAGCCCGTCGAGCCCCGGCATCATCAGATCGAGCACCAGCAGGTCGCTGGCGCGCTCGTTCTGGCTGGCCAGCGCGGCCGGGCCGTCGGCGACCGCCTCGACGTCGTAGCCGGCGCTGCGCAGGTTCATGACCAGCAGCTCGCGGATGTCGGTCTGGTCTTCGGCGACGAGGATCGAGGCGGCAGGCATGGCCGATTGTCTCGTCGCCGGGCCTCGTCCTTACAGCGATGTGATCTTCCTGTGAGGTTTCGCGACATCGGCGCGATCCGCGGCGAACACAGTCGCGGCATGCCCACCGACCGACCCGCCATGACCCCCGCTTCCGCCTCGATCGCCGATGTCGTTGCCCACCGCGCTTACCTGGTCCGCTTCGCGATGCGGCGGCTGCGCGACCCGATGCTCGCCGAGGACGCGGTCCACGACGTGTTCGAGGCCGTGCTCTCCGGCCGGGCAGCGTTCGCCGGCCGGGCGGCGCTGCGCTCGTGGCTGACGGCGGTGCTGAAGAACAAGATCGTCGATTCGCTCCGCCGCTCGCCGAGCCACGAATCGCTGGACGCCGACGAGGACGGCGAGGGGACGGGACGGCCAGGTCACGATGCCGTCTGCCCCTTGCCCGGCCCGGAGGAAGTGGCCGAACAGCGCGAGCTGCTGGTCCACGCCCTGGCCGGGATCGAGGCGCTCCCGGCCGGCCTACGCGACGCGATCCGCCTGCGGGTGATCGAGGACCGCTCGGCCGAGTCGGCATGCCAGGAGCTCGGGATCAGCGAGGAGAACCTGTTCGTGCGCGTGCACCGGGCCAGGAAACGTCTGCTGTCCTGAGGCGGCGGCCCCTAGCACCGGCCCTCTCCCCGCAAGGGGGGCGAGAGGTCAGATCATGGCGGCGGGATCGAAGTCGACCTGCTCCGACGAGAAGCGGGTCACCTTGCGTGGCAGAAGATGCACGGTCGAGCCGGTGGCCAGGCCCAGGCGGTCGCGCAGCCGGATCCAGTCGTCGCGCTGCATCTCGACGTCGACGAACGACTGGTCCTCGGCCCGCTTGAACTCGAGCCGCGTGTTCGGGCCGACGGTCAGGGTCTGCATCAGCGTCGCCGCAACCGACCCGGGGGCCGGCGCGGCGACGATGTCGAGCTCGTGCGGCCGCACGAAAGTCACCTCGCCGCCCTTCGACTGGCCGAGCCGGCCGTGGAAGACGTTGACGTCGCCGAGGAACTGCAACACGAAGGGTGTCGCCGGGCGGTCGTAGACCTCGTCGGGCGGCCCGTCCTGCTCGATCCGGCCCAGGTTCATGACGACGATCCGGTCGGCGACCTCCATCGCCTCTTCCTGGTCGTGGGTGACGAAGACGCTGGTGACGTGCACCTCGTCGTGCAGGCGGCGCAGCCACCGGCGCAATTCCTTCCGCACCCGGGCGTCGAGCGCGCCGAACGGCTCGTCGAGGAGCAGCATCTTCGGCTCGACCGCCAGGGCGCGGGCCAATGCGATCCGCTGCCGCTGGCCGCCAGAGAGCTGGTGCGGATAGCGGCCGGAGATGGAGTCGAGCTGCACCAGGGCGAGCAGCGCCATCACCTTGGAGCGGATCGTCGCCTCGTCGGGCCGGGTCTCCCGCGGCCTGACGCGCAGGCCGAAGGCGACGTTCTCGAAGATCGTCATGTGGCCGAACAGCGCGTAGTGCTGGAACACGAAGCCGACCTTGCGCTCGCGCACGTCGGCGCTGGTCGCGTCCTCGCCGTGGAAGAGCACGCTGCCCGAATCGGGCACCTCGAGGCCGGCGATGATGCGCAGCAGCGTCGTCTTGCCCGAGCCCGAAGGGCCGAGCAGGGCGACCAGCTCGCCGTCGCCGATGTCGAGGTTGAGGTTGTCGCAGACGACGGTCGCGCCGAAGCGCTTGTTGAGGTTCCTGACCTGGATGCTCATTCGGCCCCTTCTTCGCTGATCGTCGATTGCTGGATCCGCCGCTCGACCAGGAACTTCACCAGCAGGGTGACGAGGGCGAGCCCGGCGAGCAGGGAGGCGACGGCGAAGGCCGCCGCGAACTGGTATTCGTTGTAGAGGATCTCGATGTGCAGCGGCATCGTGTTGGTCTGGCCGCGAATGTGGCCGGAGACGACGCTGACCGCGCCGAACTCGCCCATCGCCCGCGCGTTGCAGAGGATCACGCCGTAAAGCAGCGCCCACTTCACGTTCGGCAGGGTGACGCGCCAGAACATCTGCCAGCCGCCGGCGCCGAGCACGCGGGCGGCCTCCTCCTGCTCGGTGCCTTGCGCCTGCATCAGCGGGATCAGCTCGCGGGCGACGAACGGGAAGGTGATGAACACGGTGGCGACGACGATCCCCGGCAGGGCGAAGATCACCTTCAGGTCGTGGTCGCGCAGCCACTCGCCGAACCAGCCCTGCAGGCCGAAGACGAGCACGTAGATCAGGCCGGCGATCACCGGGCTGACCGAGAACGGCAGGTCGATCAGGGTCAGCAGCACGTTCTTGCCGCGGAAGTCGAACTTGGCGATCGACCAGGCCGCGGCGATGCCGAACACGAGGTTCAGCGGCACCGCGATGAAGGCGGCAAGGAGCGTCAGCTTGATCGCCGAGAGCGCGTCGGGCTCGGTGATCGCGGCCCAGTACACCTGCAGCCCCTTTTTCATCGCCTCGACGAACACGGCGGCGAGCGGCACGAACAGGAACAGGGTGAGGAACAGCAGCGCCACGCCGATGAGCGTGCGCCGGACCCACGCCGGCTCGGTGGTCGACGGCACCGCCGGACGACGGGGGATGCTTTCTGCCGCGCTCATCGTCCCTGCCTCGAGCGGGTCCAGGCCTGCAGGCCGTTGATCGCCAGCAGCATCACGAACGAGGCGACCAGCATCACCACCGCGATCGCGGTGGCGCCGGCGTAGTCGTACTGCTCGAGCTTGGTGATGATCAGCAGCGGCGTGATCTCCGAGATCATCGGCAGGTTGCCGGCGATGAAGATCACCGAGCCGTACTCGCCGAGGGCGCGCGCGAACGCGAGCGCGAAGCCGGTGAGGAGGGCCGGCGTCAGGATCGGCAGGATCACGCGGGTGAAGGTCTGCCAGCGGGTCGCGCCGAGGATCGCCGCGGCCTCCTCGATCTCCTGCTGCAGGTCCTCGAGCACAGGCTGCAGCGTACGCACCACGAACGGCAGGCCGATGAAGGTGAGCGCGACCCAGACGCCGATCGGCGTGAAGCTCACCTTGAACGGCAGCCAGCGGCCGATCCAGCCGTTGCCCGAATAGAGCGCGGTCAGGGCGATGCCCGCGACCGCGGTCGGCAGGGCGAACGGCAGGTCGACAAGCGCGTCGACGAAGCGTCGGCCCCAGAAGTCATAGCGCACCAGCACCCAGCAGACGAGCAACCCGAACACGGCGTTGACCACCGCGGCGAGGAACGAGGCGCCGAAGGTCAACCGGTACGAAGCGACCACGCGATCGGAGCTGACGGCGCTCCAGAACGCCGGCCAGGTCATCGTCGCCGTTTTCAGGAAGGCCGCGGCGAGCGGCACCAGGACGATCAGCGAGAGGTAGAGCAGCGTGAAGCCAAGGGCGAGATCGAACCCCGGCAGGACACTGTGTCGCCTCAGCAGCGCGCGGGAAAAAAGCATGCTGCCGAGGATGCTCCGGGGTCAGGATTTCGCGGCCAGGATCTGGTCGTAGATCGCGCCGTCGTCGAAATGCTCTTTCTGGGCCCGGGTCCAGCCGCCGAAGAACTCGTCGATGGTGAAGGTCTGGACCTTCGGGAAATCCTTGCCGTACTTCGCCAGCAACGCCGCCGAGCGCGGCCGCAACTGGTGCCTGGCGGCGATCTCCTGGGCCTCGTCGCTCCACAGGAACTTGAGATAGGCCTCGGCCTGCTTGCGCGTGCCCTTCTTGTCGACCACCTTGTCGATCACCGAGACCGGGTTCTCGGCCAGGATCGTCGACTTCGGGTACACGACCTCGAAGTTGTCGCCGAACTCGCTGCGGATCAGGTTGACCTCGCTCTCGAAGGTGCACAGGGCGTCGCCGATCGCGCGCTGGGCGAAGGTCGTCGTCGCCGCCCGGCCGCCGCCGTCGAACACCGGCACGTTGGCGAAGATCTTCTGCACCATGGCCCGCGCCTGCGCCGGCGTGCCGCCGGCCTTGAGCACCGAGCCCCAGGCGGCGACGTAGGTGTAGCGGCCGTTGCCGGTGATCTTCGGGTTGGGGATCACGACGCTGGTGCCCGGCTTGGCGAGATCGGCCCAGTCGGAGATGCCTTTCGGGTTGCCCTTGCGCACCAGGATCACGGTCACCGAGCTGGTGGGGGCCGCGTTGTTGGGCAGGCGCTTGGCCCAGTCTTCGGGGATCAGCTTGCCGCGGGTGGCGAGGACGTCGATGTCGCTGGATTGGTTCATGGTCACGACGTCGGCCTCGAGCCCGTCAAGCACTGCCCGTGCCTGCTTGCTCGAGCCGCCGTGCGACTGGTCGATCTTGATGTCCTCGCCGGTCTGCTGCTTCCACGCCCGCTGGAACGCGGGATTGATTTCCTTGTAGAACTCGCGTGCGACGTCGTAGCTGACGTTGAGCAGGGTCGGGCCTGCGGCCAGGAGAGGAAACGACGGGGCGACGCCGAGCGCGAGAAGGGCGGCGGTGCGAACGAGCACGGCGCGACGGGCCGGCCGGTGGGCAGGAGGATGACGCATGACGGATCTCCGGAGGCCGCGAGCTGCGGGCAATCCAGGATGTTAGGACGGCCTAAGGGGCCGGCAAGGACAGCTTCGTCGAATGCATATTACGGCGTGCTGGGGGCTCGGCCCCCGCTACCCCCGCGGACGAGGGCCTGCGCCCGCTCGGCCAGCGCCGCCTGCCCTTCGTCGATCACCGGCAGCTCGCCCGCCAGCGCATTGCGCACCAGCCGCTCGGCGGTCGCCGCATGCGGAGTCACCGCGCCGAGAAAGCGCAGGCCGGCGTCATCGACGAGCAGCAACGTCGGGAAGTTCTCGATGTCCGGGTCGCCGAGGGCGTCGGACTCGTCCTCGATGTCGATCCAGGCGAACTCGGCCTCGCCGGCGAACTGCGCCGCGAGCGCGGCGAAGGTCGCGCGATAGTCGCGGCAGCTGCCGCACCATTCGGCGCACAGGCAGGCAACGAGCAGCCGGCCGGACTCCGTCATGCTCGTGGTCAGCCCTCGACGTGCAGCATGTCGTGGATTTCGTGCTCGTGCGTCGGCGGGCCGTCGAGGTTGATCGTTTCCCAGCCGTTGTCGTAATCGACGATGCGGAAACGCCGCGCGGGCTCGAGGCCGTGCGGTCCGGGAAAGAGCGCGAACACGTCGTCGCCGCGGCGCCGC
>JANMCC010000297.1:0-29658 GCA_031360885.1 Burkholderiales bacterium | reverse complement strand
CGACATCTCGGGCGAAACCGTGAACGGGTCGCGCAGCACGCCCGATTCGTAGCGTTTCACCTTGGCGACCTCGGCCGCCTGCTGCTTGGGGCTCAGGTTCTTGTGGACGATGCCGATGCCGCCTTCCTGCGCCAGGGCGATGGCCAGGCGGGCTTCGGTGACGGTATCCATCGCTGCCGAGACCAGCGGCAGGTTGAGACGGATGTTTCGGGAGAGCGGGGTGGCGAGGTCGGTGTCTCGCGGCAGGACGCTCGAGAACGCGGGGACCAGCAGCACGTCGTCGAAGGTCAGCGCTTTGCCCAGAAGGCGCATCAGAAAGTCTCCAGACGCAAAAGCGAATTATACGGATGCAGTCGCAAAGTACCGGTTTGCCGGGGCGCCGGGAGGGTGGAAACAGGGGGCCGACCGGTACACTTCGCGGCAGATTCACTGACGTCCGCCCTGCCTCATGGTTCGAAATTCCGTCTTCCGCACGGTCATGACCGCAGCCGCTGCCGTTCTGCTGCTCGTTTCCCTGCCCGCCGACGCGCAGTGGAAGTGGAAGGACAAGGGCGGACGCATCCAGTACAGCGACCTGCCGCCGCCGGTGGGCACGCCCGACCAGGACATCCTCTCGCGCCCGAGCGCGCCGCGCCGGACCGCGATCACCGCTCCCGCCGCATCGCAGGCGTCGGCGCCGGTCCTCGTCGCTGGCGCGTCGGGGCCGTCGGCGCCGCGCGCGGTCGATCCCGAGTTCGAGGCCAAGCGCAAGAAGGCGGAGAGCGACACCCTGGCCAAGAACAAGGCCGAGGAAGAGCGCATCGCCGCGGCGAAGGCCGACAACTGCGGCCGCGCCCGGGCGCAGCTGCGCACCTTCGAGAGCGGCATCCGCGTCACGCGCACCAACGAAAAAGGCGAGCGCGAGTTCCTCGACGACAAGCAGCGCGCCGACGAGACCAGGCACGCCAAGGACGTGATCGCCGCCGACTGCTCGAAGTAGCCGGCGCCCGCTACTTGCGACGTCGGGCGCGCAGGCGCCGCGCCTCCTTCGGATCGAGCAGCAGCGGCCGGTAGATCTCCACCCGGTCGCCCTCGGCAAGGCGCTCCTCGAGCGCCGCCGCCCGCCCCCAGATGCCGACCGCCTGGGTCGAGATGTCGACCGCAGCGCCCGCCTCGAGCGCGCCGCTGGCGCGGATCGCGTCGAGCACGCTCGCCCCGCCCGGCAGCTCGACGCCGATCTCCCAGGCCTCCCCTTCGCGCGCCGACCAGGCGACGGCGACGCGCAGCGCCGGCGCGCCGCTAGCGCGGTCCATAGACCTGCTCGGCGCGGAGGACGAAGGAATCGACAAAGGTGTTGGCGATGCGGTCGAACACCGGGCTGATCGCGGCCTCGAGCACGCCGTTGGCGAAGGCGTAGCGCAGGTCGAACTCGATCTTGCAGGCGCTCGCCGAGCCGGGGTTGGCCGCGGCGCCCGGCACCGGCAAGGGAATGAAGCGCCACAGGCCGTCGAGCTCGGAGAACGGGCCGTCGACCAGGGCGATGTCGACCGACTGGTCCTTGACCTGGACGTTGCGGGTCGTGAAGGCGTGGCGGATGCCGGAAAAGGCGAGGTGCAGCCGCGCGGTCAGGCCCTGGTCGTCGCGGGCGAGGACCTCGGCGCGTTCGCACCAGGGAAGGAACTCCGGATAGGCCTCGACATCGACCACCAGTTCGTAGATCTCCTGTGCCGAGTACCACAGCAGCACCGACTTCTTGACGTGCTTCATAGAATCGACCCATTTTAGGAGTCACCCTCTTGTCCATTGCCGAGAACCGCCGTGCCCGCTTCGATTACCACATCGAAGAGCGCCACGAGGCCGGCATGGTCCTCGAAGGCTGGGAGATCAAGGCGATCCGCGCCGGCCAGGTGCAGCTCACCGACGGTTACGTCGTCATCCGCGACGGCGAGCTCTACCTGATCGGCTGCCGCATCAACGCCCTGCGCAGCGCCTCGACCCACATCACGCCCGAGGCCGACCGGACCAAGAAGCTGCTGATGCACAAGGAGGAGATCCGCCGCCTGATCGGCAAGGTCGAGCAGAAGGGCTTCACGCTCGTGCCGCTTGACCTCCACTACAAGGGGGGCAGGGTCAAGGCCGAGATCGCGCTCGCCAAGGGCAAGGCCGAGCACGACAAGCGCAACACCGAGAAGAAGCGCGACTGGGAGCGCGAGCACGGCCGGCTGATGCGGCACAAGGTCAGCTCGAAGACCAAGCACTAGGAGCCATGAAGTGTCGACACCGAGCGAAGCCCTGCCCACCGCGCCGCCCGCCGCGCTGCGCGAGATCGACGATCTGCCGCATCCGCCGGGCCTGCCGTGGCTCGGCAACACCTTGCAGATCGACAAGCCGCACGTCCACCAGCAGGTCGAGGGCTGGGCGCGGCGCTTCGGCGACTTCTTCACCATCTCGATCGGCGGCCACCGGCTGCTGGTGATCGCCGACCACAAGGCGATGGGCGCAGTGCTGCGCGACCGCCCCGAGGGGTTCCGGCGCACGCCGCGCTTCGCCAGCATCGCCCGCGAGATCGGCCTCGGCGCGGGCGTCTTCGGCGCCGAGGGCGAGGCCTGGAAGCGGCAGCGGCGCATGGTCATGGCCGGCTTCGACCCGCGCCACCTGCGCGCCTACTTCCCTTCGCTCGTTCGGGTCTGCGACCGGCTCGAAGGCCGTTGGCAGCGGGCCGCGGCTGCGGGCCTGGGCGTCGACCTGCAGGCCGACCTGATGCGCTTCACCGTCGACGCGATCTCCGGCCTGGCGTTCGGCGCCGAGGTCAACACGCTCGAGTCCGACGACGACATCATCCAGCGCCATCTCGACAAGATCTTCCCGGCGATGTTCCGCCGCCTGTTCGCGCCCTTCCCCACCTGGCGCTGGTACCGCACGCGCGCCGACCGCGAGCTCGACGCGAGCGTCGTCAAGGTCAACGCCGCGATCGACGGCTTCGTCGCCGCCGCCCGGCAGCGGCTCGAGGGCGACCCGGCGCGGCGCGCGGCGCCGGCGAACCTGCTCGAGGCGATGATCGTCGCCGCCGACGACCCGAGCTCGGGCATCACCGAGGGCGAGGTCTCGGGCAACGTCATGACGATGCTGCTCGCCGGCGAGGACACCACCGCCAACACGCTGGCGTGGGCGATCTGGCTGCTGTTCACGCACCCCGAAAGCCTGGCGCGGGCGCGCGCCGAGATCGACGCGGTGGCGGGCGAGCCTTCGACCTGGACGCACGAGCGCTTCGCCGAGATGCACTGGCTGGAAGCCTGCGCCAACGAGACGATGCGGCTGAAGCCGGTCGCGCCTTCGCTCACCCTGCAGTGCCTGCGCGATACCACTGTCGCCGACATCCGGGTGCCGGCTGGCACGCTGGTGTTCCTTGCCCTGCGCAGCGATTCGCTGCTCGAGGAGTACTTCGCCCGGGCGAAGCAGTTCGATCCGCAACGCTGGCTGCAACCCGACAACGGCCCGGCCGCCAGCTCGGCGAACCGCGTCTCGATGCCGTTCGGCGCGGGACCGCGCGTGTGCCCGGGCCGGCACCTGGCGATGCTCGAGATGAAGATGGCGCTCGCCACCCTGATCGGCCGCTTCGACATCGAGCGCGTCGGCACCACCGCCGGCACGGAGCCCGACGAGCGCATGTCGTTCGCGATGGGCCCGGCCGGCCTGACTATGCGCCTTCGGACCCGCCGGCAATGAACTGAAGGGAACGCCCTATGGCTGCAGACCCCTTCCAGTGGACATCCCGAGGGCCACGACGCGCGCTGCACCCGACCTACACGCTGTTCCTTCTCTTCGGCGCCCATTTTTCCGGACCGGCTGCCGCCGCTGATTTCAGTCCGTTGCCGAGCGTTTCGCGCATGGCGGACGCAGCCAAGGCCAGCGTGCCATTCGATCTCGCGACGCTCAAGCGCAACTGGAAGCAGCGCATCCAGGCCATGCGCGCGGCAGGAGTCATGCCGCTGATCGACATCGAGTCGAATCCAGCCGAAGAAATGGACATGCAGTTGTTCGCACGGCAAATGGACGATGAAGGCGTGGCGCTCATCGCCTTCTCCGGGTCGCCTCAAGGGCGCGGCTGGAGCGATGCTGCCCGATACGCGGCGGCGGCCGACCCGTGGCGCTACATCCCGACGGGAGATGGTGGACTTCCGCCGGACTGGAAAAAGAATCCCTTGGCGTTCGCTCGCACTTCCCGGGAGCGGATCGTCAAGGACGGCTATCCGATGATGGGGGAATACGAGTTCCGGCACTACCCATCACCAGATCAGGTCCAGCGTGGCAGGATGGATCGCGACGAGGATTTGGCGCTGGACAGCCCGGCGGGCCAGCTTCTCTTCCAGTTCGCCGCGGAAAGCGGCATCCCGTTCCAGATTCACCAGGAAATCGAGGACCCTTACCTTCCGGTGCTCGAAAAGATGCTCAAGCAGAATCCGAATGCGAAGGTGATCTGGTGCCATCTGGCGCAAATGCGCTATCAGGCACGCAACACCGTCTACGGCCCCGGCTACGTGCGCGAGTTGATCGAGCACTACCCGAATCTGTACTTCGACCTGTTCGCCGGCCCGCCTGGAAGCGTCTATCCGTTGAGCAATGAGTTCGCCGGCCGGTACTGGAACCAGGAGACCGGCAAGCTCACGCCCGAGTGGGCGAAGCTGATCGCGGATCATCCCTGGCGCTTCATGACCGCGCTCGATCTGAATCCCTTCATCATGCGGGCGTTTTCCCGCAAGGTGGCCATGCAGCGCGCCGTGCTGGACAGCCTTCCCGAACCGGTGCGAGAGATCGTTGCTTACAAGGCAGCGTGGAAGCTGTTGTTCAACGAAGAACTGTGAGCTCCGCCCTCTAGCGCAATGCTCGCAATGCCTGCTCGCAGTCGGCGATCAGGTCCTCGACCTGCTCGAGGCCGACCGAGAAGCGCACCAGCAGCCCCGACCCGGCCGGGCTCTTGCGGATCAGCCGCAGGTCGTAGGGGACCGCAAGGCTCACCGGCCCGGCCCACGAGTAGCCGATCTTGAAGAGCTGGAGCGCGTCGATGAAGGCGTCGACCCGGGCACTGTCGAAGCGTGGGTCGAAGACGATCGAGAACAGCCCGGCCGCCTGCGAGCAGATCGCGGCCCAGTGCTCGTGCCCCGGCGATCCGGCGAGCGCCGGATGCAGCACCGCGGTCACTTCCGGACGCCGCGCCCACCACGCCGCGAGCTCGCGGCCGGCGCGGTCCTGCGCCGCGTAGCGCAGGGTGAGCGAAGGCAGCGCGCGCAGCACCGCCTCGACGTCGTTGACGCCGACGCCCCAGCCCATGCGCATGTGCGTCGCCTTGAGGCGCTGGTGCAGCGCGACGTCGCGGGTCGTCACCGCGCCCATCAGCAGGTCGGCGCCGCCCGAGGGGTATTTGGTCAGCGCCTGGATCACGACGTCGGCGCCGAGCGGCTCGGCGTCGCTGCCGAGCGCGAAGGCGTCGAACGCCAGGCCGGCGCCCCAGGTGTTGTCGAGCGCGACGACGAGGTCCTGGCGCTCGCGCGCGACCCGCAGCAGCGCCGGCTGGTCGGGGAACTCCATCGTCACCGAGCCCGGCGCCTCGAGCCAAACCAGGCGCGTCGCCGGCGAGAGCGCCGCGCGAAGCGACCCGGGATCCATCGGGTCGTAGAAGCGATGGGCCATGCCCCAGCGCGCCAGTTCGTTCTTTGCCAGCTCCTTGGCGGGACCGTAGGCGTTGTCCGGAATGAGGACTTCGTCGCCGCTCTCGAGCAAGGCCGCGTTGACCAGCGTGATCGCTGCCAGCCCGCTCGGCGTGAGCAGGGTCTGCAGGCCGCCCTCGAGCGTGGCGATGCGCTCCTCGAGGATGAAGGTGGTGGGCGTGCCGTGCAGCCCGTAGGTGTAGCCGGTCTTCTCCTTCCAGGTGCGGGCGCGCAGCGCCGCGGTGTTCGCGAAGAGGACGGTCGAGGCCTTGTGCACCGCCGGCTGCACCGAGCCGAAGCCGGCCGGCGGCTGGTACGGATGGGCGATCAGCGCCGTGCTGCTCGGCGGCTTCTTCTTTGCCATGCGCGGGCTAGACGGGGACGCCGATCAGGTCGTGGCCGTCGACGGCGACGATCTTCGCGCGCGTGAACTCGCCGCTCTTCAGCGTCTTCGAGGCCTTTTCCGGCGGCAGGAGCCGAACCCGGCCGTCGATCTCGGGCGCGTCGGCATAGCTGCGGCCGACGCCGCCCTTGCGGCCGAGGCCGGGCGCCGAATCGACCAGCACCTGCATGGTCGCGCCGACCCGGCGCGCGAGCTTCTCGATCGACACCGCCTCGGTCACCGCCATGACCCGGGCGCGCCGCTCCTCGCGCAGCTCGATCGGCAGCATCCCCGGGATCTGGTTGGCCGTGGCGCCGTCGACCGCCGAGTAGGCGAAGCAGCCGGCGCGGTCGATCTTCGCCTCGCGCAGGAAGGCGAGCAGGTCCTCGAATTCGGCCTCGGTCTCGCCCGGGAAGCCGGCGATGAAGGTGCTGCGCACCACCAGCTCGGGGCAGAGCTCGCGCCAGCGCGCCAGCCGCTCGAGGTTCTTCTCGCCGCTCGCCGGCCGCTTCATGCGGCGCAGCACGTCGGGATGCGAATGCTGGAACGGCACGTCGAGGTAGGGCAGGATCCGGCCGGTCGCCATCAGCGGCAGGACCGCGTCGACGTGCGGATACGGGTAGACGTAGTGCAGCCGCACCCAGGCGCCGTGCGGCTCGGCGATCTCGGCCAGGCGCTCGCACAGCTCGAGGAGCTGGGTCTTCACCGGCCGGCCGTTCCAGAAGCCGGTGCGAAAGCGTACGTCGACGCCGTAGGCGCTCGTGTCCTGGCTGATGACGAGCAACTCCCTGACGCCCGATTCGAACAGCGCCGCCGCCTCGGCGAGCACGTCGCCGACCGGCCGAGACACCAGGTCGCCGCGCAGGCTGGGAATGATGCAGAAGGTGCAGCGGTGGTTGCAGCCCTCGCTGATCTTCAGATACGCGTAGTGCTTCGGTGTCAGCTTGATGCCGATCGCCGGACGCGCGGGCACCAGGTCGACGAAGGGATCGTGCGGCTTGGGCAAGTGCAGGTGCACCGCGTCCATCACCTCCTCGGTGGCGTGCGGGCCGGTCACGGCGAGCACGCTCGGATGCATCTGCCGCACCAGGTTGCCGCCGCCCTCGCCCGCCTTCGCGCCCAGGCAGCCGGTGACGACGACCTTGCCGTTCTCGGCCAGCGCCTCGCCGATCGTCGCCAGGCTCTCCTTGACCGCATCGTCGATGAAGCCGCAGGTGTTGACGATCACCAGGTCGGCCCCGGCGAAGGTCTTCGAGGTGGCGTAGCCCTCGGCCGAAAGGCGGGTCAGGATCAGCTCGGAATCGGTCAGCGCCTTGGGGCAGCCGAGCGAGACGAAGCCGATCTTCGGTGTGCCGGTCGAGCGTGCGGCGGCGGGCGGTCGAACCAGCGTGTCCTCTGTCATCGACCGATTTTCGCCGATCGCCGGGGGCGCCGCCCGCCGAAGGCGATCAGCGCTTGGGCGGGGTCTTCAGCGCCGGCAGGCCGGGGAACAGCGTCGCCGCCTGCTTGGCCATCTGTTCCTGCATCTGCACGAACACCTGGCGCGACTGCTCCATGTAGTTGCCCATCAGGCCCTGGACCATCGGCGCCTGGCCGTTGAGGAACTGGTTCCAGAGCTCCGGGCTCTGCGCCTTGGGATCGACCACGCCCTTCGACTGCGCCGCCAGCCGCGACTGGATGTCGGTGAAGGTCTGCAGGTTGGTCTCGAGGTACGAGCCCATCATGCCCTGCATCGCGTGGCCGTAGAAGCGGATGATCTGCGACAGCATCGAGGCCGAGAAGATCGGCACGCCGCCGGTCTCTTCCTCGAGGATGATCTGCAGCAGGATGCTGCGCGTGAGGTCGTCGCCGGTCTTGGCGTCGCGCACCTCGAAATCGAGGCCCTGCAGCACCATCGCCTTCACCTCGGCGAGCGTGATGTAGCTCGAGACCTCGGTGTCGTAGAGGCGGCGGTTCGGATATTTCTTGAGGACGCGCGTGCCGGCGCGGGGGGCGACGGGCTGTTTCGGCGCGCCCGCGCGACGGGTCGTGGGCATCAGGGAGGCATCCGGTACGGAGAGGCGATTCTATGAAGCCCCTCACTGCGTCGTCGAAGGGGTTTCCCCCGGCCGATCGCTCGCGGCCGGCCGGCGCTAGATGCCCGGCGGCGGGCGCAGCGTGCCGAGCACGTTCTCGAATGCCAGGCCGATGGCGATCAGGCGCCGGTCGGTGCCCAGCGGCCCGTCGAGCTCGAGCCCGACCGGCAGGCCGCCGGGCGTCATCCCGGCCGGCAGGGCCAGCCCGGGAATGCCGGCGTTGCTGCCCGGGTCGGTGTTGCGGATGAAGGTGGCGAAGGTCTCGACCTCCTTGCCGTTGAGCATGAACTTGCCCGAGCCGGCGACGGGGTCGATGGCGATCGCCGCGGCCACCGTGGTCGGGAACATCATCGCCTCGAGCCGGTTGGCCTTGAAGTAGTCGGCGTAGAGGCGCTGCATCCGCGGCCGGAAGACGCGGATCGCATCCGGATAGCCGGGCCCGGCGACGTCGCCCTGGATCGCCCCGAAGGCGCCCTGGACGTCGGGGCTGGCGACGCCGGCGGCGATCTCGCGCAGGCCGATGCCGCTGACGCCGGTGGCGGCGAGGTAGGCGGGGATGTCGGCGATCGGCTCGTGCAGGGCGATCGGGAACGACACCTTGTCGTTGAGCGCCGCCAGGCCGTCGAGGTCGACCTCGACGAACAGGACGCCGGCCGCCGCGAGTCGCGCGCGGGCCTGCGCCATCACCGCCGCGAGCTGCGGCTCGAGCCCGGCCCAGAACGACGCCGGGATGCCGATCCGAAGGCCCGACAGCGAAGCCGCGGAGAAGATCGGCGCCTCGCCGGTGATGATCGCGTCGAGCAGGGCGACGTCGCCGACCGTGCGCCCCATCGGCCCGACCGTGTCGCGGGTGTGGCTGATCGGCACGACCCCGGCGCCGTCGTAGCGGCGCTCGGCGCCGCCGTCGCCGACGGAAGGCCGGAGGCCGACGATGCCGCAGAGCGCCGCCGGAATGCGGGTCGAGCCGCCGGTGTCGGTGCCGAGCCCGGCGGGGACGATGCGCGCCGCGATCGCCGCCGCGGTGCCGCCGGAGGAACCGCCGGGAATGCGCGTCCGGTCGTAGGGGTTCTTCACCGGGCCGGCGAAGCTGGTGAGGTTGGTGCTGGTGATGCCGAACGCGAGCTCGTGCAGGTTGGCCTTGGCGATGACGATCGCGCCGGCGTCGATCAGCTTCTGCAGCGTCGGCGCGTTGGCGCTCGGGCGCACGCCGTGCAGCGCCGGGGTGCCGCCGGTGGTCGGCAGGTCGCGGGTGTTGATGTTGTCCTTGACGACGATCGGCAGGCCGGCAAGCACCGGCAGCGGCGCCCCGCTCGCGCGCATCGCGTCGACCTTCTTCGCCTGCGCGATCGCGCCGGCGCGGTCGATCGTGATCAGCGCGTCCAGGCTCTTCAGCCGCTCGGCCCGGTCGAGCATCGCGCCGACGTAGGCCTCGGCGTAGAGGCGCCCCGAACGGATGCGCGACAGCGCCTCGGAGGCGGTCATCTCCCGCATCGTCGATTCGGCCATCGGCGCGGGGGTCGAGGCGCAGCCGGCGAGCAGCGCCAGGCCGGGCGAGGCCGAGCCGGCGACGAGCAGGCCGCTCGATTGCAGAAGACTCCGGCGGGTAGGGCGATGCAGCAAGGTCTGTCTCCTCGATGCGGCCGCCGGGTGCAGGCGGCCGCTTTTCAGTCGCCTGCGGTCAGACGGCTCGCTTGGCCACCAGCGTCAGGATGTCGTAGCTCGCGACCAGCTCGTCGGCCTGGTTCGTGACCTCCACGTCCCACGCCACCACGCCCTGGCCCTTGCCCTGCGCGTCTTTGCGGTTGCGGTCGATCTTGCGCTTGCAGGTGAGCCGGGCGCGGATCGTGTCGCCGATCGCCACCGGCTTGACGAAGCGCAGCGTGTCGAGGCCATAGTTGGCGAGCACCGGCCCGGGCGCGGGCGAGACGAACAGGCCGGCCGCCGCCGAGAGCACGAAGTAGCCGTGGGCGATGCGCTGGCCGAACGCCGATTCCCTGGCCGCGATCGCGTCGAAGTGCATGTAAAAGAAATCGCCCGAGATGCCGCCGAAGGCGACGATGTCGGCCTCGCTCACGGTGCGCCGATGCGTCAGCAGCGAATCGCCGACGGCGAGGTCCTCGAAGTGCTTGCGGAACGGATGGATGTCGCCTTCGTTGAGCGCCGCGCCGCGCACGTACTCGCCGGTCACCGCCATCAGCATCGTCGGCGAGCCCTGCACTGCCGTGCGCTGCAGGTAGTGCTTGACGGCGCGGATGCCGCCCAGCTCCTCGCCGCCGCCGGCGCGGCCGGGGCCGCCGTGCTTGAGCATCGGCAGCGGCGAGCCGTGGCCGGTCGATTCGGCGGCAGCCTCGCGGTCGAGGATGTGCAGGCGCCCGTGCCAGGCCGCCATCTGCGGAATCGCCTGGGCGGCGACCTTCGGATCCCTCGTGACCAGGGTGGCGACCAGGCTGCCGCGGCCGCGCGCCGCCAGGGCCAGCGCCTCGTCGAAGTCGCCGTAGGGCATGAGGGTGCTGACGGGGCCGAAGGCCTCGACGTCGTGGACCGCGTCGTTCGCCATGCCGTCGCGGCAGAGCAGCAGCGTCGGCGCGAAGAACGAGCCCTTGGCCGCGCCCTCGCCCAGCGGCGCGAACGATTCACCGGCGCCGTAGACGAGCTCGTTGCCGCGCTTGAGCAGCTCCACCCGCTCGGCCACGTCCTTCTGCTGCGCGTGCGAGGCGAGCGCGCCCATCTTCACGCCCTCGACCGCCGGGTCGCCGAAGACGACCCGCGAGAGGCGCTCGCGCAGCTTCGCGGCGAGCGCGTCGATGTGCTGGCGCGGCACGATCGCGCGCCGGATCGCGGTGCACTTCTGCCCGGCCTTGGCCGTCATCTCCCGCACCACCTCCTTGACGAACAGGTCGAACTCCTCGTCGCCCGGCTGCACGTCGGGGCCGAGGATCGCGGCGTTGAGCGAATCGGCCTCGGCGTTGAACGGGATCGACTTGGCCAGCAGGTTGCGGTTGCTGCGCAGCTTCCGCGCGGTGTCGGCCGAGCCGGTGAAGGTGACCACGTCCTGGCTGTCGAGCCGGTCGAGCAGGTCGCCGGTGCCGCCGATCACGAGCTGCAGGCTGCCCGAAGGCAGGAGCCCCGACTCGACCATCATCCGCACCATCGCCTCGGTGAGGTAGCTGGTCGCGCTCGCCGGCTTGGCGATGCAGGGCATGCCGGCGAGGAAGGTCGGGGCGAACTTCTCGAGCAGGCCCCAGACGGGGAAGTTGAAGGCGTTGATGTGCACCGCCACGCCGCCACGCGGCACCAGGATGTGGGTGCCGGCGAAGTGGCCCTTCTTGCCGATCTGCACCGCCGGTCCTTCGTGGACGACGTTGCCCGAGGGCAGCTCGTTGCCGCCGATCGAGGCGTAGGCGTAGAGCGTGCCGGTGCCGCCCTCGATGTCGACCCAGCTGTCGCCGCGCGTCGCGCCGGTGTGGCGCGAGAGCGTGTAGAGCGCCTCCTTCCTCTCGTTGAGGTAGGCGGCGAGCGCCTTCAGGCGCGCGGCGCGCTGCTGGAAATCCATCGCCATCAGGGCGGGAACGCCCTTCCTGCGCGCATGGCCCAGCGCCTCGCCGAAATCGATCTCGTCGGTGTGGAGGCGGCTGATGGCGCTGCCGTCGATGGCGCTGGCGAGCGCTGCGCCGGCACGGCTGCCGACCCATCGATCGGCGATCAGGCTTTGCAGGATCGAGAGGTCGGACATGAGGTGCTCGCCAGATTCAAGGTTGGTATTTCCAGCTACCGTTTTCGATCTTGACCATCACGCGGGCGCGCTGGTCGAGGCCGAGGTGGTCGGTGGGTGACATGTTGAAGATGCCATGCGCGCCCTGCACCTCGCTGGTCTTCTCGAGCGCGTCGCGCAGGGCGGCGCGGAACTGCGGCGTGCCGGGCTGCGCCGTCTTCAGGGCCACCGCCGCGGCGGCGCTCATCAGCCGGCCCGCGTCCCAGGCGTGCGCGCCGAAGGTCGAGACCGAGCCCTTGCCGTTGGCCGCCTCGTACTTGGCCACGTAGTCGAGCGCGCTCGCCTTGACCTTGTTGCTCGCCGGCAGCTGATCGGCGACCAGCACCGGGCCCGCGGGCAGGAAGGTGCCCTCGACGTCCTTGCCGCCGACGCGCAGGAAGTCGTTGTTGGCGACGCCGTGCGTCTGGTAGTACTTGCCGGCGTAGCCGCGCTCCCTGAGGGTGCGCTGCGGCAGCACCGCCGGCGTGCCCGAGGCTGCGATCAGGACCGCGTCGGCGTTGGCGGCCACCAGCTTCAGCACCTGGCCGGTGACCGAGGTGTCGGTGCGCGAGTAGCGCTCGCTGGCGACGATCGTCAGGCCCTTGACCGAGGCGACCTTGGAGAACTCGCGGAACCAGCCTTCGCCGTAGGCGTCGTTGAAGCCGATGAAGGCCACCGTCTTGACGCCCTGCTGCTGCATGTGCGCGGCGATCGCCAGCGACATCATGATGTCGTTCTGCGGCGTCTTGAAGACCCAGCGCCGCTTCGCGTCGACCGGCTCGACGATCGTCGAGGAGGCCGCCATCGAGATCATCGGCGTCTGCGACTCGGCGGCGACGTCGATCATCGCCAGCGAGTTCGGCGTGGTCGTCGAGCCGAGCAGGATGTCGACCTTGTCCTCGCTGATGAGCTTCCTCGCGTTGGCCACCGACTTCACGGTGTCGGAGGCATCGTCGAGGACGATGTAGTTGACCTTCTGGCCGCCGATCGTCTGCGGCATCAGCGCGATCGTGTTCTTCTCCGGAATGCCGAGCGAGGCGGCCGGGCCGGTGGCCGAGACGGTGACGCCGACGTTGATGTCGGCGTTTACGAACGTGGCCGCAGCGGCGAGGCCGATCGCGACGACGAGCTTGGCGGGGTGAGGCATGCAGAGTCTCCGTTGTGGGAATGGGAAAGGGCAAGGGCCGGCGCGCCCGGGGCGCGAACCGCGCCGAGGCCGCCGAAGAACAGGTCGGCGACGACCGGCGCCATGTCGGCATGGCTCAGCTCGCCGCGCGGCTTCAGCCAGGTGAACATCCAGTTCATCATGCCGAACAGCAGCATGGTGAGCGGCTTGTCGAGGTCGTGCGCGCGCAGCTCCGGCCGCGCCTCGGCGATCGCATCGGCGAACGCCGCGACGACCTTGCGCTCGCCGTCGAGCACGCGGCGCCGGTCGGCGAGCGGCAGGAAGCGCACGTCCTCGGTGAGCACCCGGTGCTCGGCCTGCGAGCTCGCATAGATGTCGAGAAATGCCGAGATCAGGCGCCGCACCCGCGACTCGGGCGCGTGCGTCTCCGCGCCGACCTCGTCGACCAGCGCCTCGAGACGGGCGATGTGCGCCGCGGCGATCTCGAGCAGGAGCTGCTGCTTGTCGCGCACGTAGTGGTAGAGCGAGGGCTTGGTCACTCCGCAGGCCTCGGCCACCTCGTTCATCGAGGTCGCGGTGTAGCCGCGCCTGGCGAACAGCTTCGCTGCGCGGGCCAGGATCTGCTCGCGCTGGTCGTCGTAGCCTCTTGCGCGTCCGCGGGGCATGTCTTCGGTTATCGCTCGTCGAAGGAGATGACGATCCGTTCGGTGAGCGGATGCGCCTGGCAGGTCAGGATGAAGCCGGCCGCGACCTCGTGCTTCTCCAGCGCGAAGTTGCGCTCCATCCGCACCTCGCCCTCGAGCAGCTTGGCGCGGCAGGTGCAGCAGACGCCCGACTTGCAGGAGAACGGCACCTCGAGCCCGGCGGCAGCCGCGGCGTCGAGCACGTTGCCCTGGTGGGCGTGGAAATCGATGACGTGGCTGACGCCGTCGCGAATGATGGTCACCTGCGCGTCGGCGGCGTCGCCTTCCCGCGCCGGCTGCACCGCCTTCGTGCCGGCGGCATCGGGAATGCCGAAGCGCTCGATGTGTATCCGCTCGGGCGCCACGCCGGCGGCGAGCAGCGCCGCCTCTGCTTCGTCGTTGACGCCGTGCGGGCCGCAGACGAAGGCATGGTCGATCTGCTTCGGGTCGACCAGCGTACCGAGGACCTCGCCGATCTTCTCCCGCCCGATCCGGCCGGCGTAGAGCGGCAGGTCGGTCGATTCCTGGGAGAAGACGAGGTGCAGCGTCAGGCGCGACAGGTAGCGGTTCTTCAGGTCCTCGAGCTCCTCGAGGAACATGGTCGAGCGGAGCTTGCGGTTGCCGTAGATGAGGGTGAAGCGCGAGCCGGGCTCGGCCGCGAGCACGGTCTTCATGATCGAGAGGATCGGCGTGATGCCGCTGCCGCCGGCGATGCCGAGGTAGTGGCGCTCGGCCTTCGGATCCAGCGGCACGAAGAAGCGCCCTTCCGGCGCCATCACCTGGATCGTGTCACCCGGCTTCAGCGCCTCGTGGATCCAGGTGGAGAAGCGCCCGCCTGGCACCTTGCGCACGCCGACCCGAAGTTCGCCGTCGGCGATGCCCGAGCAGATCGAATACGACCGGCGCTCGTCGCTGCCACCCACCGTGTTGCGCAAGGTGAGGTGCTGGCCCTGGGTGAAGCGGAACGCATCGCTCAGGTCCTGGGGCACTTCGAAGGAGACGATCACCGCCTCGTCCGTGTCGGGACGCACGGTCTTCACCGTCAGCGGATGGAAGTGCAGGCTGCTCATGACGGGTCCCGGATCAGATGGGCTTGAAGTGCTCGAACGGCTCGCCGCAGGCGCGGCAGCGCCAGAGCGCCTTGCAGGCGGTGGCGCCGAACGCCGAGATGCGTTCCGTGTTCAGGCTCTCGCAGCGCGGGCAGGCGAGCGACTTCGGCGGCTGGCGCGGCATGAAGCGCAGCGGCGCGCTCAGCGGCGCCACCGCCGGACCCGGCGGCGCGATGCCGTACTCGCGCAGCTGGCGGCGGCCCTTCTCGCTCATCCAGTCGGTGGTCCAGGCGGGCGCGCGGCGCATCTCGACCCGTACCGGCCCCAGGCCATCGGCTTCCAGCGCATCGACGATGCTCTGCTCGATCACCTCGGTCGCGGGGCAGCCCGAATAGGTCGGCGTGACGACGACGGTCATGCCGCCGTCGTCGCGCTCGATCACGTCGCGGACGATGCCGAGGTCGCGCACCGAGACCACCGGCACCTCCGGATCGAGCACGGTGTCGAGCAGCGCCCAGGCCCGATCGAGCCGCGAGGCGACGAGGGCGACGCTCACCACACGCCTCCGGGGAAGGAGCGCTGCAGGCTCTGCATCTCGGCCAGGATGTAGCCGAGGTGCTCGCTGTGCCGGCCCGACTTGCCGGTGCTGCGGAACGACCGGTCGGCGGGCAGCGCCAGGCGGGCGGCGGCGATCACGTCGCCGAACTCGGCCCGCCAGTCGTCGCGAAGGTCCGCCCAGCGCGGGCCCAGGCCGGCGGCCGAGGCCTGCTCGTCGATGTCGTCGCTCTCGAAGATCTCGGCGACGTAGGGCCAAAGCAGGTCGAGCGCGGCTTTCATGCGCGCCGCCGATTCCTCGGTGCCGTCGCCGAGCCGCACCACCCAGTCGGAAGCGTGCTCCTGGTGATAGCGCGCTTCCTTGACCGCCTTGCCGGCGATGCCGGCGAGCTCGGCGTCGGCTGAGCGCTCGAGCTTCAGCCAGAGCAGCTTGAGGAAGGTCGCCAGCGCGAAGTTGCGCAGCATGGTCGCCGCGAAGTCGCCGCGCGGCAGCTCCACCAGCGTGAGATTGCGAAAGTCGCGCTCGTCGCGCAGGAAGGCGAGCTGGTCTTCGTCGTGCATCGCCCCGCCGAGCTCGGCCTCGAGCTTGCCGGCGCGGGTGAGCACCGCCCTCGCCTGGCCGACCAGGTCGAGCGCCATGTTGGAAAGGGCGATGTCTTCCTCGAGCATCGGCGCATGGCCGCACCATTCCGCCAGGCGCTGGGCGAGGATCAGGCAGGTGTCGCCGATGCGCAGCAGGTACTGCACCGAGGGCGCGGGGGAAACATGGATCGAGGCTTGCATCGCGGAGCCGATCACATGTGGTCGAGCGACTTCGGCAGCTCGTAGAAGGTGGGATGGCGGTAGACCTTGTCGGCCATCGGATCGAAGAACGCCGCCTTGTCGCCCGGATCGCTGGCGACGATCTGGTCGGAGCGCACCACCCAGATGCTCGTGCCTTCCTGGCGCCGCGTGTAAACGTCGCGGGCGAGCTGCACCGCCATCTGCGGATCGGCGGCATGGAGGCTGCCGCAATGCTTGTGGTCGAGGCCCGCCTTGCTGCGGACGAACACTTCCCACAGAGGCCACTCGTGCTTGACGTCGCTCATGCTGCTTCCTTCATGTTCTGCTTCGCCGCGTGCGCCATCGCCGCGTCGCGAACCCAGGCGCCGTCGTCCCAGGCCTTGACCCGCGCCGCCAGGCGCTCGCGGTTGCAGGGGCCGTCGCCGCCCACCACCTGCCAGAACTCCTTCCAGTCGATCGCGCCGAAGTCGTAGCTCTGCCGCTCTTCGTTCCAGCGCAGGTCCGGGTCGGGCATGGTCACGCCGAGCAGCTTCGACTGCTCGACCGTCGCGTCGACGAACTTCTGCCGCAGGTCGTCGTTGCTGATGCGCTTGATGCCCCAGCGCATCGACTGCTCGGAATTCGGCGACTCGGCGTCGGGCGGGCCGAACATCATCAGGCTCGGCCACCACCAGCGGTCGACCGCGTCCTGCACCATCGCCTTCTGCGCGTCGCTACCGTGGTTCATCATCGTCAGCAGCGCCTCGAAGCCCTGGCGCTGGTGGAACGACTCCTCGCGGCAGATGCGCACCATCGCCCGCGCGTACGGCGCGAACGAGCAGCGGCAGAGCGGCACCTGGTTCATGATCGCCGCACCGTCGACCAGCCAGCCGATCACGCCCATGTCGGCCCAGCTCAGGGTCGGGTAGTTGAAGATCGAGCTGTACTTGGCCTTGCCCGAGTGCAGCGCCTCGAACAGCTGGTCGCGCGAGGTGCCGAGCGTCTCGGCGGCGGCGTACAGGTAGAGGCCGTGGCCGGCTTCGTCCTGCACCTTGGCCAGCAGGATGGCCTTTCGCTTCAAGGTCGGCGCGCGGCTGATCCAGTTGCCTTCGGGCAGCATGCCGACGATCTCGGAGTGGGCGTGCTGGCTGATCTGCCGCACCAGGGTGCGGCGGTAGTTCTCCGGCATCCAGTCCTTGGCCTCGATGAATTCGCCGGCGTCGATGCGCTCGTCGAAGCGCGCCTGATGCGCGGCTTCCTCGGCCGAACGTACGGGCTTGGGCGCGTCTTCGCGATCCTTGCCCATGGTGTCCATCGCTTGCGTGTACATGGTTTCGTCCTTCGGATTACTTGCGTCGCTGGTCGAGGACGCGGCGCGCCTTGCCGACCAGCGTGCGTTCGACGCTGTCCGGCGGGCCGACGCTGACAGCGGTGGTGATGCCGATCAGCGTCTTGATGCGCTGGCGCAGGGCCGCCGCGACTTCGGCGCGATCGACCCCGGCATGCGCCGGCAGCAGCTCGCAGCGCACCTCGACGTCGTCGAGGTTGCCTTCGCGCGTGACCACGAGCTGGTACTGGCCGGAGAGCTGGCCGTGCTTGAGAACCAGCTCCTCGATCTGCGTCGGGAACAGGTTGACGCCGCGGATGATCAGCATGTCGTCGCTGCGGCCGACGATCTTGCCCATGCGCCGCATCGCCCGCGCGGTGGGCGGCAGGAGGCGGGTCAGGTCGCGCGTGCGGTAGCGGACGACCGGCAGCGCCTCCTTCGTCAGGGTGGTGAAGACGAGCTCGCCCTCCTCGCCGTCGGGCAGCACCTCGCCGGTCTCGGGATCGATGATCTCGGGATAGAAATGGTCTTCCCAGATCACCGGGCCGTCCTTGGTCTCGACGCATTCGCTTGCCACGCCGGGGCCCATCACTTCCGAGAGGCCGTAGATGTCGACCGCGTCGATGCCGGCGCTGTTCTCGATCTCGTGGCGCATCGCCTCGGTCCAGGGCTCGGCGCCGAAGATGCCGACCTCGAGGCTGGTCGAGCGCGGATCGATGCCCTGGCGGCGCAGCTCCTCGACGAGGACCTGCATGTACGAGGGCGTGACCATGATGATGTTCGGCTTCAGGTCGCAGATGAGCTGCACCTGCTTCTCGGTCTGCCCGCCCGACATCGGGATCACGGTGCAGCCGGCACGCTCGGCGCCGTAGTGCGCGCCCAGGCCGCCGGTGAAGAGGCCGTAGCCGTAGGCGACGTGCACCATGTCGCCCGGCCGGCCGCCGGCGGCGCGGATCGAGCGCGCCACCAGGTCGGCCCAGGTGTCGATGTCCTTCAGCGTGTAGCCGACGACGGTCGGCTTGCCGGTCGTGCCCGACGAGGCGTGGATCCGGGCAACGCGCTCCCGCGGCACCGCGAACAGGCCGAACGGATAGTTGTCGCGCAGGTCGCTCTTGACCGTGAACGGAAACTTCGCCAGGTCGGCGAGCGACTTCAGGTCGGCCGGATGGATGCCCTTGGCATCGAACGCCTTGCGGTAGTGCTCGACGTTCGCGTAGGCGTGCTGCAGGCTCCATTGCAGCCGCTCGAGCTGCAGCGCCTGCAGCTCGTCGCGGCTCGCGCGCTCGATCGGCTCGAGCTCGCCCGGCAAGGGTCGCTTCGATGTCATGCGGACTCCTCCTTCGGCAGGACGCTGCGGTTCAGGCTGTGCGAGCGGCCGCGAACCAGGGCGACGCGTGCGCCGTGCTGGTTGGTGACGACCATGTCGTAGACGCCGGTGCGGCCGGCGCGCGAGGTCTCGGTCGCCGTGGCCGTGAGCACGTCGCCGCCGTGCGCGGGCGCGAGGAAATCGACCGTCAGGCCGGAGGCGACGGTGACGACGTTGCGCGAGTTGCAGGCGAAGGCGAAGGCCGAGTCGGCGAGCGTCGTGATGAAGCCGCCATGGCAGATGTCGTGGCCGTTGAGCATGTCCCCGCGCACGGTCATGGTCAGCGTGGCGGTGCCTTCGCCCAGGCTCGCGATCTTCATGCCCAGCCCTTGCGAGGCGCGGTCGGCGGCGAACATGTGCGCGCCGACGGCGGCAGGATCGGCCGGGGCCACGGTGCGGTCCATGCGCTCAGCGGTCGGAGAACACAGGCGGACGCTTGGCCATGAAGGCGGCCACGCCCTCGAGGTAGTCGTGCGCCGCGCCGAGCTCGGTCTGCAGCGTCGCCTCGTGGCTGAGGGCCGCGCCGAAGTCGAGCTGCTGGGCGGCGTCGATCGCGGCCCGCGCCGCCACCAGGGCGCGCGTCGGCATGGCCACCATGCGCTGCGCCACGGCCCGCACCTCGGACTCGAACACCAGGTCGTCGACGCACTTCCAGATCAGGCCGAGCCGCTCGGCGTCTTCGGCCGGCAGCTTGTCGCCGAGCATCGCCAGGCCGATCGCCTGCGCGCGCCCGACCAGCCGCGGCAAGAGCCAGGTGCCGCCGCAGTCCGGCACCAGGCCGATCTTGGCGAAAGCCTGGATGAAGCTCGCCGAGCGCCTGGCGATCACCATGTCGCAGCACAGGGCGAGGTTGGCGCCCGCGCCGGCGGCGACGCCGTTGACCGCGGCGATCACCGGCACCGGCATCGTCCGCACGCGCAGCGCCAGCGGCTTGGAGAAGCGCTCGACGGTGGCGCCGACGTCGGTGGGCGTGCCGCCCGGCTCGAGATTCGGGGCGACCGCCGGGTCGGCCAGGTCCTGGCCGGCGCAGAAGCCCCGGCCGCTGCCCGTGAGCACGACGCAGCGGACGGCGGGGTCGGACGCAGCCGCGCCGAGCGCCGCGGCGAGCTGCGCGTGCATCCCGGTCGTGAAGCTGTTGAGCGACTTCGGGCGGTTGAGGGTCAGCGTGCGAACGCCGGCCTCGTCGCCCACCAGGACGAGCTGTTCTTCCACGGGATGAGTCTCCTTGACGCGCGCAGGGGTCGCCCTGCGGCGGACTTGAAGCGACCGATCGGGCAAAACAAATCCTACCGACCGGTAGGTAGAGTATAGGCGGCCTCGAAGTCCGGACGCAAGCCCCGGACCGGGACCTCTGCCGTGGCCGCGGGAAGCGAGCAGGCGGCGCTCCGCCGCGCTCAGGCCGGGCGGCGGCGCGCGTCGAGGCGGGTCAGCGTAGCGCTGTTCGTCCGACGAGGCCGCGCGGGGCCGCCGGACGGGTCGCGCGCCGGCTGGTCGGCGGCGCGGCGCTCATGCAGCGGCGACGATCGGCGGCGGCGGTCCCGGCGGTTCCTGCACCGGACCCGGCGAGCCCGGCGGACGCGGGTCGTCGATCGCCGGGGGCACGCCGTTCGGGTTGCCCGGTGCCGGCGGCAAGGGCGGCACCGCGGGCGGCGGTGGCGCGGGCACTTCGGCTTGCTCGGGCAAGAGATCGGTCATCGACACGTCCACGCCGGATTCCGGCAAAAGTTGCCGCAAGCGATGCCCTCGCGAGCCCGTTCGCCGCCACGCCGGCCGCGCGCCGACAGCGCCCCCACGAGGGGAACCGCATGCGATGGGGCACTGCGGGAGCGATGGCACGACGGTTGCGTTATCGAAGCCATCCAGCCCCTGGCGCCGGCAAGCAGCGCGCCTGCACAGACGACCCTGATTCGAGACCCGAACCATGAACTACCCCGCTCTGCGCACGACCCAGAAACAGCAGCACACGGTGACGCCGCGCTTGCAGCACGCGGTGCGGCTGCTGCAGCTTTCATCGCTCGATTTCGCGCAGGAAGTGCACGACGCGATGGGCCGCAATCCGTTCCTCGAAGTCGAGGAGCCGAGCCACGACGGTGTTCCGGCGGCGAGCGCCGCCGACGGCATCGAGGTCGACCTGAAGGCAGGCGAGGCCGACGGCCTGCTCGGGCCGGTCGGCGACTCGCCGTACGAGCGCGACAGCTGGCAGCAGTCGTCGAGCAGCGTTCGCACCCAGGGCGCGGAAAGCGACCTGAGTGCGCTGGACCTGATCGCCGCGGAGGTCGATCTGCGCCAGTACCTGCACAGCCAGATCAACGTGCTGCCGCTCGACGAGCGCGACCACGCCCTCGCCTGCGCGATCGTCGAGTCGCTCGACGACGACGGCTACCTGCGCACCCCGCTCGCCGAGGTGGCGATGACGCCCGGCATGCCGCCCGAAGTCGATGAAGCAGAGATGCTGATCGCCCTGAAGCGCGTGCAGTCGCTCGATCCCTGTGGCGTCGGCGCGCGCAACGTCTCCGAGTGCCTGCAGCTGCAGGTCGACACCATCGAGGACCGCGACGAGCGCGAAGCGGCACGGCGCATCGTCACCGACCATCTCGACCGCCTCGCCCAGCACGACGTCAACGGCCTCGCACGCCTGCTGAAGAAGACGCCGGCAGAGATCGAGGCGGTGTGCGAGCGGATCCGCCACCTCAATCCGCGGCCCGGCTGGAGCGTCGATTCCTCGACCACGCAGTACATCACCCCCGACGTGCTGGTGCGCAAGATCCGCGGCCGCTGGACGGCGACGCTGAACCGCGCGATCGTGCCCAAGGTCAAGCTCAACCAGGCCTACGCGACGCTGTTCCAGGAGCACCGCAACGGCAAGAACACCGAGATGGCGCAGCACCTCCAGGAAGCTCGCTGGACGGTGAAGAACGTGCAGCAGCGCTTCTCCACGATCCTGATGGTCGCCGAGGCCATCCTCAAGCGCCAGCAGCACTTCCTCGAGTTCGGGCCGATGGCGATGAAGCCGCTCGGCCTGCGCGAGATCGCCGAGGAGCTGGGGCTGCACGAATCGACCGTCTCGCGCGTCACCAACAACAAGTACATGGCCACGCCGGTCGGCGTGTTCGAGCTCAAGTACTTCTTCTCGCGCGAGATGGCCACGGCAAGCGGCGGCGCCTGCTCGGCGACGGCGATCCGCGGCGTGATCAAGGGCATGATCGAAGCCGAAAGCGCGACCGCTCCGCTCTCCGACGCGCAGATCGCCCGGCTGCTGGTGCGCCAGGGGCTGCAGGTGGCTCGACGCACGGTCACCAAGTACCGGCAGCTGCTGAAGCTGCCTTCGGTGGAGCGCCGGCGCCGGGTCGCGGCGCCGCAGCCTGCGGGCTGCTGAGCGCACGCGTTCGCGCCTGGCCCGCGAATCGCGTGGCACACCGATTGCCCGTGCGGTGTAGGCGACATGCTGTCGCTACCGTAGGAGAGCCCGCTGAACGTGGCAGAAGAAGTCAACACCAGCCACCCCGCGAACCGCGCCGCCGACGCCGGCGGCGCTGACCCCGGAGCCGCCGCCTACCTCGAGGCCGTGGCGGCGAACGCCCCGGCGCTGAGCTGGAGCGCGACCCGGCCGCAGGGCAACGACTGGCTCAGCCCGTCCTGGGCCATGTACAGCGGCATGGCCGCGAGCGCCCTGGCCGGCGAAGCCTGGACCCGGCTCGTCCATCCCGAGGATCTCGAGCGTTGCCTCGGCATCCGCGCCACCAGCTTCGAGGCGCAACGTCCGTTCACCCTCGACTTGCGGCTGCGCCGCCACGACGGCGAATACCGCTGGTTCGTCGACAACGGGATCGTGCTGCGCGGCGCCGACGGCAGCGCCTCGGGCTTCGTCGGCAGCGCGGTCGAGATCCACGAACGCAAGATGCTCGAGGAGACCCTCGCCGAGCGGACCCAGGCCCTGCGCCTGGCGGAGCGGCGCCAGGGCCAGTTCCTGGCGATGCTGTCGCACGAGCTGCGCAATCCGCTGGCGCCGATCGCCAACGCCGCCAGCGTGCTGCGCACGCTCGAGCACAGCAACCCGATCCTGGTCCGGCTGCGCGAGATCCTGGAACGCCAGGTCGGCCGCCTCGGCCGGCTGGTCGAGGAGCTGATCGACGTCACCCGCGCCGCCCAGGGCCAGATCTCGCTGGTGCGCGAGCGCATCTCGATCGACGGCATCGTCCAGGCGGCGGTGGCGATGAGCCACGACAAGCTCAACGCCGGACAGCACCGCCTCGAGGTCGACGTTCCCGACGAGCGCCTGTTCGTCCGCGGCGACGCCGGCCGACTGGCGCAGGCGCTCGCCAACCTGATCGGCAATGCCGCCAAGTTCACCTTCGAGCCCGGCGTGGTCTCGATCGGCGTGCGCCGTGCGGCGAAGACCGTGCATCTGTCGGTTCGGGATTCGGGCCAGGGCATCGCCGCCGATTTCCTTCCGCACGCGTTCGAGCTGTTCGCACAGGAGGACCAGACCCTGGCCCGCTCGCTCGGCGGCATGGGCGTCGGCCTGACCCTTGCGCGGCGGATCGCCCAGCTGCACGGCGGCGACGTCGAGGCCTTCAGCGAGGGCATCGGCAAGGGCTCGGAATTCATCCTCTGGCTGCCCCTGCTCGCGGAGGAGCCCGCCGCATTGCCGGCGGCAGCGCCCTTGCGCCTGGGCGAGAGTTGCCGGGTGCTGATCGTCGAGGACAACGCCGACGCGCTCGAGAGCCTGCGCCTGCAGATGGAGCTCTGGGGCAACGAGGTGAGCACGGCTCGCAGCGCCGAGGAAGCGCTGGCCAAGGCGGCCGCAGCGAACCCGCAGATCGTGCTCTGCGACATCGGCCTGCCGGGCATGGACGGCTATCGCCTGGTTGCCGCGTTGCGCAAGAAGCTCGCCGGATCGCCCGTGGTCTTCGCCGCGGTGACCGGCTACGCCAGCGGCGACGAACAGGAACGGGCGCTCGCCGCCGGCTTCGATTCGTTCCTGGTGAAGCCGCTCGAGCCCGAAAGCCTGACCCGGCTGCTGCGCTCGGCCGTCAGCCGGGTGGCCTAGGGCTGCTCAGCGCGCTTCGTCGAGCGCGCCCGGCTCGCTGATCGGGTCGTCGTCGCTGGCGTAGTCCTTCAGCCGGTTGTACAGAGTCTTCAGGCTGATGCCGAGGGTGGCGGCGGTCTTTTCCTTGTGCCGCCCGAAATGGGCGAGCGTCGCCAGGGTGAGCTGGCGCTCCACCTCGGCGAGCGGCGTGCCGACGCGGATGGTCAGGGTGGGCGGGCCGGGCGGCACCGCCTGGGCGGCGGCGCCGCCCGGCAGGTTGTCGTCGACGATCGTGTCGCCGGCGGTCATGACGTAGGCCCGGTAGACGACGTTGCGCAGCTCGCGCACGTTGCCCGCCCAGCGGTGCTCGGCCAGCCGTTCCAGCACCTCGGGCGCGAACCGCTTCTTCGACCCCTCGCGCTCGCAGATCTGCTCGAGGAAATGGCGGGCGATGAGGCCGACGTCCTCGGCGCGATCGCGCAGCGGCGGCAGGTGGATGGGGAACACGTTCAGCCGGTACATCAGGTCTTCGCGCAGCTTGCCGCTGGCCACCGCCTGGAGCGGATCGCGGTTGGTCGCGGCGATCAGGCGCACGTCGGTCTCCTGCACCTGGGTCGAGCCCACGCGCATGAAGGTGCCGGTCTCGAGCACGCGCAGCAGCTTGACCTGCAGGTCGAGCGGCATCTCGGTGACCTCGTCGAGGAACAGCGTGCCGCCGTTGGTGCGCTCGAAGAAGCCCAGGTGCTGGCGATCGGCGCCGGTGAAGCTGCCCTTCTCATGGCCGAAGATCTCGCTCTCGATCAGGTGCGGCGAGATCGCGCCGCAGTTGACGGCGAGGAACGGACCGGCGCGGCGGCGGCTCAGATCGTGCACGGTGCGGGCGACGATCTCCTTGCCGCTCCCGCTCTCGCCGGTGATGAACACCGACACCGCGGTGCCGGCGACGCGGGCGATCTGCTCGTAGACGCGGCGCATCGGCGCCGAGCGGCCCCAGAGGGCGCCGAAATGGCCGTCGCGCTCAAGCTGAGTCCCCAGGTCACCAGCGGCCGCCTTCAGCGCCGACGGCTTGGTCACGCGCGAGAGCACGCCCTGGAGCTGCTTCAGGCTCATCGGCTTGACCAGGTAGTCGGCGGCGCCCAGGCGAAACGCCTGGATCGAGGTGTCGAGGCTGGCATGGCCGGTGATCAGCACCAGCTCGGCGTTGGGCAAGGCCTTCGCGTCGGCGAACAGCTCCATGCCGCTGCCGTCGGGCAACATCAGGTCGAGCAGGATGATGTCCGGCTCTTGCAGCGCCAGCTGGCGGCGCGCGTCGCGCAGGGTGCCGGCGGTAGCCACGGTGAAGCCTTCGCTGGCGATCAGCATCGCCATCGTCTCGGCGGCGTCGGCGTCGTCGTCTACCAGAAGGGCGTGAGGCACGTCGTGGATCCCTGGAATTCAGTATGACAGCGCCTGTCGCCAGCGCCTGAGGGCATCCTAGGCACGCCGACTGCCAGCGGCAATTGCGCGACTCCGGGAGCGGGAGTAGGACTGCGCCTACAAGCGGCGTTCCCGTCCATGGGGTCGATACCGAGCGACGCCCGGCGTGCAGCCACGAGAATGCCGTCGCCGCGCCGTGCGGCCAAACGAGGCATCGACGTGCCGGTCGAGTTCATCCTGTTCGCCCTGGTGCTGGCCGGCGTCGCTCTCTTTCACCGGCACACGATGCGAATCGCCCTCAACGGCGCGATCGTCATCGCCGCCTACAAGATCATCTGGTCGCCGTTCCGCAGCGGGCCGGGCCTGACGGGGTTCGCCTTGCACCTGCAGCACGAATGGGTGATCCTGGTCAACCTGCTGCTGCTGCTGCTCGGCTTCGCCCTGCTCGCCGACCTGTTCGAGAAGAGCAAGGTGCCGGCGGCCCTGCCGAAGTACCTGCCCGACGACTGGAAAGGCGGCTTCGTCCTTCTGGTCCTCGTGTTCGTGCTGTCGAGCTTCCTCGACAACATCGCCGCGGCGATGATCGGCGGCGCGGTGGCGCACACCGTGTTTCGCGGCAAGGTCCACATCGGCTACCTGGCCGCGATCGTCGCCGCCTCGAACGGCGGCGGCGCCGGCAGCGTGGTCGGCGACACGACCACGACCATGATGTGGATCGCGGGAGTGCAGCCGCTCGAGGTTCTGGAGGGCTTCATCGGCTCGGGCGCCGCGCTGCTGGTGTTCGGCATTCCGGCGGCGCTGCAGCAGCAGCGCCATTCGCCGATCCAGAAGGATGCCGAAGCCGGCGTGCGGATCGATACGGTGCGGTTGGCGATCGTCGCCTTCATCCTGGTCGCCGCGATTGTCGTCAACATCACGATCAACACCCGCTTCACCGCCATCAGCGACCACTTTCCGTTCCTCGGCGCGGCGGTCTGCCTTGCGATCGGCCTGTGCGCGCTGCTGCGCGCGCCCGACTGGTCGCTGCTGCCCGGCGCCTTCAAGGGCTCGATCTTCCTGCTGTCGCTGGTGCTCTGCGCCTCGATGATGCCGGTCGAGCGGCTGCCCCTGGCTTCCTGGCAGACGGCGCTCGGCCTCGGCTTTCTCTCGGCCGTGTTCGACAACATCCCGCTCACCGCGCTTGCCCTCAAGCAGGGCGGCTACGACTGGGGGTTCCTCGCCTACGCCGTCGGCTTCGGCGGCTCGATGATCTGGTTCGGTTCCTCGGCGGGCGTGGCGCTGACCAACATGTACCCCGAGGGCCGCTCGGTCGGGCAGTGGCTGCGCCACGGCTGGCCCATCGCCCTCGGCTACGTGGTCGGCTACCTCGTGATGCTCGCGACCCTCGGCTTTCACCCGGGCAGCGTGCTCAAGGGCAGCATTCCGGGCGCCGGCTGAACGGCTACATCATCGCGCCGCTCTGCTCTTCTTCCTGCTGCAGCGAGAAGATCGAGGTGTAGCCTTTCGACCAATCGGGCGGGATCAGGCAGGGCCGCGGGTCGTGATGCGCGAAGGCGGCACGCTTGCCGCGGACGAGCATCTGGTCGTGCGCCGGCTTGATCGGATTGGTCGTGTAGGGAAATGCGTCGGCCGAGGTCAGCGTGTACAGCAGCAGCGGCCGGCCGAGGTCGGAGTCGTTGCGCGGCGAGCCGTGGATCGTGCGGCAGTTGTGCAGCGTCAGCGAGCCGGCCGGACCGGTGAGATAGACCGCCTTGTCCAGGTCGAGCGCGGCCGCGTCGTCGGCCGAAAGGCAGCCGACCCATTTGCCGGCGTCGTCGTACTGGCTCAGCATCGGCTCGATCCGGTGGCTCTTGGGAATCACGCCGAGCGGTCCCTGACTCATGCCGCAGTCGTAGAGGTAGGTGCCGATCGTCAGCGGCGAGTAGTTGGTGTGCGGCCAGAACGAGATGTCGTAGTGCCACTTCACCTCTTCGCCGCCCTTGCTCCACTTGAAGTTCAGCTTGGAGTGGTGGAACTTGACGTCGGGGCCGACCAGGTCGGCCACCGCGTCGGGCAGCACCGACTCGTTGACGTACTGCCAGAACACCGGGTGGTGCTCGGTCGGGTTGCTCACGCGGCGCAGCCGCGGCGCGTCGGGCCGGTGGTCGGGCTCGAGATCGAAGATGAGGTCGGAGCGGACGGCCTTCCTGCTGCGCTCGACCATCTCGTCGGTGGCGTCGCGAAGCTTTCTCACCCACTCGTCGCCGATGATCGCCTCGAGCAGGATGTAGCCTTCGCTGAAATAGAACTCGCGCTGCGCCTGCGTCAGCACGCGCGGCGGGATGGCGAGAACCTGCTCGGGGGTCATGGTCGTCTCCTCGACGGCGGCGTCGTGGCGCCGCCGCTTAGGCGCGGAATTCGTGCTTGTCGGTGCCCTGGTAGAGCGCCCTCACCTGCCGCTCCACCGCCTCCGCGTGCGCGGCGAGCGCGCCGGGGTCCATGTCGGCGCGCGGCCGCGGCTCGTAGTCGAAGTGGTGGTACGTGTCGCTGCCGTGCACCAGCATCGCCGAATCGCGAACCTTGGTCTGACGGACGTAGGTCGGGATGTAGCGGATGGCGAAGCCGATCCGCCGGTCGGGGCTGCGGTTCGGCTCGGAGCCGTGCACCAGCTTGATGTGGTGGATCGACATCTCGCCGGCCTCGAGGCCGATGCCGACCGCCTTCGACTTGTCGACCTCGACCGCGATCTCCTGACCGCGCGAAAGCAGGTTGTCGCGATGGAAGGTGTCGAGGTGCGGCAGCTGGTCCACCTTGTGCGTGCCCGGGATGAACTGCATGTAGCCGTTCTCCGGCGTCGCGTCGGTGAAGGCGACCCAGGCGGTGACGACGTCGGCCGGGTCCAGCCCCCAGTAGGTCGAGTCCTGGTGCCACGACACGAAGCCGGCGCTGCTCGGCTCCTTGATGAAGAAATTGGTGGTCCAGCAGAGGATGTCGGGGCCGATCACGTCCGCCACCGCGTCGAGGATCGCCGGATGGTGGACGAGCTCGTCGGCCCAGGTGAAGAGCAGGTGCGTCTTGTGCCGCAGGTTGCCCTGCAGCGGCGCGCCGGCGATCGCCTCGTGCTGCTCGAGCCTGCGGCGGTAGCCGGCCGCTTCGGCGGCGCTCATGACGCGGATCGGAAAGACGCAGCCGTCGCGCTGGAAGTCGGCGACCTGTCGCTCGGTGAGATGCATGAAACGGACTATATCTGTGATATGTCAGGACCGTCAAACCCGTGTTCGCCAACCGTCGCAGCGGACCGGTCGCTCAGAAGCCGTGGGTGATGATGCGCTTGGCGAACGCCGCCGCGTAGTCGATCTGGCGCTCGCAGGCCGCGGCCGCCGCGGCCTCGTCGCCGGAGGCGATCGCACGCAGCAGGCCGGCATGCAGGCCGGCCACGTCGGAGAGGTCGTTCAGCTCCTGGTGGTGCATGTAGTAGAAGCGGCGCGACAGGGTGTAGAGCGGCGCGATCGCCTGCTCGGTGAAGCGGTTGCCGGCGCAGCGCGCGGTGAACTTCTTGGCCAGGAAATACTGGCGAAGCATCTCCACCACGTCGCCCGCCTTGCCGGCCGCGAGCAACGCCTGGGCCATCGCCGACATCGCCTGCTTCTCCTCTGCGGAAGCGCGCCGGGCGGCGCGGGTGGCGATGAGCCTCTCGAGCTCGCGCCGGGTCTCGAGCACGAGCAGCTGCTCCTGCTCGTTGACCTCGGCGATGCGCACGCCGTGGCGCGGCATGATCACCACGAGGTGGTACTCGGCGAGGCGCTGGATCGCCTCGCGCACGGGAGTGCGGCCGATGCCGAGCGACTCGCTGAGCATGGCCTCCGACCAGAGGCTGCCGGGCGGCAGCTTCAGCGTCACGATCATCTCCTCCAGCGTGCCGAAGGCCTGCTCCGAAAGGCTGCTCTTGACGGCGGGTGGAGCGGGCTTGGCGGTACGCATCGCTGGCGTGAAAACCCGAATGCTTTCGGACGAAGAACTCTAATATGGTATCAATATATCTAGTACCGGAGACATCATGGAACGACGCAGATTCATCCAGTCCGCCGCCGTCGGCGCCGTGGCCGCACCGGCCCTCGTCGCCGCGCAGACAGCGACCAAGTGGAAGATGCAATCCATGTGGAGTTCGGCCGAGCTCACGTACAAGGCCTTCGAGGACCTGTGCGCGCACATCAACAAGCTGTGCGCCGGCAAGCTCGAGATCACGCCCTTCGCCGCGGGCGCGGTGACCGGGCCGTTCGAGACGCTCGACGCGGTCACCGCCGGCGTGCTGCAGGGCCACTCGTCGTGGCCTGGCTACTTCTCCGGCAAGGATCCGGGCCTGGCCGTCATCAGCGACTTCGTGTTCGGCTACCAGCACCCGTGGCAGGCCGAGGCCTGGTATTACCAGAAGGGCGGCCTCGACATGCTGCGCGAGGCCTACGC
Source organism: Burkholderiales bacterium (assembly GCA_031360885.1). GTDB lineage: Bacteria > Pseudomonadota > Gammaproteobacteria > Burkholderiales > Burkholderiaceae_C > Schlegelella_A. The sequence continues at coordinate 10 of JANMCC010000297.1, read as the reverse complement.
CAAGTACAAC